>CAXTCI010000118.1:0-16137 GCA_964242325.1 uncultured Acetobacteraceae bacterium
TTGTCTGGCGGGCGCTGGATGGCGTCCTCGACGGCGCGGAGGATGCGCTTGCGGGTGGTGGTGCGGTCTTGGGCCGGGTCGCGGTTGGGCTGCTTGGGGTCGTCCAGGGTCTGCGCGAGGGCGATGCAGCGGCGGACGGCCCGGGCGATCTGGTCGAAGGCGGCGGCGGTCTTGATGAGGGTGCCTGGCGTGGTGCTGGGCGCCGGAGCCGGGGTGGGCTGCTCGTCACTGGCTTCCGTCGCGGGTTGGGCGGTCGCGTGCGGCGCGGGAACTGCGGTCTGCTGCGTGGGAATTGTGGTCTGCTGGGCAGCCTGGGCAAAGGCCTGGGCGTGCAGCAGGCGGGCGATGCCGGTGCCCATGTTGATGAGGTCGTCCAGGGCCTCGCGGTGGGTGGGCATGGCCGCGGCTTGCTGGCCGGGGTCGTCTTGCGGGGTGGCCTGGGTTGCTGATGCCGACATGAACGGAACAAGAACATTGTCGGGGTGGGAGCGTCAAGGATTGCTTGAGGCGGGTTGAGAAGGTGACGTGGGGACGGCGACGGGACTGCCGGCGACACGGCTGCGCACATATCTGCGGGAGGCCGGCAGTCGCCTTTTGCCTGTCGGGCATGGGGTTTGCCGCGTCGCTGCGAAGACGTGGGCGGGACTTCGAAGGTGGGACCCAGGCAGTCGAACGCCCGTTGTCCGCGTAGGGAGCCGGTGCTTCCAGGGAGCGATTCCCTGGCCCGGCGACGGGTTTGGCAGTGCGGCTTGGCCGGGTCGCGGTGGGCGGGCGGTGCGAGTGGGCGGCGGCGTTAGGCCGCTAGGTCCGCCGGGTCCGGGCTTCCGGGGTTCTGGGCTGCCACCGTGGTGGTGAACGCCACGACGCGCCCGTAGCAGCCGCACGCGGCAGCCTCCAGGCCGGGCCGGTCGATTATGGTGACGCGGCCGCGCCGCTGATCAACCAATCCGGCGGCTTGCAACGCCCCAAGGGCGTTCGTCACCCCGGCCCGCCGCACAGCAAGCATGGTGCCCAGGAAGTCCTGCGTGAGCGCCAGCTCGTTGCCATCCACCCGGTCGTGCGCCAGCAGCAGCCAACGCGCCAGGCGTTGCGACAGGCTGTGCTGGCTGTTGCAGGCGGCCGTTTGCGCGACCTGAGCCATGAATACCTGCAGCGCGTCGGACAGCAGCCGGCTCAGCACGGGCAGAGCTTCGAGGTTGCCGCGCAACGCCAATGCCGACATGCGAAGGGCGCCGCCCGGCGTTTGCACCATGGCCCGGTTGAAGGCCGATGCCTGTGGGCTGAGCAGGACCGGGTATCCGACCATGCCCTCCCGCCCGATCAGGCCGACCTCGACGCCGTTGCCGCCGTCGTCCGCGTGGCCGACTACGGAGGCGAAGCCCTGCTCGACGAAGAATACTTGCTCGATGCGCTCACTGGCCTCGTGCAGGGCTTGGCCGTTGACCCAGCGCACGCGCGTCAGCAGGGGGTGAAGCCGCGACATTTCGGCCGACGGCAGGGCGGACAGCAGCATGTTTGCGGGCGGCGGCGGGGTGGTGACGCTCAAGGTGCATGCACTCCTCAAAGGGAGGCGGGAGCGCTAAACATCTCTCAGCCGCTTGCGCCCAAGGGTCGTTGCAAGCGGTAGCATACTTTACACGGTACGGCTGCGATACGCACCTGTTATATTTTCAGGGGTGCTCCGGTAGGGCGTCGCAGCCCTGGCCGGGCCCGGTTGCGAACGGCGCCGCGGGTTATCCTGGGATCTTCGGGCCTGGGATATGTGCGTTTCCGCCTTCGCCGCAGCCTGGGACGGTCTCGCTTTGGGCGAGTCGGCGCAACCGTTCGAGCGAGATCGCGCGGCCGTTCTTTCCTGACACCTCGACCCTGCCATACCTGCCGCATAGCCGCTGCAGGTTGCTGCATTCGACCTCTGCCGCGGCGGCGGTGAGGGCGATCCTCTCGATCGGCTCTGGCGCCTGCGCGCCGACACCTACGATCCTGAAATAGGCCATGATCTCCTCCGATTGCGTGCCGTTGCATACGGGACGGCGTGCGGTGGCGCCGTTGCCGCGTTGCACAAAATCCGCTGCCCTAGCCACTTGCGATCCGGGTCCGGGCAGGCCCGCCACGCGACGCCCTGGCACGGCGGAGCATGGGTCGCCCTCTGCCTAGTGCCTCAGGTCCGTTGCGCACGCTGCTTGGCGCGGGCCGACCGGCTGAATGGCACGACGAACAGCACGGCGCCGCCATCGTCACGCACCTGCATCGCCCACCCGGCCCAATTTCGCCGCCCGCCGACCCTGGGCTGACGGAGATATTCGACGTCCTTCTCGGCCTCCTGGCGCGCCGCGGCCAGGTCCGGCAACTCGGTTCCCTCGATGTCATCCATCAGACCGTCCTTGCTGGACAGGACGAAATAGTAACGAGGCATGACTACCGACTTCAGTAATTTTTCCCCAAGCCTCCATCTGTCCAGGGCGAAGTTGGGGCGCAGCTAAGCCCGCCGTGGCATGGCTGTCGCGGGCTGAAACGATGGCCTGCGACACAGTTGTGAGAGGCGGTCCTGTTCCGTACGGCGGGGAGTCTGAGATGGAACCGGACTGATGGAGTCATGCCTATGGGAGGCTTGGCTGCCGTGGGTTGAGCCGGAGGTTCGTGGTGGCCTTGGGCGTGTTGCCTGGACTGCCTGGCGCGGTGTCGCCGGTTGGCCGAGCGATTGTTGTTGGCTTGTCAGCATTGATACAAAACAAGAACAATTGCAAACTGTTTGCTTATGCAACCTAAGCGTGTGGCGGGTTAGTCTAGGCCTGCAACTTCGTGGGCCCAGATGCAATGACCTCCTTGTTCCTTTGCCGGCTTGCCCGGCCCATGCTGACGGTCCTCCTGGGTTTTGCGGCGGCTCTCAGCGCATCAAGCAGCCCGGCGAAGGCCGACGTGTTCCAGACCAGCTTCGAGGCGCCTGGCGTCCAGAACGCCAACCAGACCGCCCTGTGCGCAGCTATTGGTTCAGGGACCTGGACAATCGGCGTCGAGAGCTTCGACACGCAAACGTCCAACACCGGCTTCACCACGGACTTCGGCACTGGCGGGACCATCACCGGCGCCTACTCCGAAGTGCAGATCGGCGCCGCCGATCAGTATGGCGGCACGGGCGGTGCCGGGCAGTATGCGGTCGCGTTCACCGCGAGACCCTACCAGGTGTCGCTGACCGCCAGACTTGCGACTGGGATCAACTACTTCGGCTATTGGCTGTCGGCATTGGACGCTGGCAACGAGGTCGCGCTCTACAATGGCGGCACGCATTTCTACAGCTTCACGCCAGCCGACCTGATCAACGCCTTGGGGTCGTGCAGCAAATCGAACGCATACTGCGGCAACCCGAACGCAGACCATCTAGGCCAGAACAGCAGTCAACTTTATGCTTTCGTCAATTTTTCCGACATGACGGGCACCTTCGACGGCGCCCATTTCCGGGAAAACCCGTCGCTTGGCGGCTACGGGTCGGACAAGCAGACCGTTGGGTTCGTGACCGCATGGAGCGGCACGGTCCTTGGCATCGCGGAGCCAGTGTCGTTCGCACTGCTGGCCTTCGCTGTGGCTGGCTTCGGCATGGTCCGTTGAGGTGCGGCGATCAGGATGAGGGTTGAGCCGGAGGTTCGTGGTGGCCTTGGGCGTGTTGCCTGGACTGCCTGGCGCGGCGTCGCCGGCTGACCAAGCGATTGTTGTCTGCTTGTTAGCGTCAGTGCAACATGCGAACAATTCTAAACTGTTCGTATGGGCAACGGAAGGCGTGCGGCGGGTTATGCTAGGCCCGCAACCTAATGGACCCAAATGCAATGAACTCCTTAAACCTTCGCCGGCTTGCCCGGCCCACGCTGACGGCCTTCCTGGGTTTTGCGGCGGCTCTCAGCGCATCAAGCGGCCCGGCGAAGGCCGACGTGTTCCAGACCAGCTTCGAGGCGCCTGGCGTCCAGAACGCCAACCAGGCCGCCCTGTGCGCAAACCATGGCTCAGCGACCTGCGTAATCGGCGTCGAGAGCTTCGACACGCGAACGTCCAAAACCGGCTTCACCACGGACTTCGGTACTGGCGGGATTATCACCGGCGCCTACTCTAGTGTGCAGATCAACCCCGCCGATGAGTATGGTGGCGCTGGCGGCGCCGGGAAGTATGCGGTCGCGTTCGGGGGAACACCCTACCAGGTGTCGCTGACCACCACCCTTGCGACTGGGATCAACTACTTCGGCTTTTGGCTGTCGGCATTGGACGCCGGCAACGAGGTCTCGTTCTATAACAACAGCACGTTGGTCTACAGCTTCACGCCGACCGACCTGATCAGTGCCCTAGGGGCGTGCAGCAAATCGAACCCATACTGCGGCAACCCGAACACGACATTCCTAGATTACAACAGCGGCCAACTCTATGCTTTCGTCAACTTCTTCGACACAACGGGTACCTTCAACAGCGTCCATTTCGAGGAAAGCCCGGCGGATGGCGGCTACGAGTCGGACAACCAGACCGTTGGGTTTGTGACCGCACAGAGCGGCACGGTCCTTGGCGTCCCGGAGCCAGCGTCGTTCGCACTGCTGGCTTTTGCTTTGGCTGGCTTCGGCATGGTCCGTTATGGCGCAGCGATCAGGACGAGAAATCATGATCGCGACGATGCAATGATCTTTGGTGGGGTTGCCGCGGGCTAGGGTTAAGTTTGAGGCTGATTGTCAGGGAGCGACACGGCGCCAAGGCCCCTGGTTGTCGCATAGCTCTGCGACGGCCAGGGGTTGCGCCATGGAACGGGAGGAACAGGGGGCCGAGGAGCAAGCGAACGGAAAACCTATAAGGCCGTGTCGCGCAGCTTGTCGCGGCGCCCTGCCCTTCTGCGACATGCTTTTGCAACAGAAGAGCGCCCGGGCCGCTTGGAGTGTGGTCGTGGTCGCGGAAGTTAGGAGTAGTGCGACTAACCCACAGTCGTTGGTTGGACCGGCCTTACATAGGCTTTCCGTCCGCTTGCTCCCCGGACCACGGCATCATAAAGCACCAAGTGCCATGATGCCCGGTTTGGGGGCCGGCTGAGTCGTGTTCTACTACGCCCTATGCTCTCGTCGTTCAGAGAGCTTGACCCATGCGAAGTTCTCCAAGGCTCATTTTAGCTGCCGAGAGTTTCGAATACGTCGCCCGCTGGCGTCCGGCCCAGGATGTGCGTGCGGTGCCATAGCGCGTAGAACAGCAGCGTCCAGGCCGCGAAGCCCTCGTGCCGCCCGGACCCGGCGGCACGGAACAGGGCCGCAACCCGGTCCGGATCGGCGATTTCAGCAACGCCCGGCTGCGCCGCGACCAGCGGACCCAGGCGGGCGCCCTGGGCGGCGATCCAGGCGCCAACCGGGACCGTGAAGCCCTGCTTGGGGGCGAAGGGCCGGGCGGCGGGCATGGCCTGGGACAGCCATTGGCGCAGCAGCCACTTGCCGCGGCCGTCGCGGACCTTCATGGCGTCCGGCAGGCGGTAGGCGGCGGCGGTGACGGCGGGGTCCAGCAGGGGGGTGCGGCCCTCGACGCCGTGTGCCATCAGGCAGCGGTCCAGCTTCAGCAGCAGGTCGTGGGGGAGCCAGTCGGCTACGTCGGTGGCTTGGGCCACTTGCAGGCGGGTGCGGCCGGGTTGGGCGGCGCTGGCCTCGGCTGCGGCCAGGCCGTCGCGCCAGCCTTGGGGACGGGGGCGCAGCACGTCGAGCTTGTCGAAAGCGCCGCGGCTGCGCATGACGCGGCCGCCCTGCCACCAGGGGCGCATGGCGCTGCGGTAACGGCCGTAGCCGCCGAATACCTCGTCGCCGCCTTCGCCGCAGAGGACGACCTTGACGTCCTGGCGGGCGCGGCGGGCGAGGAACCAGGAGGGGATGATGGCGTAGTCGGCGGCGGGGTCGTCCATGGCGGCGACGATCTCCGGCAGGTGGCGCCAGACCATTGCCTCGGTAATTTCTAGCGTTTCGTGGTGGGCGCCGGCGGCCCGGGCGACGTCGGCGGCGTGCTCGCGCTCGTCGGCGGCGCCGGGGGCGTCGAAGCCGGCGGTGTAGGCCAGGACTGGGGTGCTGTTCAGCCGGGCCATGCAGGCCAGGACGGCGGCGCTGTCCACGCCGCCGGATAGGAACATGCCGTAGGGGACGTCGCTGCGCTGGTGCAGGTCAACGCTTTCCATGAGGGCGCGGTCCAGGCGGGATAGGGCGGCGTCTTCGGTGATGGATTCCGGGCCGCCGTCGGGCAGGGCCGGGGCGCGGTGGCGGTCTAGGATGTGGCCGTCGGCGACTTGCAGGGTTTCGCCGGGGAGGACGCGCTGGATGCCGGCGAAGATGGTGTCGGCGCCGGAGGTGAATTGCAGTTGCAGCAGTTCCTCGCGTGCGGCGGGGCGCAGGGTGCGGCGGACCAGGCCGGCGGCCAGGAGGGCTTGCGGTTCCGAGGCGAAGGCTAGGCCGCCCTCGATGGGGGCGGTGTAGAGCGGCTTGATGCCGAAGGGGTCGCGGGTGAGGGTCACGCTGCGCTGGGCGCGCTCGTGGATGGCGATGGCGAACATGCCGCGGAGGTGGGCGGCGTAGGCGGGGCCGTCGCGGAGCCATAGGTGCAGGGGGGGCTCGCAGTCGCTGCCGGTGGTGAAGCGGGTGCCGGGCAGGCCGGCGCGGAGGGCGGGGTCGTTGTAGATCTCGCCATTGGCGACCAGGGCGGCGGGGCCGGCGTAGAGGGGCTGGTCGCCGCCGGCGAGGTCTACGATGGCCAGGCGGGTTTGCACCAGGGCGATGCGGCCGACCGCTGCCTGCCCGGTGCCGTCGGGGCCGCGGTGGGCTAGCGCTGCCGTGAGCGCGGCGAGGGTGGCGGGGCTGGGCGGAGGGCTGCCCGGCGACATGGCCAGGCCGGCTATGCCGCACATCAGGCTGGCTCCATCTGGGCCAGGGCGGAGTGCCAGCGGCGGAGGACAGGGGCGGGTTGGTGCTCGGCCTCGAAGTGGGCGCGGCCAGCGGCGGCTAGGCAGGTGGCCAGGGCGGAGTCTTGCAGGATGGCGTTTAGGGCTTGGGCTAGGCGGGTTGGGTCTTCGCGGGGGATCAGGAGGCCGGTGGTGCCGTGGGCGATCAGCTCGGACGGGCCGGCGGCGTCGGCGGCCACTACGGGGCGGGCGGCGGAGAAGGCTTCCAGCACGACGTTGCCTAGGGGCTCGTGGCGGCTGGGGCAGGCCAGGACGGTGCAGGCGGCGAGCAGGGCGGCCTGGTCTGTCCGCCAGCCCAGCAGGTGCAGGCGGTCGGCTACGCCCTCCTGGGAGGCGAGGGTTAGGAGGGCGGGGCGCTCTGGCCCTTCGCCGGCGATGACGGCGTGGACGCCGGGCAGTAGCGGCAGGGCGCGGATCAGGATGTCGAATGCCTTGTTGCGGTGGAGGCGGCCCAGCGCGAGGACGACTGGGGCACCGGGGGGTGTTGGCAGGACGGCGGGGGCGGCGCCGCGCAGGTCGGGAGAGAAATTGGGCAAATGATGGACTCTTGCAGCGGGCCAGCCCTGGGCGATGATCCAGTCGGTGATGCCTCGGGTGTTGCCGATTAGGTGGTCGCAGCGACGGTAGTAACGCAGGTCGTAGTAGCCGCCCAGCCGGCCGGCCAGTACCCAAGGGCCGCGGGGCGCCATGCGTGCGGCGCGGTTCATCCAGGCGACGGCGACTCGGGGGGCGAAGCGGCGCAGCGCGAGGCGCAGGCGGGGGCGGGTCAGGAGGTCTAGCGCGCCGCCGAAACCGAGCTGGATTGGCGCCAGGCCGGCTGCGGAGAGCCGGCCTGCGCGGGCGGGGTCGTGCCGGATCAGGGGTAGTATCGTTTCGCCGGACGCTTGCTGCGCGGCGGCTAGGCGCTCGAAGAACAGCTCGGCGCCGCCGGCCGGGGCGCCGGCCATGATGTGGGCGATCCTCAAGGCCGCGCCTGGTCCAGCAGCGCCAGGGCGGCGGCAATTGCGGCCTGTAGCGGCAGGTCGGCAATGGGAGCGGCGCCGGGCGGGCCGGGTGCCAGGACGGCGGCGGCATAGCGGCCGGAGGGGGCATACTCGGTGGCCGGGGTCGGGCCGAATAGGCCTAGGGTTGGGGCGCCGGCGGCGGCGGCAAGGTGCATCAGGCCGGAGTCGTTGCCGACGAACAGGGCGCAGCGGGCGAGGCAGGCCGAGGCTTCGGGGAGGGTCAGTTGGCCGGTCAGGTCCACGGCGTCCGGCAGGGCGGCCAGGACGGGGGCGGCCATGGATGCCTCGGCTGGGCCTGGGCCGGCGAACACCACGGGGCGGGCGCCGGGGAGCGCCTGGTCTCGCACGGCTTGGAAGAGTGATGCGAAGCGGTCGGGCGGCCAGGCCTTGCCGGACCAGTTCGCCGTGGGTCCTAGGCCGATCAGCGGGCCGGGCGGCAGCAGGGCGCCGGCCCTGGCCTGGTCCCCCGGTGCGGTCCAGGATGCTGGGGGCGGTGGTGGGGCTAGGCTCAGGGCGCGGGCGAGGTGTGCCAGCTTGTGGCCGGGTTGCCGGCCGCCGCGCAGCACCGCCCGGCGCCGGGTCAGGAGCAGGTAGGACAGGGCGGAGCCGCGCAGGTCCACCACCAGGTCCCAGACGGTGCCGGCGACCTGGCGCCAGAGCGTCAGCCAGTGCAGGTCGCCGCGGCGCTTGTCCACCACCAGCGTCTGTTCCCGCCGGGGCATGCGGTCGAAGACTCCGGCGGCGGCGGGGCCGCAGGCGATGGTGATGCGGGCGTCCGGGTATTGCCGCAGCAGGTGGTCCAGCAGGCCAGTGGACAGGACGGCGTCGCCGACCCGGGTCGCGGTGATGAACAGGATACGCATCTGGCGGGCGCTGTAGCACGGTCGCGGCGGCGGCGCGCGGCTTGAGAACGGCGTGGCGCCGCCCCACGTCCGGCGGCATGGCACAGATTGTTCCAAAGATTGTTCCCTTGGCTGGCCGCTCCGTTTTGCAGGTGTCCGGGGCGGACCGGGTGTCCTTCCTGCAAGGGCTGGTGTCCAACGATGTCGCGGAGGCGGCGCCGGGACGCGCGGTTTGGGCGGCGCTGCTGACGCCGCAGGGCAAGTGGCTAGCGGACTTCTTTATCTTTGCGGAGGGCGGGCGGCTGCTGCTGGACTGCGAGGCGGGGCAGGCCGGGATGCTGGCGCAGAAGCTGACCCGGTTCCGCTTGCGGGCGGATGTGGCGGTGCAGCCGGTGGATCTGCTGGTTCATGCGGCTTGGGACGGCGATCCGGGTGCTGCGCTGCAGGCTCCTGATCCGCGCCTGGGTGATGCTGGGTGGCGCGTGCTGTCGGCGGAGCCGTTGGCGGCGAATGCCAGGTTTGAGGAGTGGGACCGGCGGCGCCTGGGGCTGGGGTTGCCGGACGGGTCGCGTGACTTGGAGGCGGAGAAGACGACGTTGCTGGAGGCCGGGTTCGACGAGCTGCATGGGGTGTCGTGGACCAAGGGCTGCTACATGGGGCAGGAGCTGACGGCGCGGACCAAGTATCGCGGGTTGCTGAAGCGGCGGCTGGTACCGGTGCGGGTTGAGGGTCCCCTGCCCTCCCCTGGCAGTCCGGTGCTGCGTGGCGGGGTGGAGGTTGGGGTGATGCGGTCTGGGCAGGATGATCTCGGGCTGGCGCTGCTGCGGTTGGATGCGTTTGGCGATGTGCTGGATTGCGGCGAGGCGGCGCTGCGGCCGGTGGCTCCAGAGTGGATGGCGTTGGAGCCGGTTCGGCTGGCGCAGCAGCCGGCATAGCTGGGGCGGGTTGTCGGTGGGTCCTGGGGGATGCGGGCGGGAGATGAAACTTTGGGCGGGTGCTTGCAGGGTGCGGGGTTGTAGCAGCCGCCTTTTGGTTTGACCGTTTTGGTGGCCTTTGCAGGGCGGACGGGTTTTAGCGCATTTAGTTATGACGCAATGCTGCGGGGTGGCGTATGGCGCTTCGCTTATACGCCCTACGGGGCTTGCTGGAGAGTGGTTGGAATAGACGGCGGTTGAGATTAGGGCGGACCGCTGCTTGGTTTGGATGGGGACCAGTCTAGGCGGCGTCCCAGCCACTCGGGCCGTGGGAGGTTGGCATGGTCGGCGGCTAGGGCCGAGACCTGCGCCATTATGTCGGGCGGGAACGGCGTTACGCGCCTAGTGTCTAGGCTGACGTGCAGCAGCATGACTTCCTGGAAGGCTACGGCCTCGCCTTTCCGGTGCATCTCGTGCGCGAGGTGGATGCGCTTGGCATCGGCGGCGATGATTTGGGACCGGACCCTGACCTGGTCGCCGAGCAGCAACTCGGCGCGATACAAGATGTGGGTTTCCGCGGCGAATACGCTGGTGCGGGTTTGCCGGCGGTGCGCGGCGCCTAGGTTAATCGCCTCGCACACCACGTCGGTCGCGCCATCGAACACCAGGACGTAGTAGGCCAGGTTCATGTGGCCGTTGTCGTCTATCCACGCCGGGAGGACGGTGGCGGAATGGTCCTCAAACGACGATGGCCCGGCCTTCATCAGACCGGGCCATCAGGCGTGTTCCGGGGCAGGTTATGCCTGGTCGAAGCCGCCGCCGCCGCCGTCGAAGCCGCCGCCGGCATCGCCTGCACCGCCGAAGGGATCACCGCCGCCTTGGTCGTAGCTGGCGTCCTGGCCGCCGACGCCGGAGTCGTTGCCGCCGCCAAAGTCCTTGTCTGCACCGCCGCCGGCGAAGGGGTCGGCACCGCCTTGGAATCCGCCGGACGGATCGTTCACCGGGCTGACACCGGCGCCGTCCCAGGGGCTGCTAGAGTCTGCCGTGTTGGTGGCGCCGCCGCCGCCGAATAGGCCGCCACCCTCGTGGCTGCCGCTGAATGCGCCCATCAGCGCGTTGCCGACGACCATGCCGCCGGCGACGCCGGCGGCCGTGGTCAGGGCCGAGCCGAGGAAGCCGGAGCCGCCGCCGCGCTGGAACATACCGGGTTGATAGTTCGGCGGATACTGTGGCTGGGGCGGAGCCGAAGTGGGCTGGAAGCCGCCGCCGTAGCCTTGCTGGCCCATGCCGCCCTGCGGGCGCTGCGGCTGGGAAGAACCGCCACCGAATATGCTGCTGAGGAAGCCGCCCTTCTGCTGGCCGCCACCCTGCTGCTGCTGCTGCATGGCCTGCTGCGTTTGCTGCAATTCCCATTGCAGGCGGCGGATCTGGTTTTGGGATTCGGCGAGCGCGCCCTCTTGGACCAGGGCAGTCTGGGTGATGCGGTAGCGGGCGTCGGGATACTGCTGGAACTGCTGGGCGATGAAGGCGTCGGCGTCGCGGTCAATCGGCGGAAGCTGCTGCGCCGACTGCGGCACGCTGCCTGCCGTGAAGCCGCCCTGCTGCGCACCGGCGACACGGGCGATGTAGCGGGCGATGAGATCGCGTTCTTCGTTGGTCATGGTGATGATCCGCCGAGGGTTTGTTGCGTCGTGCGACGTGGGCCACACACAACTCTGCTTCAAGTGGGGAGTTGCAGGCGGCGCCACTCGATGAGGGGGCAGCGGTCGGCTACCACGCGGAGGCCGGCGGCGCGGGCCGCGGTTTCGGCGGCTGGGTTGGTGACGCCCAATTGCAGCCAGATGGTGCGGGCGCCCAGGCGTATGGCGTCGGCCACCACGGGGCCAACTTGGTCCGGGGCACGGAACACGTCCACCATGTCGAGCGGACCTGCTTCGTTGAGGGTCGCTACGACGGGGCGGCCATGCAGGGTTTGTCCGGGGATCCCTGGGTTCACGCCCACGACGTCGAAGCCGCGGGCGACGAGGAAGGCGAACACGTAGTTGCCGGCTCGGTCGGGCTTGTTGGATGCGCCTACGACGGCGATCCGGCGGGTGGTGGTGAGGATGTCTCGGATGGGGTCGCTCATAGCGGGGGGGCCGTGCGCTTGGGGATTGCTGCGCCGGGGCCTGTGCCGGCATCGTTGGCGCCCCCTGCCCCGCCAGCGTCGCCGGCGGTGCCGCCCGCACCGGGGCGGCTGGGTTGGCCGGGCTGGGCTGGGCCGCCGGCGTTGGCGCCCCGGTCGCCTTCGCCGCTATGGCCTTCGGCTTGGCCGGGTTGGCCCAGAGGCGGCGACCCGGCGCCGGGCTGGGCCTGGGCATGGCCTGAGATGAGGAACGATGCGATGCTTGCGGTCAGGATCAAGGTCCGCAGCAGACGACGATACGGCATGAGTGTCTTCTTTGTCCGCTTGAGGATGTTATACCAGCCGCCATTTGCTTTGACTGTTCTGGCGGCGGCGACCTTTGCAGGGCGGACACGCTTCAGCGCCTTCAACCACGATGCAATGCTGCGGGGCGGCGTATGGCGCTTCGCTTATACGCCCTACGAGGATTACCGGAGAAACGGTCGGAACGGATGGTGGTTGGGGACACTACGCTGGCCGTCCAAGGCGGCTTTCCTGTCGCCCAACGAAGGCGTTGGGCGGGCCTAACGAAGGCGTTGGGCGAGGCTTAAGAACCATCCATGAACGGTTATCCAGCCATCATCTTGCGCTCCTGGGCTTCTATCCAGGCGCGGTCGAAGCGGCCTTCCGCAATTGCTTGCAGCGATGCCGCTTCCCTGTCGCCCTGCTTGCGGGCGGCTTCGATTACCCTGGCGGCGTCAGCGGGGGAGATTGCCAGGACGCCGTCCTCGTCGCCGCAGACCAAGTCCCCTGGGTTCACTACCATGCCGCCGACCGACACCGGGACGTTGATCTCGCCGGGGCCGTTCTTGTAGGGGCCGCGATGGGTTACGCCGCGGGCATAGACCGGGAAATCCTTGGCGCGGATCGAGCCTACGTCGCGGATGGCGCCGTCGATCACCAGGCCGGTTACGCCCAGGCTTTCGGCGAAGGTTGCCATGATCTCGCCCATCAGCGCCTGGTTCAGGTCGGCGCCGCCGTCGATCACCAGCACGTCGCCGGGTCGGCAGAAGTCGAAGGCACGATGGATGGCGAGGTTGTCGCCGCCACGGGTGCGCACAGTGACGGCGGTGCCGGCCATGGGCTTGGGGCGGTGATAGGGGGTTAGCCCGATCGTGCCGGTGACGCGGGCCATGTTGTCGCTGAGTAGGCTGGTGGCGAGACCGCGGAGGGCGTCGAGCAGCGCCGGGTCGGCGGAGGGGGCGGAGGGGTTGCGGAGCCAGCCGGGCGGGTTCATGCGGCGGCTCCTGTGCGTTGGTGGTCTATTTGGGCGGACAGGCGGCTGTAGACGGCGCGGGCGTTGCCCTCGTAGATGCGGGCGCGGTCGGCGTCGGTCAGCCAGGGGACCTGCTGGATGTAGCGCTTGGTGTCGTCGAAGTGGTGGCCGGTTTCGGGGTCTATGCCCTGGACGGCGCCGATGGTCTCCGAGGCGAACAGGATGTTTTTCACCGGGATGACCTTGGCCAGCAGCTCGGTGCCGGGCAGGTGGTAGACGCAGGTGTCGAAGAACACGTTGTGCAGTAGATGATCCCCAAGCAGCGGCTTGCCCATGTCTTGCGCCAGGCCGCGATACCGGCCCCAGTGGTAGGGCACGGCGCCGCCGCCATGCGGGATGATGAACTTCAGCGTCGGGAAGTCGGCGAACAGGTCGGCCTCGATCAACTGCATGAACGCCGAGGTGTCGCCGTTGATGTAATGCGCGCCGGTGCCGTGGAAGTTCGGGTTGCACGAGGAGGATACGTGCACCATGGCCGGCACGTTCAGCTCCACCATCACCTCGTAGAGCGGATACCACCATTTGTCGGTCAGCGGCGGGTCGGTCCAGTAGCCGCCGGATGGGTCGGGGTTCAGGTTTACGCCGACGAAGCCTAGTTCTTCGACGCAGCGCCGTAGTTCGGGGATGCAGTTGGCGGGGGGCGTGCCGGGGGCTTGCGGCAGTTGGCCTACGCCGACGAAGTTGCGGGGGAATAGCTGGCAGACACGGGCGATGAGGTCGTTGCATTCACGCGACCAGACGGCGTTGGCCTCGGCGGTCGAGAGGTGGTGGCCCATGCCGGCGGCCCGGGGGGAGAAGATGGTCAGGTCGGTGCCGCGCTCCCGCTGGATGCGGAGCTGGCCGCCCTCGATGCTGGTGCGGATCTGCTGGTCGGTGATCGTGGGGCGCGGCGGGACGGGGGTGCCCGCCTTCACCGCGGCGACCTGGGCGGCACGCCAGGATTCGTGCTCCTTGGGGGAGGTCGTGTAGTGGCCGTGGCAGTCTATGATCATGGGCAACTCCGGTTCACGGTTGGCTGCGGAGGGGATGGGCTGGGAGATTGACGTCAAGCTCCGGCGGGGTCACTCGCATGGTTAACGCGATGACGACGGAAATGACCAGGAACCCGGCGATCGTCAGCAGGGCCAGGTGGAAGTCGCCGGTGTAGTTGCGGACCAGGCCGATGGTCCAGGGGCCGACCAGGCCGCCGAACTGGGCGATGGTGTTGATCAGGGCGATCGTGGCTGCTCCGGCAGCGCCGGTGCGAAACGAGGCTGCGAGGCTCCAGAACAGCGGGTTGCCGGCGAAGATGAACAGGCCGGTGACGCAGAGCAGCAGGTAGGCGATGACCGGCGAGGGGGCGAAGGCGCTGCCGGTGATGGCCAGGGCGCTCATGCCGTAAACGAACGCCAGGTGATGCTTGCGGTCGCCGGTGCGGTCGGAGCTGCGGCTGATGATGATGGTTCCCAGCACGCTCAGCAGCGGCGGGCCGGCTGATAGGAAGCCGACTTCGATGTTGCTGAGGTTGCCCAGGCTTTTTACGATCTGCGGCAGCCAGAGGAACAGGCCGTAGATGCCGACCAGGGCGCAGCCGAACAGGCAGGCCAGGCTCCAGACGCGGATGTCGCCGAGGACCAGGAGCAGCGAGGGGTGCTTGGCGTCGCCTAGCTTGGCGCGCTCGGCGGCCAGTTCGGTTTCCAGCCAGTCGCGCTGGGCGGGGGCGAGCCAGGAGGCGTCGGCCGGGCGCTCGGTCAGCAGGGTCAGGGTTAGTAGGCCGAGCAGGATGGCCGGGATGCCTTCTAGCAGGAACATCCATTGCCAGCCTTGCAGGCCGGCTGGGCCATTGACGTAGGTCATGATGGTGGTCGAGATCGGGCCGCCGAGTATCGCCGCGACTGAGCCGGCGATGATGTAGCCGCCGACGGCGCGGGCCCTGTAGCGTTCCGGGAACCAGTTTGTGAGGTAGACGGCGATGCCGGGCAGGAAGCCGGCCTCCATCACGCCCAGGCCGAAGCGGAGGATGTAGAAGCTCCAGTCGTTGAAGACGAAGGCGGTGGCGGCGGCCACGGCGCCCCAGGTGATCAGGATGCGGGCGATCCAGCGGCGGGCGCCGAGGCGGTGCAGCAACAGGTTGCTCGGGACTTCGAGCAGCATGTAGCCGAAGAAGAAGATGCTGCCGGCAAAGCCGAACACGGCGGGGGTGAAGCCCAGGTCCTGGTTCATCTGGAGCGAGGCGAAGCCGATGTTGATCCGGTCGAGGTAGTTGAAGAACATCATGGCGAAGATCAGGGGGATCAGGCGCCAATAGACGCGTTTGATCGTGGCGGACTCGATTTCTGGAATCATGGGCGTGCCTCCCGGGCGGTGGCGCGTGCTGCGCCTTTTTCGGTAGGCTGCCGGGGTGGCTGTTGCCCGTCAATGGACCGCGACTGAAGGTGGGGCAACGGTCCGGGAACAGCTTGAGGCTGCAAGGCTTGGTTATGTACGCCAGCGCGTCGGGCTTACGTGCGCTTGGACGCCATCTTTCCCTTCCGGGACCACGCTCCTATGGTGCGGCCGCAACCATAGGGACCACTCGCCACCCGATGCCGGACTCGATGCCCAACACGCCGCCGAGTTTTCAGGAGCTGATCCTGCGCCTGCATGCCTTCTGGGCGCGGCAGGGCTGCGTCATTTTGCAGCCGTATGATGTGGAGATGGGGGCGGGGACGTTCCATCCGGCGACGACGCTGCGTGCGCTTGGGCCGAAGCCTTGGCGGGCTGCCTATGTCCAACCCAGCCGGCGGCCGACCGATGGGCGTTATGGCGAGAACCCGAACCGGCTTGGGCATTACTACCAGTATCAGGCGATCCTGAAGCCTAGCCCGCCGGACTGCCAGGCTTTGCTGCTGGACAGTTATCGTGCGATCGGCATTGATCCGCTGCTGCACGACATACGGTTTGTCGAGGACGATTGGGAAAGCCCGACGCTGGGCGCCTGGGGCCTGGGCTGGGAGGTGTGGTGCGACGGCATGG
>CAXTCI010000119.1:0-16123 GCA_964242325.1 uncultured Acetobacteraceae bacterium
TTTCGCGGTGTTTGTCCGGCCCAAATGGAGCCGTTTGGCCCGGACATGCTCTAATGCCGCCCCCGTCCAATGACCCCCCATCGCCACCTACCATCAAACCCCAAGCATCGCCCGCGCCTGCGCCGCATCCGCAACAATCTGCCCGCGCAGCTCGTCAAACGACCCGAACTTGCGCTCAGCCCGCAGGAAGCCGTGCAGGGCAACCGCCACCTCCTGCCCGTACAAATCGCCCGCCCAGTCGAACAAGTGCGCCTCCACCCGGCTGATCGCCCCCTCCGCCACCGTCGGTCGGCGGCCGATATTGGCGACACCCGGAACCTCCACCCCATCCGATAGCCGCGCAGTAACGGCATAAACCCCACGCGCCGGCTCCAAATGCCGCCCCAACGGTACGTTCGCGGTCGGAAACCCGATGGTGCGCCCGCGGGCGTCACCATGCGTCACGGTGCCGCGCACCGCCCACGGCCGCCCCAACTCCAGCGCCGCCCGCTCGGGATAGGCGTCCTGCAGCAGCCGCCGGATGCGCGTGCTGCTGATCGGCGTCCCGCCCTCCAACAGCGGTGGCGCCACGGTCAGGCCGACCCCCAGCGCCTCGGCCCGCACCGCCAGGAACCCCACGTCGCCGCCCCGCCGGTGGCCAAAGGCGAAGTCAGGCCCACACGTCAGGTGCGCCGCACCGACTCCCCGGTGCAGCACCTCCACCACGAACTGCTCCGCCGTCAGGCCGGAAAAGCCGGCGTCGAATGGCAGCTCATACAGCACCTGCACCCCCAGCGCCGCCAGCGCCGCCTGCCGCTCCGCCGCCAGTGTCAGGCGGAACGGAGGATCATCCGGACGGAAATGCTCGCGCGGATGCGGCTCAAAGGTCAGCACCGCAAGCCGAGCATCCGGCCGAGCGGTATGCGCGGCGCGCAGCACATGGGCATGCCCCAGGTGAACTCCGTCGAAGTTGCCCAGCGCAACGGTTGCGCCGCGCAGCGCCGGAGGCAGCCCCTCCCAGGTCCGGACGGTCTCCATGCCCTAAGCGCTGATGCGCGGCAGCACTTCGGAACCGCGGCTGCGCGGCAGCACCACCGCCTCGCCGTCAATCACCACCTTGCCTCGGGCCTTGCACACCGTGCGCAGCGTCGCCTGCCGCTTGGCCTGGTCCAGGGAGACCACCTCCACCGTAGCCGTCACCGTATCGCCAATGCGCACGGGCCGGCGAAAGCGCAGCGTCTGCTCAAGATAAACCGTGCCGTTGCCCGGCAGCCGCGTGCCCATCACCGCGCTGATCAGCCCGGCGGACAGCATCCCGTGCGCCACCCGCTCCTTGAACACCGACGCCGCCGCGGCGTCCGCGTCCATGTGAACCGGGTTGGTATCCAAGCTGACCGCGGCGAACATCAGGATGTCGGCATCGGTGATCGTCTTGCCCATGCTCGCCGTCTGACCCACCTGCAAGTCCTCGAACGCATACCCGTCCATGCCAACCCCTGACCCAAGCAAACCTCCAGAGGTTTGCACACAGATGAAAAGCTAAGCAGGCTTGCGCGGCCCGAGACACGATCCCCGGCACGGCCGCAGGCCATCGGTGTGACAGGCCGCGCAAGCCTGCTTAGCCGCGTTGGACAAGGCATGGACGCGGTGCGAAGGTCAAGCCAGCAAGGGAACCCAGCAAGGGAACCCAGACAGGAAAAACTGGATGCCGCAGACCCAAGCGGGCACCTCCGAGGACATGCTGGCCGAACTGGCCGGCTGGGTGCGGCAGGAAACCCCCACCACCGACGCCGCCGCGGTAAACGTCCTGATGGACCGCGCCGAGGCCGGGCTGGCCCAGGCCGGCGCATCCATCACCCGCATCCCCGGCCGCGACGGCTACGGCGGCAACCTTCTCGCACGGACGCCGGCGCCACCCGCGCCGCGCAACGTGAAGCCGGTCCTGATGATCGGCCACCTCGACACCGTGTGGCCGCACGGCACCCTGGACGCCATGCCCTACCGCGTCGACGGCGACCGCGCGCACGGCCCCGGCATCTACGACATGAAGGCCGGCAGCTTCATCGCCTTCCACGCCCTCCGCTCCATCCTCGCGCAAGGCGTCCGTACCCCGCGTCCGATCACCCTGCTCCTAACCCCCGACGAGGAAGTGGGCAGCCCCACCAGCCGCGCCGTGATCGAGCAGGAAGGCGCCGCCTCCGAATGCGTGCTCATCATGGAGCCAGCCGCCAAGGACGGCTCCTGCGTCACCGCCCGCAAGGGCGTCGGCCGCTTCACCCTGCACGTCACAGGCGTCGGCGCCCACGCCGGCAGCCGCTTCACCGAGGGCGCCAGCGCCGTCGTCGAGCTGGCCCGGCAGATCGAGCGCATCCACGCCATGGTGGACCTCCCCGCCGGCATCACCCTGAACGTCGCCCCGGTCTGGGGCGGCTCCCGCCCCAACGTCATCGCTGCGGACGCCGGCTGCGAAATAGACCTGCGCGTCCCGACCATCGAGGCCGGCACCCGCATGGAGGCGGCGCTGCTGGCCCTGCAACCCTTCGACCCCCGCTGCGCCGTCCAGGTCGAGGGCGGCATGAACCGCCCGCCCATGCAGGAAGGCCCCGCCAACCTCGCACTCTACGAGCGCGCCCGCGCCATGGCCGCCTTCCCCCTCGGCAAGCAGCACCGCGGCGGCGGCTCGGACGGCAACTTCACCGCGGCGCTGGGCGTGCCGACCCTGGACGGCCTGGGCTGCCCCGGCGACGGAGCCCACGCCAGCCACGAACACATCCAGTGGCGCCAACTCGCACCCCGCGCCGCGCTGCTGACCAGCCTTTTGGAGACTCTGTAAACCCATGGATCGACACCACGACGCCGCCCGCCTGCTGCTCAGCGTCCGGCACGACCTCACGCAACGCCTGCACAGTCTCCCCGATGTGGTGCGCCCGCAAACCGAGGAGCAAGCCTACCTCGTGCAACGCGCCGTCATGGCCGAACTGGGCGGCATCGGCGGCTGGAAGGTCGGCTCGCCGCGCCCGGATGGCCCGGTGAACTGCTCGCCCCTGCCTACCAGCGGCATCCAGGACAGCCCCGGCCAGGTATCCGGCTCCGACCGAGTGGTGGAGGCGGAGATCGCAGTGCGGATCGGCCACGACCTGCCGCCGCGCGAGACGCCATACACCCGCGATGACGTCCTGGCAGCCATCGCCTCGGCCCATCCCGCCATCGAGGTGCTGCAAAGCCGCTACGTGGACCCCGGCGCCGTGGACCCTCTCTCGGCATTGGCGGACAGCCTGTCGCATTTCGGCCTGGTGGTCGGCGCTCCCATCCCAAACTGGCAGGCGCTGGACCTCGGCGCGGAGCAGGTCCGCCTGGTCATAGGCGGCGCCGAGATAAAGCGCGGAACCGGCAACCCCGCCGGCGACATGGTCCGCATGGTGCTGTGGCTGGCGAACGAGGGCACCCACTGGGCCGGCGGCCTGCGTGCCGGGCAGGTGGTGACAACGGGAAGCTGGACCGGCAAGGACCCGGTGCCGCCCGGCGGCGAGGCGCAGATCGTCTTCGACCGGGCAGGGGAGGCCGCAGTGAGCTTCGCGGCATGACGTCCGCCCTGGTGGTCGGCGCCGGTCCGGGCTTATCGGCCAGCTTCGCCCGCGGCCTGGCCCGGGCTGGCCACCAAGTCGCACTGGCGGCCCGGCGGACCGACAAGCTCGCGGACTTGGCGCATGAAACCGGCGCCACCCTGCACGCCTGCGACGCCGCCGACCCCGCTGCCGTCGCGGCCCTGTTCGCCACGGTGGGCCAGCCGGGCATCGTGCTCTACAACCCCAGCTACCGCACCCGCGGCCCCTTGGTGGACCTTGACCCGGCGGAAGTCGCCCGCAGCCTGGCCATCACCGCCTTCGGCGCCTTCCTGGTGTCGCAGCAGGCCGCACGCGGGATGCTGGCCGCAGGCGGCGGCACGATCTTCCTGACCGGAGCATCGGCGGGCGTAAAAGGCTTCGCCCAGTCCGCCCCCTTCGCGATGGGCAAGTTCGCCCTGCGCGGCCTGGCCCAGAGCATGGCCCGAGAACTCCACCCCCAAGGCATTCACGTCGTCCACGTCGTCGTGGACGGCGGCATCCGCGCCGCCGGACGTCCGGTGCCAACCGACAAGCCCGACAGCCTGCTGGACCCCGACGCCATCGCCCAGACCATGCTGGACCTGCTGGCGCAACCGCGCTCGTGCTGGACCGACGAGATCGCAGTGCGGCCCTGGGTGGAGCGGTTCTGAGGCGAAGCCGGGGCCGAGACTGCCGCCTCAGCCCCTTGCCGGTCAGGCCCGCTTGCGGCGGAACAGGCCCAGCCCTGTCAGACCGGTAGCCAGCGCCAGCAGGCTCGCCGGCTCTGGCACGCTCGTTGTCGGCGGGGTCGGAGTCGTAGGCGGCGTCGGAGTCGTGGGCGGGGCCACGACAGGTCCGGAACCGATGTTGATCAGGGACGAGTCAAGACCCTGGGTGAAGTCGTAGAACTGATCACCAGGGGTTGCGTCGTTCAAGGTGAACTGAACTGCACCCGCCGAGAGCGTGGCATAAATGCTGGCCAGGGTGGCCGCATCGGTCGAGGAGAAAAAGCCCGTGTCGAGGATGTTGTTGCCAAATCCGAACCCGCTGGACAGCACCGTCGTTCCCGTGCTGTTCGTCTCCTGGGTCGCGACTGCCGAGAAGTTGCCGAAGTTGACGCCGTTCACCAGCAACGTGTTTTCATTATAGTCGAAATTTCCTGCCTGGCTGTCCCCGTCATAAAGCGTGATGCGGACAGAGGCCGCCGTGATACCGCCGCCAAGGGCCGCCACGGTTGCCGCGGTGAACCCGCTCTGGGTCCCGAATAGGAGGGGATTCTGCGATGCCGGCGGACTGCCGACATACTCGGTGCTCGCGGCGACCTGGCTGACGACCTGGGTGCCGTTGGTCCCCGTGAGGTCAAGCACGATGCCGCCGATGGTCGAAACCCCGGTCGGCAATGTCCCACCTGTTGGCGACGTCGAGGTGAACGTGGTCGCTCCTGCGACAGTCGAGAAAACCGCAACCATGGCAGCGGCGGCAACACTCAAACCCTGCATTGTTTCATCTCCTTTTTTCCTGGCCCTGGATGGCCGGCAGCAGTCTTCGTATGTTTCTGGGACGTTGGAACAAGCGTCGGCCAAGGCCGCTGGCAACAGTGGCTAGTCGGCACCCGGCCTGCTTGCACAACCCTGCACCCCAAGCCACGGACGCGGTCGCCCTGGTCAAGGAGGTAGGCGGGACAGTATGGCCTTTGCGAGGACACCCTCCTCATAACTTCATAGGACCATTCCTATACCGCAAGGAATGCATGCCTCGTGCCACTGGATTTTAACGCTTGTCAACAGTTACTTAACGCAACGAGGGAATCAATGAGATCATTAAGTGTAATGAAATCCGACAACGCCTTGCTTCGCTTTTGCAAATGCGGCTGGCCAGCGAGGTAGCCCCATGACCCCGCCCTTCCTCGTTTAACCAGGAATAACCATGCAGCTCTCGCAACTAGCCACCCCCTGCCTCGTCCTGGACCGCGGCATCCTCGCCCGCAACCTCGCCGCCATGGCCACCGCCCTGGCCCGGCACGGCGTCCCGCTCCGCCCGCACATGAAGACCGCCAAGAGCATGGACGTCGCCCGCATGGCCCTGACCGGCCAGCCCGGCGGCATCACCGTCTCCACCCTGGCCGAGGCCGAGTACTTCGCCAGCAACGGCATCACCGACATCCTGTATGCCGTCGGCATCACCCCGGCCAAGCTGGACCGCGTAGCGGCCCTGCGCCAAGCCGGAGCCGACGTGCTGGTCATCACCGACGACCCCGACGCCGCAGCCGCCATCGCCGCCCACCCCGCAGGCCTCGGTGCCCTGATCGAGGTAGACAGCGGCGAACATCGCGGCGGCGGCACCCCAAACAGCCCGCGTCTGCTGAAGATCGCAGCCCGTCTCGGCCCGGCCTTGAGGGGCGTGATGACCCACGGCGGCCACAGCTACGCCGGCCGCTCGACAGCGGACATGGAGGCAGTAGCCGAGCAAGAGCGCGCCGCAGCCGTCGGCGCCGCGGAACGGCTGCGCGCGGCTGGGCACGCAGTCGCGATCGTATCGGTCGGCAGTTCCCCCACTGCGCTGCACGCCCGGCACTTGCAGGGCGTCACCGAAGTCCGGGCCGGCGTTTACATGCTCGGCGACCTGTTCCAAGCCAGCATCGGCACGCACGCGATGGAGGACATCGCCCTCACGGTGCTGACGGCGGTGATCGGCCTGCGCCCGGCGGAGCACCGGTTGCTGCTGGACGCCGGCGGCCTCGCGCTATCAAAGGACCGCAGCACGCAGCCAACGACCGACCTGGGCTTCGGCCTGGTGCTGGATGCGCTGGGCCACCCGGCCTATGGCCGCTCCGTGGTGGCCCAAGCGTATCAGGAGCATGGCGTCGTGGCGCTCGACCCGGCGCTGTCCTTCCCTGGCTTGCGCGTGGGCGACCTCGTGCGCATCGCGCCCAACCACGTCTGCATGACAGCAGCCGCCCACGACCGCTACTGGGTCGTGGACGGGTCGGACACGATTGTGGCGGAGTGGCCGCGAATAAATGGGTGGTAGGCTACCGTCCGCTCCGCCCCATCCATTACCTCAAATGTCCGCCAAAAATTCGCCCGCCGTCGCTACCTACATCCTGGCCTTGGGCACTGACCCGGCTAACCTGTCACGCATCAAGGTGACCGCAGCGCGCGCCAACGTTGTGTTACGCCCCGCGCGCGGCAGGTCTCCGCCGGCAGACGTGAACAGGCCATCAGCGTTGCCAGTCCCGAGCACCTCCGCCATGGCCCAGCCCGCAAACACCCGCTCCGACGCTTCCGAGAACTCATGCAGCACGACCCGGCGGTGGCGCAAATCGCGGCAGATGCGTTCGAACGTTGCTTCCAGCTTGCCGACCTCACCTTCCAACGCTTGGACGAACAGGCCATCCACGAGCATTAGCGCCCCGGTCAGCCCGTCGCGCTCGTTCCGGCTATGCCCCGCAGCGACGATTGAGGCTACCTGGCTCCTGACGTCCGTCTCCGTCCCGATAATCAGGCTTTCGCTTTGATACAACAAGCGGTGAAATGGCATCAGGCCGCCACCGCATCGGCTGCGAACATCGCAACCAGCTTATCTTGCGGCACCGGACGGCTGAACAGGTAGCCCTGCGCCTGATTGCACCCCTCGGACGTCACGAAGCGCATCTGCGCCGCCGTTTCCACGCCCTCCGCCGTGGTCGCCATGCCTAGGCTGGTGCCCATCGTCACGACGGCACGCAGGATGGCGGCGCAGCCGGCATCACCCGGGATTTGCCTGATGAACGACTGGTCAATCTTGATCTTGTCGAACGGATACTGCCGCAGGTAGCTCAGCGACGAGTATCCCGTCCCAAAATCGTCCAGCGCGATGCGTATGCCCATTGCGTGCAAGCGGTTCAGCGTGTCCAGCGTCGCCGCCCCGTCCTGCAGCAGCACGCTCTCGGTCACTTCCAGCTCCAGCCGCGACCCCGGCAGGCCGGTGTCCCTGAGCACGCCGGCAACCATCTCAGCCAGATTCGGGTCGCGCACCTGGACCGGCGACAAGTTGACGGCAACCCGCAATCCCGCCGGCCAGTCCAGGGCGTCGCGGCAGGCAGTGCGCAAGACCCACTCGCCAAGGCCGACGATCAGGCCGGTCTCCTCCGCAACGGGGATGAACTCGCCCGGCGGGATCATGCCGCCCCCCGGGTTGTGCCAGCGCAGCAGCGCCTCCGCCCCGTCGTAGCTGCCGGTGCGAATATTCACCTGCGGCTGATAATAAACCTCGAACTCGCCGTGCTGTATGGCCCGGCGCAGGCCCGACTCCATGGTGCGGCGGGCCTGCACCCGGGCGTCCATCTCCGGCTCGAACAGGCGGTAGGTGCCCCTGCCGTCATCCTTGGCACGCAGCAGCGCTATGTCGGCATGGCGGCCAAGCGTTGCCGGGTCGGCCCCGTCATTAGGATGCAGGGCCACTCCGACGCTTGCGCCAATGTCGAGCACGCGGCCGTTGATGAGGTAGGGCCGGGACAGCAGATCCACGATCAGGTCCGCCAGATGGTGGACGCGCTCCGCCGATCCCAGGCCTTCCGCCATCAGCACGAACTCGTCACCGCTCAGGCGTGCAACGAAGTCGCCCTCCCGCAGGATCGTCCGCAGCCGGCCTGCCACCCGCTGCAGCAAACCGTCCCCCGTATCATGGCCAAACAAGTCATTGAACACCTTGAACCGGTCGAGGCCGAGCGCAATCAGCGCAAAGCCGCCATCTCCTGTCCGGTGCGACGCGCAGCGGGCTGCCAGGGCGGCGTTGTAGCGTGCACGGTTGGGCAGATCCGTCAGCGTGTCCGTGAAGGCCAGGCGTTGCACCTCCTGCTCCGACCGCAAGCGTTCGCGCTGGTCGCGCACCGCAACGACCAAATGCGGGCGACGGTCCAGCGTCACCGTCTGCGCGATTATCCGAACCGGGACGGCCTCGTCCGCCCATTGCAGCTCCGCCTCCGCTTCGCAGTCGAGCGGCACAGTCTCCGGCGTGAAGCCCGGCAGCACCGCATGGATGCCGCAGCCAAGATAACACTCCGGCGGATTGGGCAGCAGCCGGGCCAGGCTGCCGTTCACGCCGATGATCTTGTCGCCGTCCAGGATCAGCAAGCCTTCCAGTGCGATGTCGGCCAGGTCGCAAATGCGCTGCCGCTCCGCACGGCCGCGCCGCTCTGCACCCAGGTGCAGACGCTGCGACAACAGCACCAGGCCCAGGATCACCAGCGCCGCCTGCGACACGAGAACAAACAGCACGGTGGTGGACAGCGCCCAGGTCGGCAGCGCCACGCCGGGCTCATAGGCCGCCGTCAGCGCTGCCATGCCGGTGAAATGCGTGCCCAGCACGGCAGCCGCTATCAGCGCCGCGGGAACCCACACCGCAGCGTGGCCCCGGCAGCGATGGACGGCGACGCCTGCCAAGGCGCCCAGGGTCGCCCCGATTAGGACCGATGCCGCAACCTCGCCAAGGTCCCATCGCAAGCTGCCTGTGACCCGGTACCCTGCCATGCCCGTGTAGTGCATCACTGCCACGGCCAGCCCAATCACTAGGCCGCCGGCGACCCGCAACGCCAAGCCACGCGCCTCAACCAACAGGAAATTGCCAGTGGCTACGAGCACCAAAGTCACCAAGTACGACAGCACGGTCGGGCCGACCAGGATCGCCCACGGCATCCCAGGACTGAAGGCCAGCATGGCGACGAAGTGGGTCGCCCAGATCGCCGTGCTGGTGGCCGCGACCGCCGTCGCAACCCAGGCCAGGCGCCCGCGTCCGGCCGGCGTCTGCGTGGCATGGCGGCAAAGCACGGCGTTCGTGTAGGCGCCAAGCAGGCAGATGGTGAACGCCACTGCCACCATCGCGGTGTCATGCTGCGTCGTGAGACAGGTGTAGACGGAGCGCATATGCAAATCCGGAAATCTACCGGAACGCTATCAGACCCACCTTACTAAATAATAACTGAAACGATGGCACTCTGCAACAAAACGGTCCCGCCCTGCATACACTCCTGCCATCCCGGCCACACCAAATCCGTGCCATCCCGCCGCCGAACCGGCCTGACCAGTTCACGTCCTTGCTGTTGGCCCGCAGGACGCCGGCAGCGGTCCACACCTCGACATGCTCCGCCACCGGATGCCTCCAGCGGTCTCGCCCGCCGCTACTGCAGCACGGACTTCACCGGCTTGAGCGTCGGCGGCAGGTCCGTCTCGCCCAGTCCTTCCAGCACCTCGATCTCGATCAAGCGCACCATCGCGTTCAGCGGCAAGGTGTTCGGCTGCAACGCAAACGGCTCCTCCAACTCGTCCCCCAGGGCATCGAGGCCAAAGAACGCATAGGCAAGAACCGCCGACACCACCGGCGCCATGACGCCCATGGCGCCCGCCAGTGCAAACGGCAGCAGCAGGCAGAACAGCCAGGCCGTGCGATGCAGCAGCAGCGAGTAGGCGAACGGCGTCGGCGTCGCCCGGATGCGCTCGCAAGCGGCCTGCACGCCGCAAAGGGCGGCAATGTGCCCCTCCAGCATGGCAAGGCAGATCGCGTCCACCTGATCCCGCCGCAGGCACTCCCCAAGTTCCGCCGAGGCCACGCGCAGGATCGCGTCGGACACGTTGGTCCGGCCGCTCACGCGCCGCGCCTCCTCCGCGGACAGCCAGGGCCGGGCTGCCGCCGCCTCGTCTTGGCTGCGGAGCCGCGCCGCCAAGGCATGGGCAAATGCGACCAGGCGGCGCGCAGCCCGCCGCTGCAGTTCCGCATCCGGCGGCAGCAGCGCCGGCATGGTGCGCGCCAGGCTGCGCACCTCCGTGAGAAGCTGTCCCCACTGCTTCCGCGCCTCCCACCACCGGTCATAGCAGGCGCTGTTGCGGAACCCGAGAAAGATGGACAGCCCAAGCCCGAGCAGGGTGAGCGGCACCGCCGACAACTCCGGCAGCAGGTTGGGCCGGACATGGTGCACCAGGGTAACAGCGGCAGAGATCGCAGCGACGACAGCGATGCGCGGCGCAATCAGCGGAATGATGGAACCGCGCAGGGTGAACAGCAGGCCGAGCGCGCTCGGACGGGGGCGGACGATCATGGCCGGCGCTGTAACACCGGGGCGGCGGCAGCGGACAGGGCAGGTGAGGGGAGTGCCACCGTTATAAGGGCAGCCTCCGCCTCCAACACTCGATTACCAGGGGAGCACCAACCCGGTGATTCCCTGGCAAGCTGCTTCCTCTCCGTCCCTAAGCCGTCCGGTCCACCCCAATCCCCAAAGCCGCCTGCGCCGCCGCCAGCCGCGCCACCGGCACCCGGTAAGGGCTGCAAGACACGTAATCCAGCCCAACCTCCTCGCAGAACGCGATGCTCGCCGGGTCCCCCCCGTGCTCGCCGCAAATCCCCATCTTCAACTTGTTCTTGGTATGCCGCCCCTTCTCGGCCGCCATGCGCACCATCGCCCCCACGCCCTCCACGTCTATGGACACGAAGGGGTCCTTCGGCAGTATCCCCGCATCCACATACGCCGGCAGGAACCGCCCGGCGTCGTCGCGCGACAGCCCGAACACCGTCTGCGTCAGGTCGTTGGTCCCAAACGAGAAGAAGTCCGCAATCTCCGCGATCTTGTCCGCCACCAGCACGGCCCGCGGCAGCTCGATCATCGTGCCAACCAGATACTCGATGCTCTGCCCCTGCTCCCCGAACACAGCCGCCGCCACCTTGTCCACCAGCGCCCGGGTGATCTCCAACTCGCGCCGGGTGCCGATCAGCGGGATCATCACCTCCGGCACCGGCGCCTCCCCAGTCTCCCGCGCCGCCGCAATCGCCCCCTCGAAAATGGCCCGGGCCTGCATCTCATAAATCTCAGGGAACGTGATCCCCAGGCGGCATCCGCGATGCCCCAGCATCGGGTTCGCCTCCGACAGCTCCGCCGCCCGCCGCCGCACATACTCCAGATCCTGGCCCGAAGCCGCCGCCACGTCCGCCAGCTCGTTCTCCGCATGCGGCAGGAACTCATGCAGCGGCGGGTCCAGCAACCGGATCGTCACCGGCAGCCCGTGCATGATCCGGAACAGGTCGGTGAAGTCCCCGCGCTGGAACGGCAGCAGCTTATCCAGCGCCGCCCGGCGTCCGCTCAGGTCGTCCGCCATGATCATCTGCCGCACCGCGCCAATCCGCTCCGGCGCAAAGAACATATGCTCCGTCCGGCACAGCCCAATTCCCTCCGCCCCAAACTTGCGCGCGGTCTCGGCATCCAGCGGCGTCTCGGCATTCGTCCGCACGCCCAGGCGCCGCACCTCGTCCGCCCAGCCCATCAGCGTAGCGAAATCACCGGACATGCTAGGCTCGATCATCGCCACCGACCCGGAGAACACCTCTCCCGTCGCCCCGTCCAGGGTAATCATCTCCCCGGCGCGTATGGTCTTCCCCCCAGCCGACAAGGTCTGCGCCCCATAATCCACGCTGATCCCGCCCGCCCCGGCAACGCAGGGCCGGCCCATGCCGCGCGCCACCACGGCCGCATGGCTCGTCATGCCGCCGCGTGTCGTCAGCACCCCACGCGCCGCGTGCATCCCGTGGATATCCTCCGGGCTCGTCTCGATGCGGACCAGCACCACCGACTCCCCCTTGGCCGCGCGCATCTCCGCCTCGTCCGAGTTGAACACCGCCACCCCCGACGCCGCACCAGGGCTGGCCGGCAGCCCCTTGCCGAACAGGGTCCGCGCCGCCTTAGGGTCCAGCGTCGGATGCAGCAGTTGATCGAGCGAAGCCGGGTTAACCCGCTTTACCGCCTCCCGCCGGTCAATCAGCCCGGCCTCCGCCATCTCCACCGCAATCCGCAGGGACGCAGCAGCCGTACGCTTCCCACTACGGGTTTGCAGCATATACAGCTTGTTCTGCTGCACCGTGAACTCGATGTCCTGCATATCGAGGTAGTGCTGCTCCAGCGTTTGCCGCACCTTCACCAAGTCGCCATAAGCACTTGGCAAGGCTTCCTCCATGCTGACCTCGCCAGGATGCGCGCGCAGCTTCGACAGCGGCTGCGGCGTCCTGATTCCCGCCACCACATCCTCGCCCTGCGCGTTCACCAGGAACTCGCCATAGAAGATGTTCTCCCCCGTGCTGGGATCGCGGGTGAAGCACACTCCCGTGGCGCAATCCTGCCCCATGTTGCCGAACACCATCGCCTGCACGTTGACGGCCGTGCCCCAGGTCGCGGGAATATCGTGCAGCCGGCGATACGTATTGGCCCGCGGGTTCATCCAGGACCCGAACACCGCGCCGACCGCCCCCCAAAGCTGCTCCCAAGGGTCCATTGGGAACGGCGCCCCGCGCTCCTTCGCCACCATCTCCTTGTATTCGGCAACCACCGCCTGCCAGTGCTCCGGCGACAGCGCCGTATCCTCGATCACCCCCGCATCCAGCTTGGCGTTCTCGATGATCTCCTCGAACCGATGGTGGTCCACGCCCAGCACGACCGAACCATACATCTGGATGAACCGCCGATAGCTGTCCCAGGCAAACCGGGAATCACCGCTGGCCTTCTCCAGCCCCAGCACCGTCTCGTCGTTCAAGCCGAGGTTCAACACCGTGTCCATCATCCCCGGCATGGACACCCGCGCCCCGGACCGCACGCTGACCAGCAGCGGCGAGGTCGCGTCGCCAAACTTCAGCCCAACCGCCTTCTCCACCAGCGCCAGCGCGGCGCGCACCTGGGCATCGAGGTCACCCGGATACTTCCGCTCATTGTCGTAATACGCCGTGCACAGCGCGGTCGTGATGGTGAAGCCCGGCGGCACCGGCAGGCCGATCGTGGCCATCTCCGCCAGGTTGGCGCCCTTGCCGCCCAGGAGGTTCCGCATGTCCGCCCGGCCCTCGTCGTGACCGGCGCCAAAGCTGTAAACCCACTTGGTCATGTTTCCTGGCCTTCAATCTGGGAGAAGTCGGCAGCACGGCCCATCGCCGCGGGCACGCGGGCGAGCAGGCGCAAACGGTTCCGCCGCAACGCCGGGTCCGGCGCGTTGACCGTCACCTTATCGAAAAATGCGTCAAGAGTTTGACGCAGTGCAGCAAGAGCGGTCATTGCATCAGCATAGCGTTCGGCAGCAATGTTGGTTTCCACCGCCGGTTCCGCCGCGTCCAGCGCCGCCGACAGCGCCTGTTCCTCCGCCTGCTGCAGCAACGCCGGGTCCGGTGGCCCGGCATGAGGCCCGTCCCGCTTGTCCTCGATGCGAAGGATGTTGGCCGCCCGCCGGCTGGCCGTCAGCAGGTTGGCCCCGTCCGGCGTGGCCAGGAACGCCGCCACCGCATCCGTCCGCGCCAGCAGCCGCGTGATGTCATCATCCGCCCCGGCAGCGAACACGGCGGCCAAAACGTCATGCCGCGCCCCCTCCGCCCGCAACTGCACCCGCAGCCGGTCGGCAATAAACGCGAGCAACGCATCCGCCGGCACCGGAGCCGGCAGCCCGTGCCCGGCCGCATCGAACACCGCCCGCAACGGCAGCCGCAGCCGGTTCTCCCGCACGATGCGTATGATCCCCAGCGCAGCCCGGCGCAGCGCATAGGGATCGCCGGACCCCGTCGGCACCTCGCCCACCGCGAAGAACGCCGCCAACTGATCCAGCTTGTCCGCCAAAGCCACCGCCACCGCGACCGGCTCGGACGGCACCGGGTCACCCGGCCCTTTCGGCGCATAATGCTCCCGCACGGCGTCCGCCACCCGGGCGTCCTCCCCATCGTGCCGGGCGTAGTAGCCGCCCATGACCCCCTGCAACTCCGGAAACTCGCCGACCATCCCAGCCGTCAAGTCCGCCTTGGCCAGCAGCGCCGCGCGCGCCGCCAGGTCCGGGTCGGCGCCAACATGCGGCGCGACCTGCCGCGCCAGGGCCTCGATGCGCCGGACCCGCGCCCCCTGGCTGCCCAGCTTGGCATGGAACGTAACGCCCTCCAGCGCCGCCACCCGGTCCGCCAACTTCGTCCGCCGGTCCAAGTCCCAGAAATGCCGGGCATCGCTGAACCGTGCGCGCAGCACGCGCTCATTGCCCGCGACAATGGCCGCGCCACCGTCCACCGCCTCGATGTTGGCGGCAAACGCAAACCACGGCGCCGCCGAGCCATCTGCGTTGCGCAGCGCAAAGTAGCGCTGGTTCACCCGCATGCTGACCTGCATCACCTCGGCCGGCAGGTCCATGTAGCCATCGTCGATCCGCCCCAGCAGCGGCACCGGCCATTCCACCAGCCCGGCCACTTCATCCAGCAGCCCGTCATCAGCCACGACCTGCAAGTCCTCTGCCGCCGCCAGAGCCGCGATCCCCTCCTGCACCAGCCGCCGCCGCTCGCCAGCGGCGGGAATGACCCGGCGCGCACGCAGGCCATCATGCCATTCCGGGAACGACGACACCACGAAGGCGCCCGGAGCATGGAACCGGTGCCCCTCCGTTTCATCGGACGACCGCAACCCGTGCCCGTCATCCCCGCCATCCGCCAACCCGAACGGCACCACCCGCCCATCCAGCAGGCACAGGATGCGCCGCAGCGGCCGTACCCAGGTAAAGCCGCTGCCGTCCCCCCACCGCATGGACTTCGGCCAAGGAAACCGGCGCAGCAGCGGCGGCAGGGCAGCGGCGACCAGCGACGCCGCCTCGACCGCCGGGCTGGCCTTCGTCAGCACCCAGTAATCCCCCTCCTGCGCCACCTGGTCCCGGGCAGCGCCGTGCTTGCGCAGGAACCCGGCCAGCGCCGCCTCCGGAGCCGACGCCCGCGGACCCCGCTCCACGGTGCTGCTCGCGGGCAGGGAGGCCTGCACGCTGGCAACCAACGCGATCCGCCGCGGTCCATAGAACGTCTGCACCCCTTCCGGCTTCAGGGCGGCAAGCGCATCCGTCAGCAGCCGCGCCAGGTCCTCGGCGGCGCGCGCCTGCATCCGGGCGGGAATTTCCTCGCTGAACAGCTCCAGCAGCATCTCCGGCATGGCTACGGTGCCGCCTGCGATGTGCCTGTCATGAGCGGAACGAACATGCGTCGCAAACTACCTTGCGTTCCCGGTCGGAACAACCTGCGTTCCGACCCCAGCCGGGACAACCTTCGCCTCGGCTCCAGCCGGGACGACCTGCGGCCCGGCCCCAACCGGGCCATCCCCGGCCAAGTACCCCTCGCAGCATCCCTTCGCCAGCGTCCGCACCCGGCCAATGTAGGAAGCGCGCTCCGTCACCGAAATAACCCCGCGGGCGTCCAGCAGATTAAACAGGTGGCTAGCCTTGATGCACTGATCATACGCCGGCAGCGACAACCGAGCCGCCAGCAACGCCGAACACTCCGCCTCCGCATCCGCAAAGTGCCGCGACAACAGCGTGGTATCCGCATGCTCGAAGCTATAAGCGCTATACTCCCGCTCATTCCGCAGGAACACGTCGCCATAGCTGACCCCGGCTCCGTTGAAGTCCAGGTCATAAACATTCTCAACGCCCTGGACATACATCGCCAGGCGTTCCAACCCATAGGTGAACTCGGCGCTAGGCGCGGCCACGGCGATGCCGCCCACCTGCTGGAAGTAGGTGAACTGCGTCACCTCCATGCCGTCGCACCAC
>CAXTCI010000120.1:0-16112 GCA_964242325.1 uncultured Acetobacteraceae bacterium
GCCTGTCGGAGGAGGATGCGGTGGGCCTGATCGTCAACGGCTTCTGCAAGGACGTCTTGAAGGAGCTGCCCATGGAATTCGCGGTCGAGGCGCAGAAGCTGCTCGCCGTGTCGCTTGAGGGGTCTGTCGGCTGATGCTGTCTATTCAAAACCTGGCCGCTCGGATCGAGGAGAAGGAGATCCTACGCGGCATCAGCCTGGAAGTGCCCTCCGGGGAGGTGCACGCCATCATGGGGCCGAACGGTTCGGGCAAAAGCACGCTCGGCTACGTGCTGTCGGGCCATGAGGGCTATCAAGTCACCGGCGGCACCGCCACCTTCGAGGGGCAGGACCTGCTGGAAATGGAGCCGGAGGCACGCGCCGCCGCCGGCCTGTTCCTGGCATTCCAGGCGCCGATCGAGCTGCCCGGCGTCGGCAACGCCAACTTCCTGCGCACCGCGCTCAACGCGATCCGCCGCGCCCGCGGCGAGGCCGAGCTGGATGCTGTCAGCTTCCTGCGCCTGGCCCGGGCCGAGAGCAAGCGGCTCGGCATGCCGGACGACATGCTCAAGCGCAACGTCAACGTCGGCTTCAGCGGCGGCGAGAAGAAGCGCAACGAGGTGCTGCAGATGGCCATCCTGCGCCCCAAGCTCGCCATCCTGGACGAGACGGACAGCGGGCTGGACATCGACGCACTGAAGATCGTGGCGAACGGGGTGAATGCCCTGCGCTCCCCCGAGTTCTCGGCGCTCGTCATCACCCATCACCAGCGCCTGCTGGACCACCTGGTGCCGGACCGCGTCCACGTGCTGTCCGCTGGGCGCATCATCCGCTCGGGCGGGCCGGAGTTGGCCCGCGAGCTTGAGGCGAACGGCTATAGCGAAATCGTCGGCGAGGCCGCCGGCATGAAGGGGGCGGCATGAACCAGTCGCTCCGCAACGGTGCCGACGCCTTCCTGCAGCGCTATCATGGCCTTCGCGAGCGGCTGCCCGGCGACCTCGCGCTACGCGATGCCGCGGCGGAGCGTTTCAGCACGGACGGCCTGCCCGGCACCAAGGGTGAGGCATGGCGCTATACCAGCCTGCGCGGCCTGGCAGAGACGGCATTCCAGGAACCCTTGGACGAGATGTCATCCAGCCCGGACCTGGGCGAGGGTATCCCCGGTCCGCGCCTAGTTATGGTTGATGGCCGCTACCAGCCCGGCCTGTCTATCCTGCCCAATGGCGTGACAGTGACCAGCTTCGCCGACCAGCCGGCATTCGGCCGCTTGCCGAAGCTGGAATTGCCGATGGTGGCGCTGAACACCATGCTGGCAGAGGATGGCGTGCAGTTGCGCGTGGCTGCCGGTGTGGATGCGGGTACCGTCGAACTGGTGTCGGTGGCGGTGGACGGGCACCGTCCCGTCGCATTCCATCCGCGTCACAGCATACACCTGGAAGTCGGCGCCAAGCTGACCGTCATCGAGGTCGTGCGTGGCGAGGGCACCTACCTGCATAACGCCGTCACCGAGGCCGTGGTGGCAGAGAACGCCTCACTGGTCCACGTCCGCCTGCAGCAAGAGGCCGCCGAGGCCTACCACGTCAACACCACCTTCGCGGAAATCGGTGCCAGGGGCGTTTACGACGCCTTCGTGCTGACGCTCGGGGCCAAGCTGGCGCGGACAGAAATCCACGCCCGGCTGCTAGGCGAGGGTGGGGCCGTTCACCTGAACGGCGCCCAGTTGCTCGGCGAGCACCAGCATGCCGACATCACGACCGTCGTCGCCCACGATGCGCCGGGCTGCGCCTCACGCCAGACGGTCAAGAACGTGCTGTCGGATCACTCGCGCGGCGTATTCCAGGGACGGATCGAGGTTGCGCGCGTGGCGCAGAAAACCGACGGCTACCAGATGAACCAGGCGCTGCTGCTGTCGCCGCATGCCGAGATCAACTGCAAACCGCAGTTAGAAATCTACGCCGACGACGTGAAGTGCAGCCACGGCGCCACGGTGGGTGAGCTGGACGTCGACCAGTTGTTCTACCTGCGTAGCCGCGGCATCCCTGAGGCGGAGGCCCGCGCCATTTTGGTGCGCTCCTTCCTGTCCGAGGCGATGGACCCGATCCAGCATGATGGCGCCCGCGCCATGCTGGAACGGGCGATTGAGCAGTGGTGGGAGCGGCGGCCAGCATGAACGCGTTCAGCAAGACCACCTTCGACGTCGAGCGCATCCGCGCCGAGTTCCCGATCCTCAGCCAGCAGGTCCGTGGCAAGCCGCTGGTGTTCCTGGACAGCGCCGCATCGGCGCAGAAGCCCCGCTTCGTCATCGACGCGATGGTTCAAGCCATGGAAACGCAATACGCCAACGTCCACCGCGGCCTGCATTGGATGAGCGAACGGACGACCGATGCCTACGAGGGCACCCGGGACGCCGTGGCCCGGCTGTTGAACGCTCCCAGCCGCGACGAGATCGTGTTCACCAAGAACTCGACCGAGGCAATCAACCTGGTCGCCCACAGCTATGGACGCGGCGTATTGCAGCCGGGCCAAGCCGTGGTCATCAGCGAGATGGAGCACCATGCCAATCTGGTGCCATGGCAGATGCTGCGGGACGCCCACGGGATCGAGTTGCGTGTGGCGCCGATCACCGACTCCGGCGAGTTGGACATGGCCGGGCTAGAAGCTTTGCTGGTAGATCGCAAGGTCGGCCTGGTCTCCATCGTGCATATGAGCAACGTGCTGGGCACTGTGGTCCCCGCCGCCCGCGTCGCGGCGCTGGCGCATGAATACGGCGCCCAGGTGATGTTCGACGGCAGCCAGGCCGTTGTCCACCGCACCGTGGATGTTCAGGCTATCGGCGCCGACTTCTACACCTTCACCGCGCACAAGCTGTATGGCCCGACCGGCCTTGGCGTGCTGTGGGCGCGGCGGGAATTGCTGGAGCGCATGCCGCCATTCATGGGTGGCGGCGACATGATCGGCTCCGTGTCGTTTGAGCGCAGCACTTGGGCAGAAATCCCCCACAAGTTCGAGGCCGGCACGCCGCCCATCATTGAGGCGATCGGCCTCGGCGCCGCCATCGAGTGGGTGGAGCGCATCGGCTTCGACGCCATGCAGGCGCATGAGGCCGCGCTGACCGACCACGCCCTGTCCCGGCTGTCCGAGGTGCCGGGCCTGCGCGTGCTAGGCTCGGCACAGGACCGCGGCGGCGTATTCAGCTTCACGATGGAGGGCGCCCATGCCCACGACATCGCCACGCTGCTGGACCGCCAGGGGATCGCCGTGCGCGCCGGCAATCATTGCGCCGAGCCGCTGATGCGCCGCCTGGGCGTGGACAGCACTGCCCGCGCCAGCACCGGCATCTACACCACGCTGGGCGAAATTGACGTGCTGGCCGACACGCTGCATCGGGTTCGGGAGTTCTTCGCCTAGTGTTCGACGATCTGAAGGACCTGTATAGCGCCGAGATCCGCGCCCATGGCCGCTCGCCGAGCCACGGCAAGCGTCCGGCGGCGTTCGACGCCTCTGCCAAGGGCGACAACCCGATGTGCGGCGACCGCGTGCAGGTCTTCGTGCGGCGGGACGGCGATGCGGTGGCCGAGGCCGGGTTCGAGGCGCGCGGCTGCGAGATCACCATCGCCAGCGCAGACCTGATGTGTGAAGCCGTGCAGGGCCGGCCGGCGCACCATATCAGGGCTATGGCTGACCAAGTGGCTGAGATGGCCAAGACAGGTCTATGCGAACAATGCGAGGATGCCCTGCAGCGGCTACGCCCGCTGTCCGCGGTGCATGAATTTCCGTCACGCGTGAAGTGCGTGACACTTCCCTGGCACGCCCTCGTGGCGGCGCTAGACGGTGACAAGGAGACGACCAGTGAGTGACGTCCCGACTGCTGCCTCCGCCAATGTCGGCACCTGGACGCCGGACGGCGAGGTCATGGCCAAGCCGACAGAGGATGCCATCCTCGCGGCCATCGCCACGGTGTATGACCCCGAAATCCCGGTGAACATCTACGAGTTGGGCCTGATCTACGCCGTCGAGATGGACGACGCGAATGGGGTCAAGGTGGAGATGACGTTGACCGCACCGGGCTGCCCGAGCGCGCAGGAGTTGCCGATCCAAGTACAGGACGCGGTCATGGCGGTGCCGGGCGTGTCGTCTTGCCATGTGGACACCGTTTGGGACCCACCATGGGACCCTAGCCGGATGACCGAAGAGGCACGCCTGGCTCTCAACATGTTCTGACTTGCTTCCCCCTCTCCTTCCGGGAGAAGGTTGGAGTGAGGGGGCGGGCCAGCGCCATCTCCTCCGTTTATGGACCGGCTCAGCATGGTCCAAATCCTGGCCCCGAAGACCCCCTCACCCCGACCCTTTCCCGGAGGGAGAGGGAGGTGGAAGGAGACTTAGAGTGGACACCCAGACCGTCACCCGCCCACGCCGCGCGCTACCGCAGTTGATGACCATGACCGACGCCGCCGCTACACGCCTGTCAGCCCTGTATGCTAGGGGTCAGCAGGGAATGCTGCTCCGCATCAGCGTCAACACCAAGGGCTGCTCCGGCTTGTCATATGACATGAGTTGGGTGCCAGAGGCCGGGCCGGGCGACGAGATCGTGACAGACCGTGGCCTGACCGTGCTGGTGGACCGCAAGGCCAGCCTATTCCTGATTGGCAGCGTCATGGACTACGAGGTCAAGAGCCTGACCAGCGGCTTCACCTTCAGCAATCCCAACGAGAAGGGACGCTGCGGCTGCGGCGAAAGCTTCCACGTTTAACGTCTCGCGCTACAAACCCGGCCTTGTGCCGGACTGATCCCACCCGCATCCTGGCCCGGTCAAAGTCAGGGACTTGCCATGCGTAGGACGGTTCAAGCACTTGTCTGCGGTCTGGCCTTTGCCGCCTCTCCGGTCCTGGCCGCCCAGGTATCGGTCCTTGACGCCCGGGCCGTCCCCTACCTCGACGACGCCGGACGCGCCACTTACGAGGCATGGCTACGGACCAACCTGCCCCGCGCCTTCGCGGTCTCACCAGGCGGAAAGACCGGCTGGGTCTCGGGCGGCATCCGCGACACCATTGAGGCCATCCGGGAAAAGGCGTTGCAGCAGTGCGTTGCCAAGGGCGCTCCCGGTTGCGCTTTATATGCCGAGAACCTGGATGTGGTTTGGCCGGGCCAGCAATCCCGTGCCGCCCCACCCCCGGGACCACTGGTAAAAACCTGGAACTACGCCCTCGTGCCCGACGCCCGCTTCATCTGGCATGGCCCGGCGGCGGCCCGCGGCGTGGTTGTCTGGGCGCACGGCTACGGCGGCCCGGAAACAGACAACCGCGGCATCCAACCGCAATCCCTGATCCGCCCATTGAACAACATCGGCTATGACGTGGTCCGTTTCGACCGGGAGCCGATGTCGGATTCCAGGGACCGCGCCGCGGGCTGGCTGCATGACGGGCTACAGGAGATGCGCCGGATTGGCTACCACAGCATCGTCGCCGCGGGCCAGTCGCGTGGAGCCTGGAACAGCTTGCAAGTTCTGGACACGCCGGGATTGGCGGACGTGGTGATCGCGGTCTCGCCCGCGGCGCACGGAACCGGGGACAGCACCAATCTCACGGCCCAATACGACGACTTGCGGGTCATACTGGCCGGCGTGCCTGACACCCGGACCCGAGTCGCCTTTGTGCAGTTCAGCGGCGATACGTTCATCGGTGATGCCGACCGCCGGACCCGGCTGATGCAGGGCGCCGCGCCGCGCCTCGGGGCGTTGCTGCTGATTGACCGGCCCGAGGGCTTCAGCGGCCACGGCGCCGGCGGCACCGCCGCCTTCGGGCAGCGCTATGGCGAGTGCCTGATGCACTTCGCCCTGGACCCGTTGCCGCCGCGGTCCTGCCCGGGGCAGCCAGTCAGCCCAGAACAAACCGCACAATCCCCTCCACCAAGCCAGCAGCCAACGGCAGGTCCGGATCGGCATAGGCCGCCAGGTTAGCCGCCCGGCCCTCGACCGGAGCTTTCAGCACATGGTTCATGGCTGGCACGAGCAGCAGCCCGGCGCCGGGCCGGGACGCCGCAAGCAGCCGGGCATCCGACAACTGTATCTGCAGGTCCGCCGCACCCTGAACGACCAGCACGGGACCACGTATGGCTGCCAACTCCGCGGCCGGGTCGCGCAGCAGCCAGGACGTGAGATACGGCTGCACGCTGAGACGGAACAGCCCAGCCAATTCGGGCGGCACCTGGGCGACCGCCTCGCCACGCAGCAGCCGGGCGATGATGCCGCGCGCGGCGACGACAAGTTCCGGCGGGGTGCCGCCCGCCGCGAGTTGCCGCAGAATGGCCGGTCCAGCAGGCGACCCGGCGCCGGCCACGAGCACCAGCCGGTCCAACGTCACCCGTTGCGCCGCCAGCGTTGCGATCAAGGCGCCTTCGCTGTGTCCCAACAGGCCCACTCGGGCAATTGCAAGGTCGTCAATGAGGGCGCGCATCCAGTGGATCGTGTCGTCCACGTAGGTATCCAGGCGCAACGATGCCTCGTCGGGCGCGGCGGCGTGGCTGGCGCCGACACCGCGTTTGTCCGCCCGCAGGGTGGCGACCCCTCGCTCCGCCAAGCCCTCGGCCAGCAGGCGCAGGCTGTTGTTCACCAAGCCGGGCAGGTTGCCGTCGCGGTCCACCGGCCCAGACCCGGGCAGCAAGATCAGGGTCGGATGCGGTCCGGCACCGTCCGGCAGCAGCAGCGTGCCATATAGCGGAGCTGGATCGGCCGGGACGTGAACAGGGTGGCTACGGCTCAAGGGTAATCTTCATCCCAGCATGACTATGGGTGAAGCCAAGGCGGGCATAGAATGCCTGCGCCTCCGTCCGGCCACGGTTCGTGGTCAGTTGCAAGACGACGCAGCCGGCAGCCCGTGCCTCGGCCATGGCATGGCGCATCATCGCCGTTCCGATGCCGCCGCCGCGCCTGGCGCTGTCCACGCGCACGCCCTCCACCTGGGCGCGGCTTTGGCCCTGTTGGGACACGCCGTGGATGACGTTGAATTGCATGCAGCCGACTACGGCACCGTCCTGCACCGCAAGGATGATCCGCCCGCCCTGGTCCAGCATCGCACGGAAGCCGGCGAGGTAGGACGGCGGCAACGGCGCCACATCCCGCTCCCGCCCGCCGCCCAAGTGATCATCGGCCAGCATGTGCACGATCACCGGCAGATCGGCCTCGGTCGCGTTGCGGTAGTCCATCAGCGTCCCTTCGTGAACCCGACCACGCTTTCCACCCGGGCCGACCAGAGGAACTGGTCCACGGCAGCGACGGATACCACTTGGTAGCCAGCTTGCAGCAACACCCGGCCGTCCCGCGCAAGCGCCGCCGGGTTGCAGCTGACATACACGACCGGGATGCCGCTCGCGGCCAGGGCGGGCATTTGCGCCAGCGCGCCGCCATGCGGCGGGTCCAGCACGATGGTGCCGGCGCCCTTCAGCTCCGCCGCCTGCAACGGCTGCCGCGCCAGGTCGCGATGCGCGACCAGCACGCGCGGATTTGCGGCCCGGCGCAGCGCCGTGTAGGCCGCAAGGTCGCCCTCATACGCCTGTACCCGGGCGCGGGTGGCCAAGGCATGGGTAATGCTGCCACAGCCGGCAAACAATTCCAGGATGCGGGCCTTCGCCGCCAGTGGGGGCAGGGCGGCCAGCACGGCGGCAACGATGGCGTTCTCGCCCTCGCGGGATGCTTGCAGGAAGGCGCCGGGCGGAATGGGAGTGTCCCAGCCGGAAAACGCAGTCGTGGCGGGGCGTAGCAGGCAGGCAGGCTCCGGCGCGCCCTGGCTGCCGCGGGCCAGGCCCGGCGCCCAACTGATGCGCGGCAGGCCATGCGCGTTGGCCAGCGCCGTCAACAGCGTCCGGTCGCCCGAAGTCAGCTCGGCATCCGTCCGCAGCAGCAGGTCTGGGCCGCTGTCCAGCAGGTTCACAACAGCCGAACCGTCCCGTTTCAGTCCTTGCAGCCGTCGCAGCACAGGGCGCAGCGCCTGGATCAGGGCGAACAGGGCAGGGTGCAACACCGGACAGGCCTGCATATCCACGATTTCGCGGGAACGGCGGCGGTGCAGGCCGATGCGTATGGCGGGACCGTCTCGGCGAATTGCCAGGTCCATCCGGCGGCGTGCGTTGGGAGGCGTCCGGGCCATGCCGACGCTCAGGGCCGGACCACCCATGCGCCGCAGAGCATCCACGACTTGCCCAGCCTTCCAGGCGGCGTAGCTGTCATCTCGCCAGTGCTGCAACGTGCAGCCGCCGCAGGGGCCAAAGTGCGGGCAGGGCGGCGCCACACGGTCCGGCGCCGGTTCCAGTATGACACTGTCCCCGGTCCAACCCTCGCCGCGACGTGACAGGGCACCGGGCTGCACCAATTCGCCCGGCAGGGTATCGGGGAAGAACAGCGACACTCCGCCGGGCAACGTGCTGACGCCGTCGCCGTCCGCACCCATGCGCTGGATGCGGACGGGTGCCGGCGGGTTATCCTCCGAAGGCGGAGAGGCCGGTCTGGGCGCGGCCAAGGATCAGCGCATGCACGTCATGCGTGCCCTCGTAGGTGTTCACGGCTTCAAGGTTCATCACGTGGCGAATCACGTGATACTCGTCGGAGATGCCGTTGCCACCGTGCATGTCCCTGCTGACCCGGGCGATATCCAGCGCCTTGCCGCAGTTGTTGCGTTTCATCAAGCTGATCATCTCGGGGGCGGCCTGGCCCTCCTCCATCAGCCGGCCGAGGCGCAACGCCCCCTGCAGGCCCAGCGTGACCTCCGTCTGCATGTCGGCCAGCTTCTTCTGGATCAACTGCGTCGCGGCCAGCGGGCGGCCAAACATCTGCCGCTCCATCGTGTAGCTGCGCGCGGCGTGCCAGCAGAACTCAGCCGCGCCCAGCGCGCCCCAAGAAATGCCATAGCGCGCATTGTTCAGGCAGGAGAACGGCCCCCGCAGTCCCTTGACGTGCGGCAGTTCGTTCGCTGCGGGCACGAACACGTCCTGCATCATGATCATGCCGGTGATGGAGGCGCGCAGGGCGAACTTGCCCTCGATCTTCGGTGCCGTCAGCCCGGTCATGCCCTTCTCAAGGATATAACCCTTAATGTCGCCCGCATCGTTCTTCGCCCACACCACGAACACGTCGGCAATCGGCGAGTTGGTGATCCAGGTCTTGGACCCGTTCAGCACAAAGCCACCGTCGACCGCCTTGGCCCGCGTCCGCATGCTGGCCGGGTCGGACCCGGCATCCGGCTCCGTCAGGCCGAAGCAGCCGACGAACTCGCCGGCACGCAGCTTGGGCAGAAACCGGTCCTTCTGATCTTCCGAGCCGAACGCCCAGATCGGATACATCACCAGCGACGACTGCACGCTGAATGCGCTGCGATAGCCGCTGTCCACCCGTTCCACCTCCCGGGCGATCAGGCCATAGGCGACATAACCGACACCCGCGCAGCCATGGCTGTCCAGGGTGGCGCCAAGAAAGCCCATCTCGCCCATTTCGGTCATGATGGAGCGATCGAACCGCTCGTGCCGGTTCGCCTCCAGCACGCGGGTCATCAGGCGATCCTGGCAGTAGGCCTGCGCGGCATCGCGCATCGCCCGCTCGTCTTCCGTGAGCTGCTCGTCCAGCAACAGGGCGTCGTCCCACTTGAACGGCCCCATCTTGCGCGCGGTCGCCGGGCGGTCCGCGGTCAGCTTGGCTTCCGCAGCTTCAGGCTGCTGGATGGGTGCGACGACGTTCATGGTGTCCCCCTACAGGTTATTCGGCTTCGGCCGCGGCCCCTGCCGGAGCCGTGCGCTTGCCGCGGGAACGTAGCAGCATGAACGCCGGCACGTCGTCCCCAAATCCCAACACGGAAGGGCCAAGATCCTCGTCACGACGACGGCCGTCACGCGGGCGGCGCTCATTCCACGGGCGGGTATCCACGGGACGCAAGGCTTCCTCGCGACGTGGCTCCTCGCGCCGCGGTTCCTCGCGACGACGCGTGTCATCGCGGCGCGGCTCCTCCCTGCGGCCCTCGGGCCGACGCGGCTCACGGCCCTGGCGACGTGGCTCGGAGGAGGCAGCTTCAGCCGGGGCATCCGGCGCAGCATCGGCGGCTGCCACCGGCTCGGCCGGCAGCGCATCCGCGGGCAACTCCGCCTTTTTAGCCCGGCTGCGGCGAGGCTTCGCTGCCTTCGGCACTTCGTCACCCGACGGCTCAACCACGTCAACCCGCTTCGCTGCACGGGGCGCCGCCTTGGCACCGCGTCCACGGCCACGGCGGCGGCCGTCGCCCTCGGCGAACTCAAGGGGATCAAGACCCTCAACCTGCATACGCGGGATCGGGGCTCCAACCAGCTTCTCAATGGCGTCCACAAAGCCCTTGTCATCCGGCGTCGCCAGCGTGAAGGCATGACCGGTCATTCCAGCACGCCCTGTACGGCCGATCCGATGGACATAATCCTCTGCATGGATCGGCACGTCGAAGTTGAACACATGGCTCAGTCCGCCAATGTCCAGCCCTCGCGCCGCCACGTCGCTACACACCAGCAGCCTGATCTCATTCGCCTTGAACCGCGTCAGCGTCGCGAAACGCTCAGGCTGGCTCATATCGCCATGCAGGGCGCCAACGCTGAAGCCATGCTGCTTCAGCGACTTGTAAAGGATATCCACATCCCGCTTGCGGTTGCAGAAGATCAGCGCGTTCTGCACATCCTCGCTGCGGATCAATCGGCGCAGCGCTTCCCGCTTTTCCAGCGAATCGACCACGGTCAGCCCGGCAACGATGGTGCTGGCAACGCTTGCCGGCCGACTGACGGTGATTTCCCGCGGGTTTTGCAAGAATGCATCCGCCAGCCGCCGGATTTCCGGCGCCATCGTGGCAGAGAAGAACAAGGTCTGCCGAGTGCGCGGCAAAAAACCAACGATCTTCTCGACATCGGGAATGAAGCCCATGTCGAGCATCCGGTCTGCCTCATCAATGACCAGGATCTTGGTATCGGTCAGCAACATTCCGCCGCGCTCGAACAGGTCCATCAGCCGACCCGGCGTCGCGATCAACACGTCTACCCCTTTCAGCAGGGCATCCTTCTGATCCGACACGCTTTCACCACCGATCAGCAGGGCGTGGTTCAACTTGAGATACTTGCCATACTTAACGAAGTTTTCGGCGACTTGCAGCGCCAACTCGCGCGTCGGCTCCAGGATCAGGCTGCGCGGCATCCGGGCGCGGGCGCGGCTACCGGACAGGATATCGAGCATCGGCAACACGAACGAAGCAGTTTTACCGGTGCCGGTCTGCGCGCAGCCCAGCACATCACGTCCCATCAGCACCGAAGGAATCGCCTGCGCCTGGATCGGAGTAGGCGTGCGATAGCCCATGTCCTCAACAGCGCGGAAAATCTCGGGCGACAGGCCAAGGTCGGCAAAGCCATTCGGCTCCGCGTCGCCCTCATCATTGTATGCAGCCTCGGCATCGCTGACATCAGAAGAGTCGCTGACATCGCCAACATCGGAAGATACGGAATCTTCCGGAAAATGCTCTTCCGTTGCCACAGGTTCATCCTGGGCAGGCGTAACAATCTCTGACGGCAGCGCGCTGGGACCGACGGCCTCAGGCGCCGGAGCGGCGTCCTGGTCGTCGGCGTGCACCTGTCCGTCCGCAGCGGCGGTCGTGATATCCGTCAAACGTGTTTCTCGATACAAGGTGGGTTGGCTTGGCGCCATAGCATAGCACCCGCACTTCATGGCGCGCAGCGGCTGGGATATCGGGAAACAACGGCAATAAGTCAAGGTTGGCGGAAGCTTGGCAGCCCCGTGGATCACCAATATGGCAATACCAGCACACAGCCTGCAACGACCGGCCGTTCTTTTCTTGCCGGGCCTATTGTGCGACGCCGGATTATGGCGCCACCAGATGGATGCGCTGGCTCCGGTTGCCGACTGCGCCGTGGCCAACCTGACCCTGGACGATTCGCTGGAGGCAATGGCCGCCCGCGCGATGGAGGGCTTGCCCCGGCAGTTTTCCGTGGTCGCGCTCAGCATGGGCGGCTACGTCGCGTTCGAACTGTTGCGCCAAGCGCCGGGCCGGGTGGCGCGGCTATGCCTGATGGACACCAGCGCCCGCCCCGACACGCCGGCAGCGGCGCGGCGCCGGCGCGGACTGATGGCGCTGGTAGCCCGCGGCGGCCGCTTCCATGGGGTGACGCCCCGCCTGCTGGCCGACCTGCTGCACCCGAACCGGATTGGCGATGCGGCGCTGGTGCACGCGATCTCCGGCATGGCGGACCGCCTGGGCAAGGCGGTCTACCTGCGCCAGCAGGCCGCCATCCTGGCCCGGCCCGACAGCCGGCCCGACCTGCCCGGCATACGCGTCCCCACCCTCGTGGCCGCCGGCGAGGCCGATGCGCTCACGCCGCCAGCACTTGCGTCCGAGATCGCGGCCGGCATACCCGGCGCGCTGCTGCGAACTGTGGCCGGCGCGGGACACTTGCCGCCGTTGGAACAGCCGGAGCAGGTCAGCACCATGCTTCTGGAATGGTTCGGTGCAACCCCCGCCACCCTTGCCGCGTCCTGAACCAGATGAGCAACTTGCCCCCTAATGAAATCGAGGACTATGCCCTGATCGGAGACTGCGCCACCGCAGCCCTGGTCGGGCGTGACGGCAGCGTGGATTGGCTATGCTGGCCCCGCTTCGACAGCGCCGCCTGCTTCGCCGCCATGCTGGGCGGGCCGGAGCACGGCCGCTTCAAGATCGCCCCGGCCGAGGCCGCCTATTCTGTCAAGCGCAGTTATCGGGCAGGCAGCCTGGTGCTGGAAACCGTGTTCGAGTGCGAGGGCGGGCAGGTCGCCTTGATTGACTTCATGGTGCCAGGCGCGTCTTGCGGCACCGTCGTTCGCATCGTGGAAGGCAGGCACGGCACCGTGCCGATGGAGATGGACCTGGCACTGCGCTTCGACTACGGCCTGTCCGTCCCCTGGGTCACGCGGCGGAAGGGCGGCAACGGCTTCGTCGCGGTTGCCGGGCCGGAGCTGGTCGTACTGCGGACCCCAGTCGAACTGCATGGCCGCGACCTGCGGACCTTCTCCGAATTCACTGTGCGGGAAGGGGACCGCGTGCCCTTCGTGCTGACGCACGGCCCGTCGCACCTGCCGCCGCCCATCAGCCTGGACGCCGACGACGCGCTGTATGCGACGGAGGAATACTGGGCCAACTGGACCGGGCGCTGCACCTATGACGGGCCATGGGCGGAGGTGGTGCAGCGCTCGCTGCTGACGCTGAAGTGCCTGACCTATGCGCCCACCGGCGGCATCGTGGCTGCGCCCACCACCTCCTTGCCGGAGGCGTTGGGCGGCGTGCGGAACTGGGACTACCGCTTCTGCTGGCTGCGGGACGCCACCATCACCCTGTTCGCCTTCATGGCCGCCGGATACACCGAGGAGGCCGGGGCCTGGGCCGGATGGCTGCACCGCAGCATCGCCGGCAGCCCGGACCAGGTGCAGATCATGTACGGCATCGCCGGCGAGCGGCGGCTGGAGGAGAACGAGGTGCCCTGGCTGCCGGGCTACCAGGGCGCCGCGCCGGTGCGGGTCGGCAACGCCGCGGCAACGCAGTTGCAGTTGGATGTGTATGGCGAGGTGATGGACGCCCTGCACCAGGCCCGCTCGGCCAAGCTGCTGACCAGCCCGCAATCCTGGTCCCTGCAACGCGCGTTGCTGGAACATCTGGACGAGATATGGCAGCAGCCGGACGAGGGCCTGTGGGAAACCCGCGGCGGTCGTAAGCACTTCACCTTCAGCAAGGTCATGGCTTGGGTCGCCTTCGACCGCGGCATCAAGGATGCCGAGATGCACGGGCTGGAAGCGCCGCTGGACCGCTGGCGACAGGTGCGCGACCAGATCCACGCCACAGTCTGCCGTGATGGCTATGACGAGAAGCTGGGCAGCTTCACCCAGAGCTTCGGCGATGCGGCGTTGGACGCATCGCTGCTGCTGATCCCGATCGTCGGCTTCCTGCCGCATGACGACGCGCGGGTGCAGGGCACCGTGCAGGTAATTGAACGCGAACTGCTGGTGGACGGCTTCGTGCTCCGTTACCGGACCGAGAGCGGTGGGGACGGCCTGCCGGGAGGCGAGGGCGCATTCCTGGCGTGCAGCTTCTGGCTGGCATCGGCCTGGCACATGCAGGGCCGGCGCGCCGAAGCGAAGCAGCTATTCGAGCGGCTGCTAGGCCTGCGCAACGACGTAGGGCTGCTCAGCGAGGAGTATGATCCCCGGGCCAAGCGGTTCACCGGCAACTTCCCGCAAGCATTCAGCCATGTCGCGCTGATCACGACGGCACTGACCCTGGCCGGCGAGGCGCAGGACCGGAAGGAGCCGATGCAGGCGGCGGCGGAGTAGCTACTCCGCCGGCACTGGCTCGGCCCGGATGCGCCGCCGGGTGCGTATGCCGGCCAGCCGTTCCAGTGCCAGGTAAACCACGGGGGTCGTGTAAAGCGTCAGCAGTTGCGAGACCACCAGCCCGCCGCAGATCGCGATCCCCAGGGGCTTCCGGTACTCCGATCCCGTGCCGGAGGCCAGCGCCAGCGGCACCGCGCCCAGCAGCGCAGCCAAGGTCGTCATGATGATCGGGCGGAACCGCTCGGCGCAGGCATCCAGGATGGCCTGGCGGGGTGTCAGGCCACGCTCCCGCTCCGCTTCCAGTGCGAAGTCTATCAGCATGATCGCGTTCTTCTTCACGATGCCGATCAGCAGCACGATGCCGATGATCGCCAGCACCCCAAGCTCCGACCCCGTCACCAGGATCGCCAGTAGCGCGCCCAACCCGGCAGGAGGCAGGGTGGACAGGATCGTCAGCGGATGCAGCAGGCTCTCATACAGGATGCCGAGCACGATGTAGATCGTGATGATGGCGGCCAGCAGCAGGAATGGCAGGGTGGACAGTGACTTCTGCAGGAACTGCGCGTTGCCGGCGAACTCCGTGTGGACGCTGTCCGGCAGGCGCAGGTTGCTTGCGGTCTGCGTCACCAGGTTGATGGCATCGCCTTGGGTGGTGCCGGGCATCAGGTTGAAGCTGATGCTGCTGGAGGGGAACTGGCCCTGGTGGCGCACCGCCAGCGGCGCCGTGCTGCGCTCCATGTGGACGACACTGGTGATCGGCACCTGGGCGCCGCCCGTACCCGGCACCCATAGCCGGTCGAGTTGCACCGGGTCCAACTGCAGGCCTGGCTCGGTTTCCAGCACGACGCGATACTGGTTGCGCTGGGTGTAGATGATCGAGACCTGGCGCTGCGAGTAGGCGTTGTTCAGCGCGTCGTCTATCGAGTTGATGCTGACGCCCAGCCGTGCCGCCTTTTCCCGGTCGATCACCACGTCGGCCTGCGGCCCCGGCTTGTCCTGGTCGCTGCTCACGTCCGTGATGCCATGCGCCCCGCGCAGCGCCTCCTCCAGCCGGGTGGTCCAAATCCGCAGCTCCGCCAGGTCTTGGTCCAGCACGACGAACTGGAATTGGGTGCCGCCCGACCGGCCGCCGGCCCGCAAGTCCTGGGCGGAATACAGGAAGGTCTCGATCCCCGCCATCTGCTGCAGCTTCGGCCGCAGCCGGGCCAGCACCTCCTCGCTGCTGATGCCGCGCTCGCGTAGCGGCTTGAGCGAGATGGTGAGCTGCCCGCGGTTGATGCTGGACCAGCCCGAGGTGATGCCGATGGTGCTGCCGACGCTGTCTATCGCCGGGTCCTGCAGCAGCACGTCCACCACGCGCCGCTGCCGTTCCGCCATGGCGGCAAAGCTGATGTCCGGGCTGGCCGTGGTGCCGCCCTGCAGCAGGCCGGTGTCCTGGATCGGCAGGAAGCCCTTGGGCACGTACCGGTAAAGCTCGACCGTTGCCACGGAAATGGCGGCCGTAAGCGCCAGCATCAGCCAGCTCCAACGCAACGCCCCGTCGAGGCTGCTGGTGTAGGCCCGCTGCATCCGCCCCAGCGCCCGGTCCACGGCGCCGTCAATGCGCCCCCACACCCCGCGCGGCGCCCGGTGCGGCCCCATGAAGCGCCCGCACATCATCGGCGTCAGCGTAAGCGACACCACCGCCGACACGCCAATGGCGATGGCGATCACCAGCGCGAACTCGTGCAGCAGCTTGCCCAGGATGCCGCCCATGAACAGGATCGGGATGA
>CAXTCI010000121.1:0-5381 GCA_964242325.1 uncultured Acetobacteraceae bacterium
GCGTGCCGCCTTGCAGCCGCGCACGATGCCGGAACACCTTCTGGCGCCGGCCCTGGCTATCGTGCTGCTCGCGGCGGCTGGGCCGCACCTGCACGGGCGGCTGGCTCGGTGGGCGCCGGTGGCCGTGCCGGCGCTGTGCGGCTGGTGGCTGGCCCGGTCGGCGGGCCGGGTGGAGTTCTGGCGGGTTTGGGCCAGCTTCGGCGCCGCGGCCTGGCTGCTGGCGCGCGTGTCGGCCGGGCAGGCGGCGCGGACCTGGGCTGCGTCCCTGGCCGCATGGGGAGGCCTGGCCGCAACCGGGACGCCTTCGGTGCTGACGACGCCGGGCCTGGTGCTGGCGGCGGCCCTTGCACCGTCTGCCTTGCTCGGCTCCAGAACCGGGTCGGTGCCGGCCCTGCTCGCGGCCGTTTTCCTGGCCGACGCCAACCTGGCCATCGGCCGCCTGCCGCAGGGCGGGGTGAACGGGGCGGACCTGGCGTGCCTGGCTGCGCTGGCGGCGCCGACCCTGGCATGGGTGCTGGAACGGCGGCTGGGGCCCGGGCTCCGCCGGTTTGGCCCGGCGCCGGCCATTCTTGCTGCCCTGCTGGCCGCCGGGGCGGCCTGGATCGGTGCGGGCCTGCTGAGACGATAGCGCTGGGCCACACAATAGTTGCACCCCGCAACGATAGGGTTAAAGTATTGAAATGGCGACAACCGGTCCCTCCTTGCGCCTTCTCATGCTGCGCGGTGGCCTTGCGTTGATAGTGGCCGCGCCGGTGCTCGCGGTTCTGGCCTATGTGTTCCTGCCGGCGCCGGCCCAGTCCCCTGCCGTGGTCCAGCCTTTGCCCGAGATCGCAGCCGCCCCGCCCCCGGCGCCAGCACCCCAGACGGCACCGACCTTCGACGTCGTCCGCGTCAGCCCAAGCGGCAGCGCCGTCATCGCCGGCCGTGCCGATCCCGGTGCACAGGTCATCGTGCGCGACGGCGGCAAGCCGATCGGCGAGGCCAAGGCCGACAACCGCGGCGAATGGGTATTGCTGCCGCTCGCACCGTTGCCGCCCGGCGGCCGGGAGCTGACGGTGACCGCACGCTTGCCGGGCCTTGCTGAAATGGGTGGTGACTCCGTCATCCTGTCCGTCCCCGAGCCCTGGGCAGCCGCAGTCCAGGCGGCGGCGTCAGCAGAGCCGGCGCCGGTCGTGCTGGTGCCCAAGGCCGGCACGCCGCGCATCCTGGGCACGCCGGACCTGGCGGCCCGCCCAGGCGGGGCGGCATTGGGCCTGGGAACCGTGGATTACGACGATCAGGGCGACATACGCTTCGCCGGCATCGCCCGGCCAGGGGCGCAGGTCCGCTTGTATGTGGACAACACCCCGGCCGGGGACGCGGTGGCCGACCCGCAAGGCCGCTGGAACATCAGCCCCCGCGCCGCCGTCGCCGCCGGCATGCACCGCCTGCGTGTGGATCAGCTTACGGTTGCCGGAAGGGTGCAGGCGCGGGTCGAGGCACCATTCCAGCGCAGCAGCCTGCCGGCGTCCGACCTCGCCAACGGGCGCGTCGTCGTGCAGCCGGGCCAAACGCTGTGGCGGCTGGCCCGCTCGGCTTATGGCTCCGGGGTGCGCTACACCGTCATCTACCTGGCAAACCGCGACCAGATACGCGACCCGCATCTGATCTACCCCGGCCAAGCCTTCGCACTGCCCGATCCGCCGGGCCGACCCTAGCCCCAGCTTGTCCCATTCCGGCTTGCCCCGCTCCGGCTTGCCCAGTCCGGGCGAAATCCCCATACACGGACGCAAATGATCCTCTTTGAAAACCTCCGCTCCGTGTTCTCCCCGCCGCATCCGGTCGGGCGGCCGTTCCTGATCGGCGGCGTGGTCGTAGCCCTGCTGGGCCTGTTCATCACCCCGTGGCTGTTCTGGCTGGGGCTGCTGTTCACGCTGTTCTGCCTGTATTTCTTCCGCGATCCCGAACGCGTCGCCCCCCTGCGCCCCGGCGCCGTCGTCGCCCCCGCGGATGGCCGCGTCGTGTCCGTGCTGCAGGCGGTGCCACCGGCCGAACTGGGCCTGGGCAGCGCCCCGCGCTGGCGAGTGGCGATCTTCCTGTCGGTGATGGATGTCCATGTGAACCGCGTCCCGGCCAATGGGGTCGTGAGCCGCATCGCCTACCGCGCCGGCAAGTTCGTCAACGCCAGCCTGGACAAGGCCAGCGACGGCAACGAGCGCAACGCCCTGGCGCTGACCTTGCCCGATGGCCGCAGCATGGCGGTGGTGCAGATCGCCGGGCTGATCGCGCGGCGGATCGTGTGCCAGGTGCGGGAAGGGCAGGCAGTGATGGGTGGCGCGCGCTTCGGCATCATACGCTTCGGCAGCCGGACCGACCTGTATCTGCCGGAGGGCGTGACGCCGCTGGTCGGCGTGGGCCAGACGATGATCGGCGGGGAGACCGTCATCGCCGAGCTGGAGAGCTGACATGAACATGGAGCGCCGCCCGGTCCACCTGCTGCGCAGCCGCCTCCGTCCGCGCGCGCGCCCGCGGTTCGCCGGGCTGTCCTTCAACCGGATGGTGCCGAACATCCTGACGCTGTTTGGCCTATGCGCCGGGCTGAGCGCCATGCGCTATGGGCTGGAAGGGCGGTTCGGCCCCGCGGCGGTCGCCATCGTGGTGGCGGCCTGCATAGACGGGCTGGACGGGCGGCTGGCGCGGCTGCTGAAGGCGACGTCGCGGTTTGGGGCGGAGTTCGACAGCCTGACGGATTTCTGCTGCTTCGGGGTGGCGCCGGCCTTTGTACTATATTTGTGGTCGCTGCAGGTTTGGGGCGGGCTAGGCTTCACGCCATGCGTGATGTTCGCGGTGTGCATGGCGCTGCGACTGGCACGGTTCAATGCGGCGATCGACTCGCCGCCGCCCATCGCGCACGCCTATGCCTACAACTTCTTCACCGGAGTCCCTGCGCCATGCGGGGCCGGGCTGGTGCTGTTCCCGCTGTTTCTGGGGTTGGAAGGGCGGGCGCTCAAATTGCCTGGGGTGGTGGCGTTCGCCCATAATCCGCTGTTCTGCTTCGTTGTGCTGGTCGGCACGGCGACGCTGCTGGTGAGCACGCTGCCGGTTTGGAGCTTCAAGAATTTCAAGGTTCCGAAGCAGCTCGCTTTGCCGCTGCTGCTGGGGGTGGGGACATTCATGGCGGTGCTGGTGGCGGACCCCTGGGCGGCGCTGGCCGGGGCGGGGGTGATCTACTTGGGGATGGTGGCGCTCAGCCGACGGAGCTTTCACCGGCTGCGTGCGGCGGCAGAGCATTCCATGCTGGATGCTTCTACACAGCGGACTGATTAACAGCTGGTAGGGCCTGCCAATCAGTCAGCAGCCCGCCCAACTTCGTCCCCAAATCCTAATCAAGCCCTACATCCTCGTTCGTGGTGCCGACCTCCCACACTCCGTTGATGTCGGTAAGCGCTGCGATCAAGTGCGAGACAGGCCGCTTACCCTTCACCTGCATGCAAAGCGCCACAGTGCCTTTGCCACCCTGCCGCTCCAACTCGATGCCTTCAATGTCAGCCAGGTCCCGTGCGTCTTCCCGGCTGTCGGTCGTGCGGCTTTCCCGGTCGATCCGCACGTGGTTGATGCCAAAGCCCAGCTCGGTGCAGGCAATCAGGATGCTGCGCAGCAGCCCGCGCCCATCTTCGTACGAGATGCGGAGTTCCGTCGCGACCCGCTGCGGCCGGGGCAACCGGCGGACCAGCTTGGGAAACACCAGCATGATGACGAAGTGACCGACCGTCGTTGCCACGGCTAGGACCAGCAAGCCGGTGCCGCACGCCATGCCCAGCGCAGCCGTGAGCCAGATTGACGCCGCCGTAGTCAGCCCGCGCACAATGTCCCGGCGCATGAAGATCACGCCGCCGCCGATGAAGCCGATCCCAGACACCACCTGGGCCGCGACACGCGACGGGTCGAGAACCACCAAGCCCGGCCGCAGCACGTTGTCGAACCCGTGCTTGGAGATGATCATGAACAGGGCGGCCGACACGCCCACCAGCGTATAGGTCCGCACCCCGGCGCTTTTCTGTCTGACCTCCCGCTCCAGCCCGACCAGGGCAGATAGCACGAAGGCCAGCGTCAGCTCGCCCAATTGAAGCCATCCCTGTCCGCTCAATCCCACACGCCTCCAGGAGCGCCAGCCCGGCCGATCATGCCTCCGGTCCCGGTGATGTCACAGAGGGTCTGCAGCGGTTCCTCTTGGCCCAACACCCGCCGCTACCTGCTTGGACTCTTTCCATCGTTGCAAGGCGCGGCAATCCAGAACCGATACGCCAGGCTCTCGCCGGGATGGTGTGAACACAGACAAGACCGCATGGCCATCGCCGTGTTTTCCTCCGTCCGGCAGAACGTGAGGAAGTAGATTGCGGTGCGGTCAGCCCAGTGACCACTAAAGCCTGCACGCCGTCACCGCCGTCCGTCGAGCAGCACCCCCTCAGCGCGCAGGGAAGCCATGTCAGCTTCCGAGTATCCCAACCCAGCCAGCACCGCCGCCCCATGCTCATTGAACCGAGGCGGCGGCGTCCGCATCCCGCCCGGCGTCCGGCTCAGCTTGATCGGCGTACCCAGGGCGCGGTAGCTCCCACTCTCCACCGGCATCTCCGCCACCATCCCCCGCGCCGCGGTGTGCGGCGCCTGCATCGCCTCGTCCACCGCCAGCACCGGCCCAGCCGGCAGCCCGGCGCGCAGCAGCGCGTCGCACAGCGCCCGCCCATCCTGCGGCGCAAAAGCGGCCGCCAACTGCTCCACCAACTGAGGCCGGTTGCGCACGCGGTCGCCATTGGTCACGAACCGCGGGTCGCCCGGCAGGTCCGGCCGGCCCAGGTGCTCGCACAGCTTGCGAAACTGGCCGTCATTGCCGATAGCAATGAAGATGTCGCCCGTCGCAGTCGCATACTTCTCATAAGGAGAAATGTTGGGATGCGGGTTGCCCAGCGGCATCGGCCGCTTGCCGTTCAGGAAGTAGTTGGCGGCCTGCGGATGCAGCAGCGCCATGCCGCAATCGTGCAGCGTCATGTCCAAGTACTGCCCCAGCCCGGACGACCGCCGCTCATGCAGCGCCATCAGGATGCCGATGGCGGAATACAGTCCCGTCGCCAGGTCGACCACCGGCGTGCCCATGCGCAGCGGCCCCGTCGAGGGATCGCCGTTGATGCTCATCAGCCCGGTCATCGCCTGCAGGATGGCGTCGTAGCCGGGCAGGCCGCCCAGCGGCCCCTCGGCGCCAAAGCCCGACACCCGGCAATGCACCAGCCCGGGGAAACGCGGCGCCAGGTCGGCGGCGTAGCCCAGGCCCCAGCGCTCCATCGTGCCGGGCTTGAAATTCTCGATCAGCACATCCGCCGTGGCGATCAGCCGCAGCAGCACCTCGC
>CAXTCI010000121.1:5391-16061 GCA_964242325.1 uncultured Acetobacteraceae bacterium
GGCTTCGACAGGTCCAGCGCCAGGCCACGCTTATTGCGGTTCACCCCTAGGAAGTAGCTGGCATCCCGCTCGCCCGGTGCGGTTTCCTGGAACGGCGGTCCCCAGTCCCGCGTCTCGTCGCCGGCGGGCGGCTCGACCTTGATGACCTCGGCGCCATGGTCGGCCAGGATCATGGTGCAGTATGGGCCGCCCAGCACCCGCGTCAGGTCCACGACGCGCAGCCCCGCTAGCGCGCCGGGATGCGTTGCCAGGCCAGTGCCGTCCGTCATGCCGCCTCCCCACCCCAAACCCGGGCACAAAACGCCGGGTAGGTCCCCAGCATCTCCGCACGGACGGCGCCGCGCAGCAAGGCAAGCCATTCCGCCGGCGGGTCCGGCGTCACCGGCGCATCGTCGCCGTCATAGTCGAAGCCGGTGGCCGCCCGCACCTCCGCCGCAGTCTGGCCGGGGTGCAGCGACGCCAGGCCGAACCGTGCGGTGCCGGCGTTGAACGTGAACACGCAGCGCCCGGTCACCAGCGCCTGCGCCGTGCCCCGGCGGAAGTGCTGCGCCGGCGACGTGCCCGGCGCGCTGATGTGCGCCACCCGCGGCACCAGCACGCGCGGGCTGTGCTCCTCCCGGAACAGGATCGTGCGCGGCACCATCATGTAAAGGAACGCCGAGCCGAAGCTGCCGGGGAACCGCACGGAGCGCCCGGGCCAGTCGCCAGTGCCGACCAGGTTCAGGTTGGCTTGTCCGTCAATCTGCCCGCCGCCGAGGAAGAACAGGTCTATCCGGCCCTGTCCCGCCAGGTCGAACAGCTCGCGCGATCCCTCGGTGAACGGGTTGCCGCTGGGACGGTGCAGCAGCGACAGGCGGACGCGGTGGCCCAGCAGGCGCACCAGCCAGCAGGCGGCAGCCGGGATCGGGCTGGCCGCGCCGACGGCGATATGCCGGGCAGGGGGCTGCGCCGGTTCCAGAATCAGCCGGGCGATGGCGGCGGCCAGCCGCTCCTCCGGCTGGATCACGCGGCGGCGGCCGGCAGGACGTGGCGATCCAGGTAGGCGCGGAACCCTTCGGCGGTGCGGGCGGCGCGGGCATACTCGGCGAGGTGCGCGGCGTCGGCGGGATACTTGTCCAGCAGCGCGATGGGCCAGGCGCCACGTTCAGCGACCGCGATCTCGGTGATGTAGGCGCCACCGATCGTGCCCGGCGCCAGGCGCTCGTCGTCCAGGAAGCTACCGGGCACGATCCGCTCGACCGTCACCAGCGCCCGGCGGGAGGCATGGGCGATGGTCGCCAGCTCCCGCCGCCGCCCCACCCAGACGTTGCCGTGCGCGTCGGCCATGACGGCGTGAAAGGCGGCGACATCCGGCTGCAGCGCCGGTAGCAGCACGATCAGGTCCGGTGCGTCGCTAAACGGGTTCTGCACGACGCGCCAATCCCGCCGGTGCGCCAGCAGGTCGCTGCCCAGCAGCCCACGTAGGGGCATGTAGGGAACTCCCTTCTCGGCAGCTTGCAGCATGGTGTGGATGGCCGGGCAGGTGGCGTCCAGCACCTCCAGCGTGCCGGCCTGGACGGCGGCGGCGAAGCGCGGGGCGACTCCGAACTCGCCGAGCGACGCCGCGCTGGTCTGCACCTGCACGACGCAGCCGGCGCCGATCAGCACGTCTGTCGCATAGCCCGACACCGGCACGCCCAGCAGCCGCAGCCCCCGCGCGCCGCGGCGCACCAGGGCATGGGCCAGCGCGCAGGACGGCAGCGAGTTGTCCGGCGGCAGCACCAGCAGCGCCCCGTCCGGGACCAGCGCCGCGAGGCCGTCCGCGGTCATCGCATCAGCCCAGCGCTTCGGCCAATGCCTCGGCGCTGCGCCCATTGGCGATGGTCGCCGCCCGGCCCTGCCAATGGGTGCCGCCAACGCGGGCAAAGGCGTGGTCGGCGTCGGGATAAACATAGGCGTGGGCCTGCGGATGCCCCTTCAGCGCCGTGACGACCTTCTCCCGGCCCTCCGGCGGGAAGAACTTGTCCAGTTCGGCGATGTGCACCAGCAACGGCGCGCGGATGTTGCCGGCCTCGCCCAGCAGCGCATCCAGGCCGACGCCGTAGTAGGACACGTTCACGTCAGCGTCCGAACGCATGGCCATCATCATCGCCAGCCGCCCGCCCAGGCAGTAGCCCATCGTGCCCGCCTTGCCATTGCAGCCCGGCATCTTGCGGGCCGCGGCCAACGTCGCCTTCAGGTCCTCGACTCCTTTGTCCTGGTCGAAGGCGTTCATCAGCGCAAAAGCCTCCTTCCACTCGGCCTCGGACTTATCGGTCAGGTCCACGCCGGGGCGGATGCGCCAGAACAGGTCGGGGGCGACGGCAATAAACCCCTGGTCGGCGATCGCGCGCGCGGTTTCCCGCATGGATTCGTTGACGCCGAAGATCTCCTGGATCACCACCACGACCCCATGCGGGCCATCGCCGCTTGGGGTGGCGACGTAAGCGTTGAACGTGCCGGCGCCGTCGGCGGCGGTGATCGTCATATCGGACATGGACTGCTACCCCTGCAAAGCGCGGGGTGCTTAGCAGGAGAACGCGGGGGAAAGAAACCTCCTTCCGTCTCTCTCTTCCTTCGGGAGAGGGTGGGGGTGAGGGGGTCTTGGCTGCGGGGCGGAAAACTAACGGTGCTGACAGCATACGGTCCTACAAGGCGAGGGATTGTACTTGCCCGCCCCCTCACCCCGACCCTCTCCCAACGGGAGAGGGAGAAGCAAACGCCGTTAGATGTAGTGCTCCGCCATTGGCGCGAACCCATTGAAGCGCTGGCTCGCATACGTCGTCACGTAGGCCCCAGCGGACGCAATCCGCACCTGCTCCCCGGAACGCAGCGCCAACGGCAAACGGTAGTTGGACCGCTCATACAGGATGTCCGCCCCGTCGCAGGTCGGCCCCGCAATGGCGACCGGCCCGGTTTCGCCATCGTCATGCTGGGTTTGGAAGCGATACTTGATCGACTCGCCCTCCGTTTCCGCCAGCCCGCCAAAGCGGCCGATGTCGAGGTAAACCCAACGCACCGGGTCATCCTTGGCCTTGTGGCACACCAACACGACCTCCGTGCTGACCACCCCGGCATCGCCCACCAAGAATCGTCCCGGCTCCACCAGGATCTCCGGCAAGGCGTTGCCAAAATGCGCGGTCATCGCCCGCATGATGGCGTCGGCGAAGCGGTCAATGCCCGGGATTTCGTCGCGGTAGCGCACGGGATAGCCCCCACCCAGGTTGACCATGCGCAGGTTCACCCCCGCCGCGGCTAAATCAGTGAACAGCATGGCAACGCGGCCGATAGCCGTCTCGTAGCTGCCGGTCGTGGTCTGCTGGCTGCCGACATGGAACGACAACCCATAGGGATCGAGGCCCATCTCGCCCGCACGGATCATCAGCTCCCGTGCCGTCTCGACCGTCGTGCCGAACTTGCGGGACAGCGGCCACTCCGCACCGTCGTTCTGCACCAGCAGGCGGCAGTAAACGCGGGCGCCGGGCGCATGCTCGGCCAGCTTTTCCAGCTCCTCGATCGAGTCGAAAGCGAACATCGTCACCCCCGCGGCATGGGCGCGCTGGATGGCGGACACCTTCTTGATGGTGTTGCCAAAGCTGATGGCGCCCGGCACCGCCCCGGCGTCCAGGCAGAAACCGATTTCCTCGATGGAGGCTGCGTCGAAGCTGCTGCCCAGGCCCACCAGCCGCTGCAGGATCGGAGTGGCCGGGTTGGCCTTCACGGCGTAATATACCCGTGCAAGCGGCAGAGCGCTCAGCAGCGTACGATAGTTCTGCTCGACGCGGTCCACATCCAGCACGAGGCAGGGCGTAGCCGGAGAGTGGTCAGCCAGAAAGGATGCGATCTTAGGGGTCATCGCGCCTAGTCTCCAGGGTCAGACGCCCCACGTGATGCGTGGGGGCGTGCCTGCCCGGCAGGGCCGGGCAAGGCGGGTTGACGAAACGGTCGAACGAACCAGCGAAAGAGGTGTGCCAGAACGCTTGACGTCGTTGCGTAACCCCAGGGGCCAGAGGCACGTGCGTTGCTGCGTGAGCGCCGAAATAGGACCACAAGCCCCCCTGTGCAAGTGGCAATCCGGCCCGTCGCTCAATTTGTGACACAAGGCCGCTGTTCCTCTAACCTTGCGGGGCGCAGCCCGTGCCAGCCAGAGGTCGTTTCCGTCCGAGATGGTTGATCCAGTTAAGGAAAACAGCGTGGCCGACTCAGAGCGGACTCACCCGGACATCGGCGAAGTCCAGGCGGTGGCGGACATGCAGCCGGTTCCCACTGAGCCGAGCCCACGCCTGGACGCCGCGGGTCCCGGCCCAGAATCAGTCCGCCTGGTCCTGGAACCTGGCGCCCACGCCCTGGGTCGCCATGCCCAAAGCCCGGCCGATATCCCCTGGTTGGGCTGGAAGGCCGTGCTGCGCCGGACCCTGATCGAGATGCTGACCGACCGTGTCAGCCTCGTCGCCGCCGGCTGCGCCTTCTACGGCACTCTGGCGCTGTTCCCCGCCATGTCCATGTTCATCAGCATCTACGGCTTGCTGTTCGACCCGGTGACGGTCGAGCCGCAGTTGGAAGTGCTGCGCGGCCTGGTGCCCCCATCAGCCTTCACGCTTATCGCGGAGCGCGTGCACACGCTGGTGTCCCGCCCGCCGGGATCGCTGGGCCTCAGGCTGCTGTTCAGCACCGGCATCACGTTCTGGAGCAGCGCCACCGGCGTGAAGTCCATCATCAGCGCGCTCAACATCGCCTACGAGGAAAAGGAGCGGCGCAGCGTCCTGCGGTTCCAACTGATGTCGTTCACCATCACCCTGCTCGGCATGCTGAGCGCGGTGATCGGCCTGGCGCTGCTGGTCGGGCTGCCCGCAATCCTAACGGCGCTGGGGTTCGCCTGGCACCAGAAGACGCTGATACGCCTCGCCAGCTTCGTGCTGCTGGTGCTGGCGATCCTCACCGGGCTGTCCCTGCTGTATCGCTATGGGCCTTGCCGCGAGCGTCCGCGGTGGCACTGGGTCACGCCGGGGTCTATCGCCGCGACCGTGCTTTGGGTGGCGGCATCGGCGCTGTTCTCGATCTATGTCGGCCAGTTCGCCACCTATGACGCGACCTACGGCCCGCTAGGGACCGTCGTCGGCATCATGATGTGGTTCTGGGTCACGGTGTATGCCGTGCTGCTCGGCGCCGAGCTGAACGCCGAGCTGGAGCTGCAGACGGTCGTGGACTCTACTGAAGGCCCGCCGCTGCCGCTTGGCCGCCGCGGCGCGTATGTTGCCGACCACGTAGCCGAGGACTGACCCCGGCGCCGTCGTCCGGCGCTTCCGCCACCTCGATGGGCTCCTCAGGCGTGACGTTTGAAAGCGTCACCGTCCCCGTGCCGCGGTCAAGCAGCCCAACCCGGGCGGCGGCGCCGCGGGACAGGTCAACGATCCGATGGCCATGGTGCGGCCCGCGGTCGGTCACGGTGACGACCACGCTCTTGCCAGTTTCGGCCATCGTGACGCGCACCCGGCTGCCCAGGGGCAGGCTGGGGTGGGCAGCGGTCAGGGCGTTCTGGTCGAAGATCTCACCGCTGGCGGTGCGGCGGCCATTATGCCACTCGCCATACCAACTCGCCTGACCCGTTTGCTGCCACGCCATGGGCTGGCCTAGCTTGATGTACTGCGCCTGCACGGCGCCCGTCATCATGGCCAAGCCAACGGCGGCGCCGGGCAGGAATCGAGTGGCGGAGTGGATCATCCAGGACCTCGGTATGTTGCTCCGGCAACATCAACACTAAACCAGGTTCCAAGATCAACCTGTAAATTCCACACCGTTGCCAATCATGCTCGGCCTACATACAGGTATATTCCCCTTCAACATACATCCAATGTAGATCGAGACCAGGTCATTCCGGGTTTGACTGATAGCTCGTTCTATTTGGATTTGGACCTGACTGCTTCCTCACTTTACCGTGAATACTTGGACTGGCAAGTCGAGCCAAGTTGCCATGTAAGACTACCGCAAATGCAAACGGCGCGCCCGAAGGCGCGCCGTTCATGTCTCCCGCCATGTTTCCGGCTGTTACCGGATCAGCCCCGTCAACGGGCTCGACGGGTCGGCGCCCATGCGCCGCGGCATGCGTCCGGCCAGCCGGGATAGGCGTCCAGCCTCCACCGCCGCCCGCATGGCGCGGGCCATCAGCACCGGGTCGGACGCGTGGGCGATGGCGGAGTTCAGCAGCACGGCGTCGCAGCCCAGCTCCATGCCGATGGCGGCGTCGGATGCGGTGCCGACGCCGGCGTCCACCAGTACTGGCACATGCGCCTGCTCGATCAGCATGGACAGCATGGCAGGGTTTTGGATGCCGAGGCCGGACCCGATCGGCGCGCCGAGCGGCATGATGGCAACCGCCCCGGCCTCCTCCAGCCGCTTGGCAGCGACCGGGTCGTCGGCGCAGTACACCATCACGTCGAAGCCGTCCGCCACCAGAACGTCCAGCGCCTCGTGCGTCGCGCGCATGTCGGGATACAGATGCGGCGGCGGGCCGAGCACCTCCAGCTTGACCAGGTTCCAGCCGCCGGCCTCGCGCGCCAGGCGCAAGGTACGCACCGCGTCGTTCGCGGTGTGGCAGCCGGCGGTGTTGGGCAGGTAGGTGTAGCGCTTGGGGTCCACGTGGTCCTGCAGCATCGGCGCCCCCGGGTCCGACAGGTTCACCCGGCGCACCGCGACCGTCACCATCTCCGCGCCCGACGCCTCGATCGCAGCGGCGGTCTCTTCCAGGCTTTTATACTTCCCGGTGCCGACCACCAGGCGCGAGCGGAAGCTGCGGCCGGCGACGGTCCAGGTGTCACCCGCTTGAAATCCGTCCATGAACTAGCCTCCTCCGATGAAGTGGACGATCTCGAGCTGGTCGCCCGGCGCCAGCTCGGTCGTGTCGTAATGGGAGCGCGGCACGATGGCCTCGTTCCGCTCGACCGCAACCTTGCGGCGGTCGAGGCCTAGTGCGTCCAGCAGGACGGCAACGGTCTGGCCGGCGGCAACGCGCCGCGCCGCGCCATTCACGGTGATAGTGCGGTCGCTCATGCCTGGCATATGGAAAGGTGGCGCCGGTGGGACAAGCGCACCGGCTCCCGAACTGGCAGATGCCAGTCAGTCGAACTCGGTCGGCAGGCCGGGATCGCGGGCATGCAGGAACATGCGCCGGAGCTGGCCCGGCAGCACGCGGCCGAGGGACAGGTCCTCTGGCAATTCATGCTCGGCAAACCAGCCGACCTCAGATGTTTCCGGCCCGGTCGCCGCGGTCCCGCCGGTGATGTCGCAGATGAAGAAGAACTTGCAGCAGGAGAACACGCCCGATGGATGCCCCTGCCGGGTCCGGTCCCAGACCGCCGCCAGCTTGCGGACGCTGACCTCCAGCCCGCTTTCCTCGCGCATTTCCTTCACGACGTTCTCGGCCGCGGTCAGGTTCACGTCCGCCCAACCGCCGGGCAGCGTCCAGCGCCCGGCGTCCGCGACCTCGCGCACCATCAGCACGCGGCCAGACTCGTCGAAGGCCGCCCCGCGCACGTCCACCTTCGGGGTGGCGTATCCGGTCTCGCCCGCGAACAGTTCCTCGATGCGCTGGGCCGGCGCCGCCGTGTGCGCCGCCATGATCCGGGACGCCAGGGTGCGCAGCATCTCGTAGCGTTCGCGGTCGTAGGGGTCGCGGACGAAGGCGAGGCCGGTTTGGGCGATGGCTTGCAGCTCGCGCGTCCAGGTCAGCCAGTCCGGTTCAGCCATCCGCTCCGCGCCCTCTGCTTCGACATGCCGCACCATCGCGGGCGGGCGCCGCCGGTGCAATGGAGGCCCTGGCTGGGCTTCGCCGGCAGCACGCCATGTCGGGCACCGCGGAACCACGGCAACGGCATGAACGTAAAGCCGGGATCATCGCGGCCCGGCGCCGAACCGAGGAGTGCGTTGCACGCAGCAACACCCGCCCGAACGCCGGGCCGGAACAGGGGCCAGGGCGAATGCAGACTGCAACCAGGGCGTCGCTGAAGGAGATGCGGTCCGACCGCCGGCTCGCGTCAATGCTGGGCCTGGGGTTCAGCTCGGGCATCCCCTTCCTGCTCGTTTACGTGACGCAGTCGGCCTGGCTGTCCGAGGCCAAGGTGCCGATCGAGCTGCTCGGCCTGATGAGCGAGATGACACTCGCCTACAAGCTCAAGTTCGTCTGGGCGCCGTTCCTCGACCGCTACGACGCGCCGTTGCTGGGCCGGCTCCTGGGGCGGCGGCGCGGCTGGATCGTCACGTCGCAGATCGCGGTCGCGCTGACCCTGGCCGGGGTGGCGTTCGGCGACCCGGCGCATTGGCTCGCCTGGACCATCGTGTTCTCCCTGTGCCTGGGCTTCGCCGGCGCCACCCAGGACGTGGTGATCGACGGCTGGCGCATCACCGTGGCACCCCCGGAGCGGCAGGCGCTGATGTCGTCCTGGGCCGAGATCGGCTGGCGGCTGGGCAACCTCGCAGCAGGAGCCGGAGCACTCTACCTTTCAGACGCATTCGGCTGGCGGGCCGCCTATTTGTGCATGGCCGCGCTGATGGCGCCCGGCATGATCGCCGCCCTGCTGGCGCCCGAACCCCAGCTCGACCGCACTGCTCCGCCCGAGCACTCCGGCATCGTCGCCACCATCGCCGCACCGATCCGCGAGTTGATCGGCCGTCTCGGCCCCCTCGCGATCCCGGTCCTGCTGATGGTCGCCGGCTTCCGCATGCCCGGCTACGTGTCGAGCGCGATGGCGGTGCCGCTGTTCAAGGCGCTGCACTACTCCAACACCGACATTGCCACCGTGACCAAGTTGTTCGGCTTCGGCGTCGGCATCGCCGGCACCTTCGTGGCGAGCTACGTCGTGCCGCGCATCGGCTTGATGGCGAGCCTACTGGTCGGGACCGTGTTCGGCTCCGCCTCGCACCTGACGCTCGCCTACCTCGCAGTCCATGGCGATCACGGCGGCGGAGAGTTCTGGCTGTTCGCCACAACGGTCAGCATTGACAGTTTCGCCTACGCCTTCGCCTCCATCGTGCTGATCACCTACATGTCGTCGCTGACATCCACCAAGCACGCGGCGAGCCAGTATGCGCTGCTGACCTCGCTGTGCGCCCTGCCTGGCAGCCTGCTTGCGGGCGGCTCCGGCTTCATCATCGAGCGCCTGGGCTTCGAGTGGTTCTTTGTCGGAACCTCGCTGATCGGCGCCCCGGTTGCCTTGCTGTGCTGGGATGTCATACGCCGGCAAAGGCAGACGGCGCTGCAGCCGGCGGTTTAAGCGTCGTCGCGACCGGTCAGGGCTGGCCAGGCGTCCGGGCTGGCCAAGCACCGCTCCCCCGCGCCGTTTGCCGCCCGCCTCCAGCCATCGTCAGGAATTGGAGTGACGAGGGCAACCGTGCCCGCCGCCATTGGACGCCGCCCCGCCGTCCATGCTACGCCCCGCGCCCATCCGATGCGCCGCCCCATCCCAGCACCCGTGGCGGCGCCAGGCATCGAGGAACCCACGTTGAGCCGCATCAAATTCGACCCCGAGGCGATCCGGGCGCTGGCGACCATCCTAAGCGACACCGGCCTGACCGAAATCGAGATCGTCGAGGCTGATAGCCGCATCCGCGTTGCCCGAGCCGCCGCACCGGTCGTCGCCCCCGTCACCTACGCCGCCCCACCGCCCGCGGCGGCGGCTGCGCCGTCCGCCGCTCCGGCTCCCGCTGCCCCGGCGCCAAGTGCCGCCGGCACCGTCGCCAGCCCGATGGTCGGCATCGCCTACCTGTCGGCGGAGCCCGGCGCGCCCGCCTATGTCACGGTCGGGCAGAGCGTGACCGCCGGGCAGACGGTCCTGCTGATCGAGGCGATGAAGACGTTCAACCAGATCAAGGCCCCGCGCGCCGGCACCGTCATCAGCATCCTTGTCACCAGCGGCCAGCCGGTGGAGTACGACCAGCCCTTGATGGTCATCGAGTAGCGCCAGGGCACCAACAATGTTCCACAAGATCCTGATCGCCAACCGGGGCGAGATCGCCCTGCGCATCCAGCGCGCCTGCCGCGAGCTGGGCATCCCCACGGTCGCGGTCCACTCGACCGCCGACTCCGACGCGATGCACGTCCGCCTGGCAGACGAGAGCGTATGCATCGGCCCGCCTCCGGCCCGGGACAGCTACCTGAACACCGCCGCCGTGCTGTCCGCCGCGGCCGTCACCGGCGCCGACGCCATCCACCCCGGCTACGGCTTCCTGTCGGAGAACGCGCGCTTCGCCGAGATGGTGGAGGCGCATGGCCTGACCTTCATCGGCCCGTCCTCCGACCATATCCGCATGATGGGCGACAAGATCAGCGCCAAGTCGGCAATGGCATCGCTCGGCGTTCCGCTGGTCCCAGGCTCGGATGGCGAGGTCAGGGACCTGGACGAGGCCCGGGCCGTGGGCGCACGCATCGGCTACCCCATTCTGGTCAAGGCAGCCGCCGGCGGCGGCGGGCGCGGCATGAAGGTCGCGCAGTCGGCCAACGAGCTGGAAGAAGCCTGGACCGTCGCCCGTACCGAGGCCCGCACCGCCTTCGGCAACGACGCCGTCTATATAGAGAAGTACCTCGACCGCCCCCGCCACATCGAGTTGCAGGTCCTAGCCGACGCCCACGGCAACGTCGTGCACTTCGGCGAGCGCGATTG
>CAXTCI010000122.1:0-15980 GCA_964242325.1 uncultured Acetobacteraceae bacterium
GCGGCCCGCGGGACGCTGGAGGAGATGCTGGCCCGCGCCGTCGCTGGAGACCTCAAGGAGGTTGCCATCGTCCTGAAGGCCGACGTGCAAGGGAGTGCCGAGGCGATCCAGGGCGCCGTGCTCAAGCTGGCGCACGAGGAGGTCAAGGTGCGCGTGCTGCTGTCCGCGGTCGGCCAGATCACCGAAAGCGACATCCAGTTGGCGCGTGCCTCGGATGCCGTCGTGATCGCCTTCAACGTCCGCGCCACGGCGCAGGCGCGGGAGTTGGCGATGCGGGACGGCGTGGACATCCGTTATTACTCGATCATCTACGACGTGTCCGACGATATCGAGAAGATGGTCAAGGGCAAGGTCGCCCCGAAGGCACGGGAGAACTTCCTGGGCTATGCCGAGATCCGCAAGGTGTTCGACATCACCAAGACCGGCAAGGTCGCCGGCTGCATGGTGACCGAGGGCCTGGTAAAGCGCGGCTGCGGCGTCCGGCTGCTGCGCGACGGTGTGGTGGTCCACAACGGCGAGCTGAGCCAGCTCAAGCGCTTCAAGGACGACGTGCGCGAGGTGGCGCGCGGCTATGAGTGCGGTCTGTCCTTCGCGGGCTACAACGACCTACGCGAGGGCGATGTGGTCGAGTGCTTCGAGATCGAGATGGTCCCGGGTTGAAGGCGCAGCGCAAGCCGGCCCGGGACGCGGCGAAAGACACCACCAAGCCGCGTGCCCCGGCCAAGCGCGGCGCCACCACCAAGGGACCGACGCAGCGGCAACTGCGCGTGTCGGAGGAAATTCGGCACGTGCTGTCCGCAATTTTCCTGCGCGGCGAGTTCCGCGATCCCGAGATGGCGGACGCACGCGTGACGGTGACGGAAGTCCGGATCAGCCCGGACCTCAAGAATGCGACAGCGTTCGTGGCACGGCTGGGCCGGACGGACATCGACGCCTTGTTGCCGGCGTTGAAGCGATTGGCACCGTATCTCCGCACGCAGGTCGCGCATGAGATGCGGCTGCGGATTGCGCCGGGGATCAGCTTTCAGCCGGACACGACATTGGATTATGCGATGCACGTGGACGCGCTGCTGCGTGCGCCGGAGGTGGCGCGGGACTTGGCGCCGCAAGCTGCGGACGAGGCCGAGGACGCCGCACCGCCCGTATAAACCTCGCCCCTCGTCATTGCGAGGAGCGGAGCGACGTGGCAATCCAGAGACTGCAAAGCCCGACCGCTGGCCCTAACGGCCTGGGAACCGACGCGCTGCACTAAGCTCGCGACGACGCGGTTCCACGGGCAGCCCCGAATTTTTCCGCTAAGGACATAAGATGCGCCGCAAGCAAGGCCGCCCCCTTAACGGGTGGCTGATCGTGGACAAGCCGCCCGGCATGACCAGCACCGACGTGGTCAACCGAGTCCGCCGTGGCTTCGACGCGCAGAAGGCCGGGCACGGCGGCACGCTCGACCCGCTGGCGACCGGCGTGCTGCCCGTTGCCTTCGGCAGCGCCACCAAGACCGTGCCCTACGTCCAGGACGGCACCAAGCTCTACCGCTTCACCCTACGCCTGGGCGACGCGCGGGACACCGACGACGCCGACGGCAAGACCGTCGCCCAGTCCGACGTGCGCCCCACCGACGCCCAGCTTGCCGCCGCCCTCCCCGCTTTCATCGGCGACATCATGCAGGTTCCGCCCGCCTATTCCGCCATCAAGGTGGACGGGGAACGCGCCTACGACATGGCCCGGGACGGCCGCCCTCCCGCCCTGCCGCCGCGACCGGCCCGCGTGGACCGCTTCGAACTCGTCGAGCGCGCCGACGCCGACACGGCGGTGTTCGAGGTGCAGTCCGGCAAGGGCGTCTACATGCGCAGCCTGGCCCGCGACTTGGCGCTCGCCTGCGGCACCCTGGGCCACGTCGCCGCCCTGCGCCGCCTGCGCGTTGGCCCGTTCCTGGAGGCCCAGGCGATTTCCCTGGACAAATGCCTGCGCTCGGCGGACAACGCCCCGGCATCCCCGGACCTCCTGCGTCCGGTCATGACCGCGCTGGCCGACATCCCGGCGCTGGCCTTGACCGAACCGGAGGCCCACAGCCTGTCACAAGGCCAGGCAATCAACCTGGTGGACTTGATGGGCCGCATTCCACGGACGGCCGACCCCGATGGGGGCTTGGCCCGTGCCATGGCGGGGACGCGCGTCATCGGGCTGTGCCGTCTGCAAGACGGCTGGTTGAAGCCCGAGCGCATGTTGTAACCCCCATCATGGAGCACCCCGATGTCGATTACCGATGAGCGCCGCACGGCGCTGGTCCAGGAATACGCTACCGGCGCCGCCGACACCGGCAGTCCCGAGGTCCAGATCGCCCTCGCGACTGAACGGATCGTCAACCTGACCGAGCATCTCAAGACCCACGCCAAGGACTTCCACAGCCGGCGCGGCCTGCTGATGCTGGTCGGGCGCCGCCGCCGCCTGCTGGACTATCTGAAGAAGAAGGACAACGCGCGCTATCAGACGCTGATCGGGCGCCTGAGCCTCCGCCGCTAGTCCGCTGCTGCGATCCCGGCGCCAATGGTGGCGCCGGGCACACGCGGGGCTGCATCGCTCCGCACACCGCCGTATGGCGGAGCCGGCCGCCCGGACCCGTCCGCGACGGCGCCTCAGGCCACACGAGACCGCGGGACCCGTCCCGCCGCGGCTGCACCCAAAAGCGCAGTCCGCCTCCTGTGGCCCGAGACGCCGCACCCGTGGAACCCGCGACCTTCTCCGCACGGCGCATGAAGGACACACCTATGTTCAACTACTTCCGCAAAGAACTGGACTGGGGCGGGCGCAAGCTGGTGCTGGAAACCGGCAAGATCGCCCGTCAGGCCGATGGCGCCGTGCTGGCCCGGCTTGGCGACACCATCGTGCTGTGCACCGCCGTCGGCGTCCGCACCACCAAGCCCGGCCAGGACTTCTTCCCGCTGACCGTCAACTACCAGGAAAAAGCCTTCGCAGCCGGCAAGATCCCCGGCGGCTTCTTCAAGCGCGAGGGACGCCCGTCCGAGAAGGAGGTGCTGACCAGCCGCCTGATCGACCGTCCGATCCGCCCGCTGTTCCCGCACGGCTTTCGTAATGAGGTACAGGTCGTCGCGACGGTCCTCAGCCACGACATGGAGAACGACCCGGACGTGGTTGCCATGATCGGCTGCTCCGCCGCTTTGACCCTGTCCGGCATTCCCTTTTTCGGCCCCATCGCCGCCGCCCGGGTCGGCTTCGCCAACGGCGCCTACATTCTGAACCCCACCGCCGAGGAGCTGAAGACCAGCAAGCTCGACCTGGTGATGGCCGGCACGACCGAGGGCGTGCTGATGGTTGAATCGGAGGCGCAGGAGCTGTCGGAGGAGGTCATGCTCGGCGCAGTGACCTTCGGCCACCAGCACTGCCAGCCCGTCATCCAGGCGATCATTGAGCTTGCCGAGCACGCCGCCAAGGAGCCGTGGTCGCTGCCGGAGCCAGAGGCCGACCAGGCGGCCCTGGTGTCCCGCGTGGACGCCCTGGCCCGCGCTTCGTTGGCCGAGGCCTACCAGGAACATCTGAAGCAGGCCCGGCAGGACAAGGTCGGCGTCGCCAAGAAGGCCACGATGGCCTCCCTCGCCGAGGAGGGCCTCGACCCCGAGAAGGCCAAGTTGATCTTCAAGGAGCTTGAGGCCGACGTGGTCCGCAACGCCATCCTGGATACCGGGATGCGCATTGACGGGCGCGACACCAAGACCGTCCGCCAGATCATCGCCGAGGTCGGCGTGCTCCCCCGCGCCCACGGCAGCAGCCTGTTTACCCGTGGCGAAACCCAGGCCCTCTGCGTTGCCACGCTCGGCACCGGGCAGGACGAGCAGGTCATCGATGCGCTTGAAGGAGAGCGGCGCGAGCACTTCATGCTGCATTACAACTTCCCTCCGTACTCCGTCGGCGAGGCCGGGCGCATGGGCAGCCCGGGCCGCCGCGAGATCGGCCACGGCAAGCTGGCCTACCGCGCCGTCCGTCCAGTGCTGCCCGGCAAGGACACCTTCCCCTACACGATGCGCGTCGTCAGCGAGATCACCGAAAGCAACGGCAGCAGCAGCATGGCGACAGTCTGCGGCACCAGCCTGTCCCTGATGGACGCCGGCGTGCCGCTGACCCGGCCGGTGGCCGGCATCGCGATGGGCCTCATCAAGGAAGACCGCGGCTTCGCCGTGCTGTCCGACATCCTAGGCGACGAGGATCACCTGGGCGACATGGACTTCAAGGTCGCCGGCAGCGAGGCAGGCGTCACCAGCCTGCAGATGGACATCAAGATCACGTCCATCACCGCCGACATCATGAAGATCGCGCTGGAGCAGGCGCGTGAGGGCCGGCTGCACATCCTGGGCGAGATGGCCAAGGCCATCCAGGGCAACCGCTCCGAGGTCGCCGCCACGGCGCCGCGCATCACCGTCATCACCGTGCCAAAGGAGAAGATCCGCGAGGTCATCGGCACCGGCGGCAAGGTGATCCGCGACATCGTCGAGCAGTCCGGTGCCAAGATAGACATCGAGGACGACGGCACCATCAAAATCGCTGCCACGACCGAGGAAGCCAGCCAGAAGGCGATAGACATGATCCAGGGGATCGTGGCCGAGCCGGAAGTGGGCCGCATCTACAACGGCAAGGTGGTCAAGACGGCGGACTTCGGCGCCTTCGTGAACTTCCTGGGCGCCAAGGACGGGCTGGTCCACATCAGCGAACTGCAGCAGGGCCGGGTCAACAAGACTACGGACGTGGTGAACCAGGGCGACGCGGTGAAGGTGAAGGTCATCGGCTTCGATGACCGCGGCAAGGTGAAGCTGTCCATGCGCGTGGTGGACCAGGCCACCGGGGCCGACATCACCGACCAGGTCGGCGTCAAGCCGGGCCGTGAGGGCGGCGATCGCGATGGCGCTCGTCGTGAAGGTGGACGCGAGGGCGGGCGGGACGGCGGACGGCGGCACGAGAACGCAGCCGAGTAGTTGCTCCTCCTGTAATCTTCTGTAATAAAACCGGAGCGCCGGGTCTGGCACCGCCAGGCCCGGCATACACATATGGGCAGTCCTGTACACCAGCGTACAGGCTTGGAGCGAGACGGCGATGAAAACGGTCAACGAGATCAGAATGGGCGGCGTGGACGTGCTGCCGCTGGTCGAAGGCGGCAAGGGCATCGGCGTCTCGACCGGCGTTTCGTCCGGGCACTGGGCCGCCGCTGGCGGCGCCGGCACGTTTAGCGCCGTCAATGCAGACTTCTATGATGCGGACGGCAACCCCGACCCGCAAGAATATGCTGGGCGCACCCGGCGGGAGCGGCATGAGGAGCTGATCGCCTACGGCATCAAGGGCGGCATAGACCAGGCCCGCCGGGCTTACGACATTTCCGGCGGCAAGGGCCGCATCCACGCCAACCTGCTTTGGGAAATGGGCGGGGCCGAGCGCGTCATCACCGGCGTGCTGGAAGGCGCCAAGGGCCTGATCAACGGCCTAACCTGCGGCGCCGGGATGCCATACCGCCTGTCCGACATCGCCGCGAAGTTTGGCGTCCATTACTATCCCATCGTCTCTTCGTCCCGCGCCTTCAGCGCGCTATGGAAGCGCGCCTATTCCAAGGCCGCGTCTCTGCTCGGCGGCGTCGTCTATGAGGACCCCTGGCTCGCTGGCGGCCATAACGGCCTGTCCAACGGCGAAGACCCAACCAAGCCGGAGGACCCCTTCCCCCGCGTGCTGGCGCTGCGCAAGCTGATGCGTACCTTCGGCCTGGACCAGACGCCCATCATCATGGCTGGCGGTGTCTGGTGGCTGGAGGACTGGGAGCATTGGATCGACAACCCCGATCTCGGGCCAATCGCCTTCCAGTTTGGCACTCGTCCGCTGCTGACTAAGGAAAGCCCGATCAGCGACGCCTGGAAAACCCGGCTGCTGACGCTGAAGGAGGGCGATGTCTTCCTGAACAAGTTCAGCCCGACCGGTTTCTATTCGAGCGCCGTCAACAACGGCTTCATCGGCGAGCTGCGGGAGCGCAGCGAGCACCAGGTTGCCTACTCCACCGAGCCGGTGGGCGAGCACGTCGCCATGCTGGGCATTGGGCCGCGCAAGCGGGCGGTTTACCTGACGCCGCAGGACCTGTTCAACGTCGAGGGCTGGATCGCCAAGGGCTTCACCGAGGCGCTGCGGACGCCTGACAGCACCCTGATCTTTGTCACCCCTGAGCGTGCCGCGCGCATTACCGACGACCAGGTATCCTGCATGGGCTGCCTGAGCCAGTGCCGGTTCAGCAATTGGAGCCAGCACGAGCCGGACTTCTCCAACGGCAAGAAGGCCGATCCCCGCTCGTTCTGTATCCAGAAGACGCTGCAATCGGTGCGCCGCGACGACCAGACGCCGGAAGCCATCGAGCACCAGCTCATGTTCAGCGGCCACAACGCCTTCCGTTTTGCGAGTGACCCGTTCTATTCCAACGGCTTCATTCCGACCGTCAAGGAACTGGTGGATCGTATCATCAGCGGGCGCTGAGGACCGCCGCCTCCTCCCTCTCCCTTTGGGCGAGGGTCGGGATGAGAGAGTCTTGAGGCGCAGCAATCTCGTCATCTAGGGCCATTGGCAGTAGGACTCAGTCCCCTGCCGTTCCCAGCCAAGCCCCCCTCACCCCGACCCTTTCCTGGAGGGAGAGGGAGCAAGATCGCCCTCCTCACGGCTGATTTCCAGGGCGCGGGCGTAGACGGTCTTGCGCGGCAGGCCCGTAGCTCCCGCCACCATCGCCGCCGCGTCCTTGAGGCTGTTGTCCCGCAGTGCGCGACGCAATTGGCCGTCCAGGTCCTCCTCGTCCGATCCTTCCGGCGCCGGACCAACCACTAGAGTGATCTCGCCCCTTGCCGGCGCGGACGCGTAATGCGTCGCAAGCTCCGGCAAGGATCCCCGCCGCACCTCCTCGAACCGCTTGGTGAGTTCCCGCGCAACTGCCGCCGGACGGTCGCCGAAGCTGGTGGCCAGATCGGCCAGGCACTCGGCCAGGCGGTGCGGCGCCTCGTGCCAGATCAGGGTCGCCGACAGCCCGGCCCGCTCAGCGGCGCGCAGGATGCCGAAGGCGGCCAGCCTCGCCGCGGATCGCGGCGGCGGGAAGCCAAGGAACAGGAACGGCTGCGGCGGCAGCCCGGACAGCACCAGCGCCATGACAGCCGCGTTCGGCCCGGGGATCGCCGACACCGGCAGGCCCGCCGCCAGCGCCGCGCGCACCAGCCGGAATCCAGGGTCCGACACCAAGGGCGTGCCGGCGTCCGACACGAGCACGACCAGCCCGCCGCCCGCCAGGGTGTCCAGCAGCGCCGGAATGCGTCCCTCCTCGTTGTGGTCGTGCAGCGGCGTGGTCCGCACGGTGATGCCGTAGTGCTGCAGCAGCCGCGCCGTTTGCCTGGTGTCCTCGCACAGCACCAGGTCCGCTTGGCGCAGTGCCTCCAGCGCGCGTCGTGACATATCTGCCAAGTTGCCGATCGGCGTGGCAACCAGCAGCAATCCCCGTGGTATAGACTCCAACCGGTCCGCGGCCGGATCGTCCAGGGAGGGATCATGCGATGAAGTTTGCAGCACTCGGTCGGTCATTGGCGTTCCTGGCAGCCACGACGGGCCTGGCTGCCTGCGTAGCCGACCCGAACGGCGGCGGCTACAACAGTCCGTTCGGCCTCAACGCTGCCCCGGGCGGTTCCGGCCCGGCGCCGGGGTCGGAAGCCGCAGGTCGCCGCGTCGCCATCCTGCTGCCGCTCACCGGCCCGAACTCGGAGGTTGGGCAGGCTTTGCTGCGCGCCGCCCAGCTTTCCCTCGACCAGCCCGGTGGCCTGCCGCTGGATGCGCGTGACACCCACGGCACCCCGGCCGGTGCGGCGGACGCGGCGCGCGCGGCGCTGGCGGGTGGCGCTGGCATCATCCTCGGCCCGCTGACCGCTGGCGAGACGGGGGCCGTGGCTCCGCTCGCCCGCGCCGCGGGGGTACCTGTGCTCGCCTTCACCTCAGACGTGGCCCAAGCCCAGCCCGGGGTTTGGACGATGGGGGTGACGCCGGGCCAGCAGGTCCGCCGTCTCGTGCTGGCGGTGCAGGCGGAGGGCAAAACGCGCCTCGGCGCGGTCGTGCCGCAGAACGCCTTTGGTGACGCCTTGGCCACTGGCGTGACCGCATCCGCCACCGAGGCCGGCCTGCCGCCGCCGCAGGTGCTCCACTATACCAATGGCTTCGTCGGGCTGAACGCCTCCTTGAAAGAGGTGTCCGCCTACGCCGCCCGGCACGGTGGGCAGGACCTGCAAGGACGTCCGGCCGATGCTCCACCTGCCGATCCTGCCGCTCCGGCCTCTCCGCCAGTTCCGCCGCCGGTGGACGCCCTGCTTCTCGGCGCGTTGGGGCCGCAGCTTAGCCAAGCCGCGCCGTTGCTGAAGTTCTACGATATCAGCCCGGCCCAGATCCGCGTCTTCGGCCCTGCTACCTGGGCGCGGGAAGCGGGGCAGCTCAGCGCCTTGGCTGGCGCGTGGTATGCCGCCCCCGACCCGTCTGCCCGCGTGCCGTTCGAGCAGACCTACGCCGCCAAGTATGGATCGCCGCCGCGGGACCTTGCGAGCATCGCCTATGACGCCGCAGGCGTCGCCCGGGCGTCACTGGACCGGATCGGCTACTCGGCCCAACTCCTGCTGCGTCCGCAGGGCTACATCGGCGCCGATGGGCCGTTCCGCCTGCTGCCCGACGGGCAGGTGCAGCGAAGCCTCGCCATCTTCGAGATTGATCGCGGCGGATCGCACATCGTGCAGCCAGCGCCAGGGACGCCTGCCGCGCCGGGCACCTGACCCAGGTGGCGCGCGCCACCCTTCCCCTGCGTACGGCCGCGGCACTGGCGGCTTGGCCGGTGGCCGTGCTGCTTGTGCTGGCGGTCAATGGCGCCTTGGCTTGGGGCGCGGCGTTGCTGGCGGCGGCGGCGATAGCCGGGGGCGCCGGCATCTTGGCGTGGATCTGGGTACGCGACCTCAGGCTGGTGACATGGGCACTGCATCATCATGCGCCGGACGGCACGGGGATGCCGCCGCGCCGTCCCCTGCTGTCCGCCACCGCGCACCTGTCGCGGGAAGCCGCGCGCCTGTCACGCGACCTGGCTGCTAACAAGGCCGAAGTGTTCGGCCTGCTGCGGGCGGAGCAGGCCATCGTGCAGCGGTTGCCCGATCCGCTCATCGTTCTGGGAGCAGACCGGCAGGTGCGCCGGGCCAATGCCGCCGCGCGCACCGCGTTTGGCGCCGAGATGGCAGCCGTGCTGCGCCATCCCGGCCTGCGCGCCGCCATAGACCGCGCCACTAGCCGGGGCGAGGACCAGTCCGCCGAACTCAGCCTTCCCGTTCCCGTTTCGCGGGAAGTGTATGCAACCGTCATGGCGCTTGACCCGCCGCTGGCCGATGGGGGACGCATCGTCGCCGTCATGTCCGACCGCACGCGGGAGCGCGCGGTGGAGCGGATGCGCGCCGACTTCGTCGCCAATGCCAGCCACGAGCTGCGCACGCCGCTCGCCAGCCTGATCGGCTTCATTGACACCCTGCGCGGACCGGCCGCCGACGACCCGCCGGCGCAGACGCGGTTCCTGGGCATCATGGCCGACCAGGCCGGGCGGATGAACCGCCTGATTGACGACCTGCTCAGCCTGTCGCGGATCGAGCTGACGGAACACCGGCCGCCGGCCGACCGGGTAAACCTCGCCGAGCTGGTGCAGCGGCTGGCCGACGCGTTCGAGCCGCAGACGCGGGAGCGGCAGGTGCGGCTGCGGCTGGACCTGGCGCCCGACTTGGCGTCCGTGCCCGGCGACGACGACCAGTTGGAGCAGGTGCTGCAGAACCTGCTGGACAACGCGACGAAGTATGGGCGGCAGGGCGGCATGGTGACCGTTACGGTGCAGCGGGTTCCGCCAGGTGGACGCTGGCCGGCCCGGTCCGGGGTGATGCTGAGCGTTGCCGATGATGGGCAGGGCATCCCTCGCGCCCATATTCCCCGCCTGACCGAGCGGTTCTACCGGGCTGACAAGGGACGTTCGCGCGCGGTGGGCGGCACCGGGCTGGGGCTGGCGATCGTGAAGCACATCGTGAACCGGCATCGCGGCCAGTTGCTGATCGAGAGCACCGAGGGCGTCGGCACGACCGTTACGGTATGGCTGCCGGACGGGTCAGCGGCAACTCCGGCGGCCGCCGCAGCAGGCTGACCATGACCAGCATCGCCGGCAGGGCGGCGAAGATCGTCATGGCGTAGAACAAGGGCCATCCGAGCGTCTCCGCCAGGCGGCCCGAGAAGCCGCCAATGGTGCGTAGGCCCACGGCGGCCAGAGACGAGAGCAGGGCATACTGGGTGGCGGTGAACCGGGTGGAGCACAGCGTCGAAAGGTAGGTGAGGAAGGCGGCGTCGGCCATCGCCTCGGCGATGTTTTCCAGGATGATCTTGGCTAGGAGGATGCGGCCGTCGCCGCCGGACTCGGCCAGGGCGAAATACAGGCCCATGGAGGCCATCTGCACGAAGCCGGTGATGACCAGGGCGCGGCCGGTGCCGATGCGTATCACGAGCCAGCCCCCGGCGGCGGCGCCGAGCAGGCTGGCCAGCAGGCTTGGCACTCCGGTTGCGAGCGCCACTTGCGCGCGGTCGAAGCCCAGCGCCCGGTAGAACGGGACTGCCATCGTGTGGGCAAGGGCCTCGCCCAGCTTGAAGAGCATCACGAAGGCCAGGATGCGGCCGGCGGAGGGGCGGGCCAGGAAGTCCACGAAGGGATCAACTACGGCGGCCCGCAGCCGGGCGCCGAATGCCAATGCCGTGTCGGGCAAGGTGGCGACTTGGGGTTCGTTGGCCGCCAGCGTCACCAGGGTGCCTGCGCCAACCAGGGCGGCCATGAGCGTAAGCGAGCCGGGCCAGCCCAGTATGCCTACCAGGCCGATGGCGCCGGCACCCGAGATTAGGAGGGCCAGGCGGTAACCCCAGACGTAGGCCGCCAGGGCGATGCCTTGCATACGCTCCGGGAAGCTTTCGACACGCCAGGCGTCTACGACCACGTCTTGGCTGGCAGATAGGAAGGCGACCAGGGCGGCGGTGGCGAGCAGCATGCCGGGGGATACCGCGGGATCGGACAGGGCTAGGCGCAGGCAGGATAGGGCCAGCAGCGGCTGGATCAGGAGCAGCCAGCCTCGGCGGCGACCGAATCGGGCCAGGCCTAGCGGGGGCGATACCTGGTCGAGCAGCGGAGACCATAGGAATTTTAGGACGTAGGCCAGGCCGATGCTGGCGGTGGCGCCGATCAGGGTGAGCGAGACTTGGCCCTCGCTGAGCCACTGGCGCAGGGTGAAGCCAGATAGGTTTAGAGGCAGGCCGCATACGGCGCCGTAGGCGCCCATGGTGCAGAGACGGCGGTCGGGAAGGGAGAACGCAGGCATGGCATGGGACCGCTGGCGATGCTTGCGTCTATGCCGGGCTTGGCGGCGGGGCAAGCCCTGGGGTGGTCTGATTCAGAGTGATTGGTGGGAGGTTGGCTGGTCTCTTTTATTTCGACGAGAGGTTAGGGAACAACGTGCGTGTTGTTGGTTGGGAGACGGGAACTTTGCGTTTTGACAATGAGGAAGCTCGACGCTTGCCCGCCCCCTCACCCCGACCCTCTCCCGGAGGGAGAGGGGGAAGTGGGGGTGGTTTAGGCGGCTTGGCTGTCTTGGCGCTTTTCGTTGCGCTTGCGCTCATTCGGGTCGAGGTAGCGCTTGCGTAGGCGGATTGCGGAGGGGGTCACTTCCACAAGCTCGTCGTCCTCGATGTAGGCGATGGCTTGTTCCAGGCTCATGCGCCGGGGGGGGATCAGCAGCATCGCGTCGTCCTTGCCGGAAGCGCGGACGTTGGTCAGCTTCTTCTCCTTGATCGGGTTTACGTCGAGGTCGCTGTCCCTGCTGTGTTCGCCGAGGATCAGGCCGACATAGACCTTGTTGCCGGGGTCCACGAACAGGGTGCCGCGCTCCTGCAGGTAGAACAAGGCGTAGTGGATGGCCTCGCCGGGCTCGCTGCTGATGAGGCTGCCATTGCGGCGGCCCTCCAACGGCCCGGCCCAGGCCTCATAGCCGCTGAACAGGCGGTTCATGATGCCGGAGCCGCGGGTGTCCGTCAGGAACTCGCCGTGGTAGCCGATCAGGCCGCGGCTGGGCATGTGGAAGGTCATGCGGACCTTGCCGCCGCCGGATGGGCGCATGTCCTGCATGACGCCCTTGCGGCGGCTCATCTTCTCGACGACGACGCCGGAATAGGCCTCGTCCACGTCCACCAGCACGTCCTCGAACGGCTCCTCGCGCTCGCCGGTTTCCGGGTTCTTGCGGGTTAGGACGCGGGGGCGGCCGATGGTCAGTTCGAAGCCCTCGCGGCGCATCTGCTCGATCAGCACGCCGAGCTGGAGTTCGCCGCGGCCGGCGACCTCGAAGGCGTCGGTCTCGTTGCTTTCGGTGATCTTGATGGCGACGTTGCCCTCGGACTCGCGGAGCAGGCGGTCGCGGATCTGGCGGGAGGTGACCTTCTTGCCCTCCTTGCCGCCCAGCGGGCCGTCGTTGACGCGGAAGGTCATGGCCAGGGTCGGCGGGTCCACCGGGATGGCGTAAAGCGGCTGGGTCAGGGAGGGGTCGCCCACGGTGTCGGGCACCGTGGCGTCGGTCAGCCCGGCGACGGCTACGATGTCGCCGGCCTCGCACTCGTCAACCTGCACGCGGTCCAGGCCGCGGTAGCCCATCAGCTTGGTGAGGCGGCCGGTTTCCACGGTGGTGCCGTCGGCGCGCAGCACCTTTACCGGCATGTTCAGGCGGGCGCGGCCCTGCTCGACGCGGCCTGTGAGCACGCGGCCCAGGAAGTTGTCGTAGTCGAGGATGGAGGCGACCATGGCGAATGGCGCTTCCTTGTTCAGCCGGGTCGCCGGGACGTGGCTCAAAACCAGGTCGAACATCGGCGCCAGGTCCTTGCGCGGGCCGTCCATCGCGATGTCGGCCCAGCCTTGGCGTCCCGAGGCATACAGCATCGGGAAGTCTAGCTGCTCGTCGGTCGCGCCGAGGGCGGCGAACAGGTCGAACACCTCGGTGTGGACCTCATCGGCGCGGGCGTCCTGGCGGTCCACCTTGTTGACCACGACGATGGGCTTGATGCCGCGCTGCAGGGCCTTGCCGACGACGAACTTGGTTTGGGGGAGTACGCCCTCGGCGGCATCCACCAGGACGATGGCGCCGTCAACCATGCCCAGGATGCGCTCGACCTCGCCGCCGAAGTCGGCGTGGCCGGGCGTGTCCACGATGTTGATGCGGGTGTCCTTCCAAACGACGCTGGTGCACTTGGCGAGGATCGTGATGCCACGCTCCTTTTCCAGGTCGTTCTTGTCCATCGCGCGCTCGGCGACGACCTGGTGGTCGCGGAACGAGCCGGATTGGCGCAGCAATTGGTCAACCAGGGTCGTCTTCCCATGGTCGACGTGGGCGATGATGGCGATATTCCGGATGTCCATGGGGAACCTTGGGGCCTGGCATGGCCGCGTCTGGGGGGCGAGGGACGATGCACCCCCGCATGTTGCAGCGCACACATAAGCGAGCGGCGCGTGTTTTGCGAGGCTTAAAACGGCATGACGGTTGCGCGTGGGGGATTGGCGGGCTTGGTGCTGCTGGCTGATGCTGAATGCTGTTCGAATGGTGGCCGGGTAGGGTGCGCGTGGCTGCGCTGCGGGCTGCATACGCCTTTGCCGATGGCACGGGGACGGGCGGGCCTGGTGGGCCGTCATTCTTGGATGGGATCGCTGGGGTTTTTGCTAGCCGCCGGGTGGCGGACGCCATTGGGCGTCGGTGCGGGCGGCTTGGCGTAGGACGAAGGCTACGGCTTCGGCCGGGTCTTCCGGCAGGGTGTGGCCGGGGAGGACGGGAGATCGGGCGGGTGCGGCGGAGTGGCTTGGCTCGCGCTGGCCGGATTCGCGTTGGTCCGGTCCGGGATCGGGGGAGTGCTGGGCGCTGGCGGGATGGCCGTCTTGCGGCTCGGCGCCGGGCTGCGAGTCGGTGCTCCTGGCGGGGCTGCTTGGCGCGGCTGCGCGGGCGTTGAGTTCGGCGATGTCGGCGGAGGTGCGGCGCTTCCAGGGGCGGCTGCCGGGTAGGGCTGCCAGGCCGAGGTCGCGGAGGATGTCCTTGATGATGTCCTCGGCGGGGCGGCTGGCGATGTCGTCTTCGAGGTCGGCGGCGTCCATGCGCTCGCGGAAGTCGGACAGCAGAACTTCGGGGTCGTCGCACTCGGGGTTGTCTGGTGGGCGCTGGATGGCGTCCTCGACGGCGCGGAGGATGCGCCTGCGGGCGGTGGTGCGGTCTTGGGCCGGTTCGCGGTTGGGGTGCTTGGGGTCGTCCAGGGTTTGCGCGAGGGCGATGCAGCGGCGGACGGCTCGGGCGATCTGGTCGAAGGCGGCGGCGATGCGGATCAGGGCGTCCGGGGCCGGGAGTGGTGTGGGCGCCGGGGCCGGGACGGGCGGCGCGCCATTGGCCTGGTACGCGGGGCCGCCCGCTTGATCGGCGGGTTGGGGCTGGGCCATGGCATGGCCGTGCAAGCGGCGGGCTATGTCTGTGCCCATGCCGATGAGGTCGTTCAGGGCCTCGTCGTGGCCATACGTGTCCGTGGCCGTTGAGCCGGGGTCGTGTTGCGGGGTGGCCTGGGTCGCTGATGCGGACATGAACGGAACAAGAACATTGTGGCCGGATCGGTGTCAAGCATTGCGTGGGCGGATTGGGAGGGTCGTATGGGAATGCCACCGGGCGGGGGTGGCGGGCGCGTTTCGAGATGGGGCGGCGGCTTGGGGCGCGCCGGGATGACCGGCTCTGCACGTGGGTGTCAGCACACATGGGTGTTCAGCACTGGGCGACACGGCGAAATTGCTGGTAGCACCTGGTTTTAAGGTCGGCTTACGATCCATTTCGGTCGTTTGAAGGCCTGTGCGCTGTGCCCCGAAGCAGACGTTCGTCCAGGCGGGCGAACGGCTCAGCACCCGCTCCGGTCGTCCTTACTTGTTGCCGATGACGGTGTATCTCGCCATCCCACCGGATCGCCTGCGCGCTTGCCTGGGCTTTGTGCGCGGCTTCGCCAGCTTGGCGCTGGATGGCATCACTGCCTCCCCTACCCGGCCGCCGCATCGGATTGCACTCTTCCTCGACGAACTCGGGCGCATGGATCGCCTGGCGGATAGCGTCACCCTCCTGCGGGGTTATGGTGCCCGGCTCTGGCTGTCCGTGCAGGACGTTTTCCAGCCCAAGGCCGTCTATCCGCGTTGGCAAAGCTTCCGGCGAAGTCTCTGATCGCCTTCAATCTGCTCCGCGATGATCCGTTCTCGCTCGGCGTCCAAAGATCGTGCGCCAACCGGACGGCCGCGCCCGGCCGGCAGCAGCGCCGACGTTATCTGCGCCGCCGGGAAGTAGGAGATAAGTCGAAAAAGCACCCGATCCCGCCTCGAACGCAAACAGCCGCATCGAAGCCCGCAGTAGGCGCCTTGCCCTCACGCGTGGGACGGTTTGCGTTTGGGGCCAGGTCCCGGACTACCAACGAAGTGCCGCTTGGCAAAAACGATCTATTGGAAAAGACACCGGATATTAATGTTCTTAGGCCAAAACGGGCCGGTCCGCCATTTGCTGTGCCGCAAGCCGCAGTCGCTGCGAAAGGAACTACCATGTCCATCACGGCAGTGAGCGGCAGCAGTAGGCTGTCCCAGTGGGATCTCATGCAGCAGCTCCAGCCTCAGCCAGAGCGGCTCCACTACAGATAGCTCTACGGCATCCGGCATGCCGCCACTGCTGCCGCCGGGGCTTTCCCCCCAGCAGCGCCAGCGCCTGACCAATTTATCACCAGCAGGAAAAGATCATGTCCAGCATCAGCGCTGTCGGTTCCGCGGCGATCCCAGCCCCTAGCGCAAGGAGCACGAGCAGCAGCTCATCCTCCACCCTGACCACGGACAAAGC
>CAXTCI010000123.1:0-15970 GCA_964242325.1 uncultured Acetobacteraceae bacterium
CACGTCCGAGTAGGCGACGCGGAAGCTGGGCCGGCCCTTTTCCAGCAGGGTCTTGAAGGTCCAGGCCACGTCCGACGCCAGCACGGGGGAGCCGTCGGCGAACCGCGCTTCCGGCCGAATCTCGAAGGCGATCCACATGCGGTCGGCGGGCATCTCGATGGTCCCGGCCAGCAGGCCGTAGCCGGTGTCGGATTCTTCCGCGGAGCCGACCATCAGGCTTTCCCAGACGTGGCCGCCGGCGGTGCCTGCGGCGGTGCCGCCGACGCCGGGCTGCCAGCTCGCGCCCAGGCCGAAGGCGGAGTTGCCGCGCAGGATGTATGGGTTGAACCCGTCGAAGCTGCCGGTCATGCCGAACACCGCCTCGCCACCCTTTGGGGCCTCGGGGTTGACGTAGGGGAAGTGCGGGAAGTTGGCCGGCAAGGCGGGGGTGCCGAGGATCGTGAGGGCGTGGCTGCGGGTGACGGGCGCCTGGGCGTAGGCCGGGGCGGCGGCGGCCAGCAGCAGGACGAGGAGGGCACGGAGCATGGGGGCGGCCTTTGAGCGGGGTGCCGCCATAGCAGGGGGCGCAGGGCCTGGCGTCAAGCCGTAGGGTGTCCAGGAGGGAGAAGAGGGGGAGCTACCCCGCGCATCCCTCCAGCGCCACCCAGCCCTCCCCATTCCCCACCCGCGCCCGCACAGCGAAGGTCAGCCGCAGCAGCCGGTGATCCGTTGACACCGCAGCCTCCGCCCAGGACCCCGAGCCCACCGCGGGATGGCGCAGCGTCATCCGCCAGCGGCCCGGCGCCACCGCCGCCACCGGCTCGTCCGCCCGCGCATCGCGCTTCCAGCCCGGCAGGAACACCGGCACCACCTCATTGCCCGGCGGCAGGAACCGGCTCCAGTAGAACATGAGGGCCAGCGGCGTGCGTAGCCCCGGCGGCATCCCGGCCCGTGGCAGGTCCAGGTCCGTCCGCCGCTCCGGCCCTGCTGCCGGGTAGTCGGGCAGCCAGGGCTGGCCGAACCGCGCCGGGTCCCAGTGCCCGGCGAAGCGGGGGTGGCGGCGGTTGAACTCGGGCAACGACGTGCTCTGCACCCGCTGCGCCTGCAAGCCCTCCGGGGTGCGCGCCAGCACGTCCCATTGCTGCCGCCGCACCCGTCCGTCCAGGATGTAGCGGGTGTTGAGCGCGACCGATTGCAGCTCGCCGCCGCGCCAAGTGCTGATCTCCTCCATCAGGTAACCGAGGGACCACCACCACGGCTCCGCCTGGACGCGCGCCAGCACGCGCAAGGTCAGCAGACCGCCGATTTCCGAAGCCTCGGTCCGAATGGTGGCGCGGGCGTCGTGGCTGGCGGCGCCGGTGTAGGTGCAGACCTCCGCCGCCTCCGCTGCCGGCGCCAGGGCCAGCAACGCGGCGGCGAGGACCGCCCTCACCTGCCGAGTTCCCGGATCATCTCGTCGAGGCCGCCGGGAGTCAGCGGATACATGCGGTTCTCCATCAGCTCCCGCATTATCCCAACGGACTGCGCGCCGGACCACCAATCCCGTGGCACCGGGTTCAGCCAGGCGCTGCGGCGCCAGTGGCCCAGCAGGCGGCCCATCCACACACCCCCGGCCTCGTCGTTCCAGTGCTCGACGCTGCCGCCGGGGGCGGCGATCTCGTAGGGGCTCATGGTGGCGTCGCCGACGAAGATGGCGCGGTAGTCCGGGCCGTAGGTGCGCAAGACCTCCTCGGTCGGGATGGCCTGGTCGCGCGGCCGGGCGTTGCTCTGCCACAGCCGCTCATAGGGGCAGTTGTGGAAGTAGTAGAATTGCAGGTGCTTGAACTCACTGCGCGCCGCCGAGAACAGTTCTTCGGAGGCGCGGATGTGGTCGTCCATGCTGCCGCCCACGTCCAGGAACAGCAGCACCTTCACCGCGTTGTGCCGCTCCGCCACCATCTTCAGGTCCAGGGAGCCGGCGTTGTGCGCCGTGGCCCTGATGGTGCCGGGCATGTCCAGCTCGGTCGCGGCGCCCGTGCGGGCGAAGCGGCGCAAGCGGCGCAACGCCAGCTTGATGTTGCGGGTGCCTAGCTCTACGCCGTCGTCCAGGTCGCGGAACTCGCGCCGGTCCCACACCTTCACAGCGCGGCGGTTGCGGCTTTCGTCCTGGCCGATCCGAACGCCCTCGGGGTTGTAGCCGTAGGCGCCGAAGGGCGAGGTGCCGCCGGTACCGATCCACTTGTTGCCGCCCTGGTGCCGGCCCTGCTGTTCGGCCAGTCGCTGCCGCAGGGTGTCCATCAGCTTGTCGAAGCCGCCCAGGGCTTCTATCTGTGCCCGCTCCTCGGGAGTCAGCAGCCGTTCGGCCATGCGGCGCAGCCATTCCGCCGGCAGCTCGCGCGGGACTGGGCCAGTTTCACCATCCTCGCCCTCCGGGACTTCCAACCCGCGGAACACACGCCCAAAAACCTGGTCGAAGCGGTCCAGGTGCCGTTCGTCCTTCACCAGGGCGGCGCGGCTGAGGTGGTAGAAGTCCTCGACGCTGTAATCGGCGACACCGGCCCGCATGGCGCCCAGCAGCGCCAGGTATTCCGTAATAGACGCCGGCACCCCGGCGTCCCGCAGCGCCAGCACGAAGTGCCCGAACACGGCGCTACCCGCCGCGCCGGTTCAGGAAAGCCAGGCGCTCAAACAAGTGAACATCCTGCTCGTTCTTCAGCAACGCGCCGTGCAGCGGCGGGATTACCACGCGGGCATCGGTGCTGCGCAACGCATCCGCCGGCATGTCCTCGATCATCAGCAGCTTGAGCCAGTCCAGCAGCTCGGACGTGGCCGGCTTCTTCTTGAGGCCGGGCACCTCGCGTATCTGGAAGAAGACGTTAAGGGCCTCGCGCGCCAGGTCCGCCTGCAGGCCGGGGTAGTGGGCGTCCACGATCCGCTCCATCGTCGGGCGGTCGGGGAAACGGATGTAATGAAAAAAGCAGCGGCGCAGGAAGGCGTCCGGCAGCTCCTTCTCGTTGTTGCTGGTGATGATGACCACGGGCCGGTGCTTGGCGGCGATGGTCTGCCGGGTTTCATAGACAAAAAACTGCATGCGGTCGAGTTCGAGCAGCAGGTCGTTCGGGAACTCGATGTCGGCCTTGTCGATCTCGTCGATCAGCACGACTTGGGGCCGGTCGGCGTCGAAGGCGTCCCACAGCTTGCCGCGGACGATGTAGTTGGCGATGTCCGCGACCTTGGGGTCGCCGAGCTGGCTGTCGCGCAGGCGGGACACCGCGTCGTATTCATACAGGCCCTGCTGCGCCTTGGTGGTGGACTTCACGTGCCATTCGACCAGCGGATGGCCCAGGGCGGCGGCGACCTCGTGCGCCAGGACGGTTTTGCCGGTGCCGGGTTCACCCTTGACCAGCAGCGGGCGCTGCAGGGCGACGGCGGCGTTGACCGCCACCTCCAGGTCACGGGAGGCGATGTAGCGTTCGGTGCTGCGGAAGCCGCTCACGGGCAGGGTCCTTCTGGTGCCGGGGCACCCTAGCCCACTTGCCGCCCGGCGCAGAAGCCGCGCCGACGGGGCCGGCTGTCAGAAGAGCTTGAGGTGGCGAGCTTGGGTGGCGGTGCCGATGTGAAGCGCCTTCGGCCTGTCTACGGCGCCGCGCGGAAGCCTGCCACTGGAGCAAACACCTAAACCGGTTTGCACCAAGGCTGGATGCAAACCGGTCTAGCTATTTGGTTTTGAAACCCACGCCAGAAAACTGAGCGCAGCGCATTCTCAAACGGGCGCCAACTGGCATGTGGCGCCAAGACGGGACGGAGTTTGCCGTCCCGTCCCAGACAGCGTTACTGCGGCGTGGTTCCTGTCGAAGGCGCCGGGGTAGTCGGAGTAACTGGCGCGACCGGAGTTGCTGGCGTAGCTGGCGTTGTCGTGCGCGGGCGCGGGCGAACCGGACGGCGGGGACGGCGAACCGGGCGCCGGACTGGCGGCGTGGGCGGAGGCGTGGTTTGGCTCACGACGCCGGTCTGGCTCGTGAGTGGGGAGCTCACCGCGGACCCTTCCGGCAGGCTATTGACCGGCTGCGGCGCCTGGTTCTGCCCGTTCGAGTTGCTCGAGACGGGCGGTGCGTCTGAAAACTTTGAACAGGCAGCAAGCGAAGCTGCAAGCAGCACGGCGGACATTATGTTGAAACGGGACATCATTGTCATCTTCCTGGAAATGGAGGCGGTAAGACTGCTTGAACGAAGGCAAAGTTGCAGAGACTGCAAACCGCTGCAACCCAGTATCTGCGGCCACCGTGGCTCAACGAGCACTGGTGGAGCTTTTGCGCAACAGGGGGTCCCTAGTATTGCTGGCGCGTCGCGGACGAGGGTGCTGCTTTCCGGCCACACTTTGCTGCGGCGGTATGAGTGTCCACCTGCAATGGATCAGGCAGCAACGAACGGTGTGGGCGGGTTTCTGCTGCACCCGGCGCGGCATGTGCCGGGTTGGCAAATGGCCGTGCCTACCCCTGTCCCCGATACTTCACCGGCTGCCCCGGCGATGGCGGCTCGATCACGTCAGCGCCGTCGTAGCGCACGAATTCCGCCACCTCCACATCTGTGCGTGCACCCTCCATGTTGCCCAAGCCGGCCTCCACGCCCGACCTGATCCGGATGAAGTTCACGTCGCACACCGCCTGGTTGTCCTCCCGCCGCAGCGTCACCGGCCCCTTCGCCGTGTCGAAGGTCAGCCCGCGCAGCGCCGAGATCACCGGCGCGGTGCCCGTCGCGCCCGCCTTGCGGATCGCCGCGGCATAGGCCAGTACCGCCGAGTGCCCGGCATTCACGAAGCCCAGGGGCACCATGTTCCCTGTCCGCTTCACGTATTCTCGGTAAAGCTGCCGGCCCAGCGGCAAACCCTGGTAGCCGCCATAATACCAGGTCATCCCCAGCCACAGGTGCTCCGGGCAGCCTGCGCCGAGCGTTTCCGGCACCAGGAATTCATTGACCGCATCCGCCAGCACCGGGGTCTGGCGCATCAGCTGGGCCCTCGATGCTTGGCGGTAGAAGGCGATCGCGTCATCACCGTAGATGGCGATGAACAGCCCGTCGGCCCCATCCGCCTGCAGGGCCGCAATCTCAGCTCCGAACTCGTCTGCGCCGAAATGGGCCACCACCGGCTTTGCAAGTTCGGGCATGCGTCCGGTGCGCGCCGGGTAGGCCTCCTGCAGCCCGGCGCGGAAGGAGGCATAGGCGGAGGCGCCATACTCCACGTCGGGAATGATGGCGCCCCAGCGGCGAACGTGCGGATACCGTTCCGCCATCAGCCGGGCCTGGGCGGAGTTGCGCATGCAGGTCTCGTCGGTCACCCGGAACAGGTTGGGCGTGTAGGCCTCATGCGTCAGCTTCTCCGAAGCCGCGGCGCAGGTAATAAGGGTGGCGCCGGCCGGCTGCAGCTCCGGCGCCAAGGCCAGGCCGACGGTGCTGGACAGCACGCCGCACAGAAGGTTGACGCCCAATTCCTTCATCTCCCGCAAGCCGCGCAGAGCGATGGCGGGATCGGCACGAACATCGTAGGGAACGATCTCCACTGGGCGGCCGAGCAGTCCGCCAGCCTCGTTCACCTGGTCGGCGGCGATGGCGGCGCCGTCCAGGATCGGGCGGCCGAGCACCTCCTGAGGGCCACTGAGCGCCACAAGGCAGCCGATCCGTATCGGGCTGGGCACGCCAGTGAGGTGCTGGGCCAGTGCCGGACCAGCGCCCAGTCCGACCGCAGCCGCGCCCGCGCCAATCAGGAAGCCGCGCCGATTTGCAACCGTCATGGCTCAACTCCGTAACTTCAGGTTACGGTATCGACAACCTTTTAACGTTGCAATGCATTCCGCACTCGAAATGCTGCGGTGAGCATTGAGGCGGCAGCGGTGCCGCGACCGGTTTGTGGCCAAACTGGACGCACAGCGCTCTGGTTTTTTGTCTGCGGGTAGAGACTTGCAATATCAGATGAGGCCGCTGCGCATTTGAACCAGACTGCGACCTGCTCTAGACCGCGCCGAACCTCGCCCTGCCCTGGCCGGGAAGCCCGCCGCTCCGCGCCCGCAGTCGGCGTGCCAGCACCAGCAGCAGCGCCCCGAACGCGAGGGCGTAGCCGCCCACCCAGTATGTCAGCACCAAGGCCCCAAGCCCTGGCGACAAATAAAGCAGCACGCCCCAGATCATCGACAGCAAAGCCGGCACTACCAGCAGCCAGCGCCCGTGCCCGGCGTGCAACCGAAAGGCCGCCATCAACAGCAGGAAGCCCGAGACGACGGCCCAGATACCCAGGAGCGCCACCATCACCAGCACGGTTATTCCCGGCCACAGCAGCGCCGCTGCGCCGGCGGCGAGATCCACCAGCCCTTCAAGCATCAGCAAAACCCAGCGTTCGTGATGCGCTGCGGCGCGGATTCCGGCGACGATGGCGAACACGCCATCGGCCAGCATGTAAACCGCGAACAGCAGGGTCAGCGACGCAAGGGTTACACCGGGCAGCAGGAACGCCATCAGGCCGAACACGATGCCAAACACGCCGCGCAACGCCAACGCCCACCAGTTCCGGGCCAGGGACACGCTCATGGCGTCCATCTGGGATTGGCGGGATGGTATGCTGGTCGAACCCGACATGCGCGTCTCCTTGCTGTAACCCAGGCAGTAGCCGACCGACCCCGGCAGAGAACGCCGTGGTGCATGACGGGGCAGCGGGGTCGCCAGCGTTTGCAGTACATACGGGCACTGGTCGGGCACCGGCCCATGTTAATCAGGCTTTACAGCAGTTCCTTGGTCGAAGGCCAATGGAATGGGCTGCAAGCATGCTGCGGCTGCCCAGTTGAAAGCGCTATTTTGCAGCAACCTCCGTGGCTGCCCTGGACAGCAGGTTGCTGGCGGAGGACTGGCGGCACGGCAGCATCGGCCGGGAACCGATGCGCTGACTGCCTTCAGTCCAGCCGGACTTGCGATACCGGCCCTGCTTGATTTGGCTGGGAGCAGCAGTATGGACGATGTCGCGACCTGCTGATGCCAGGGCGGCATAGGTGGGGGCGCTGCCCGGCTGCTTGTTCATTCTGCCGCCAGCTTGCCCCCCTCCACCCTGAAAGGGCGGTGAAGGAAGGAGCAAGCGGCTGTAAGGCAGGAAATGGCCCGGTGGCCTGGGGCTTGCTGCCCTAAGCTGCCGCCCCGTCATGCAAGCCGCGGCACCATAGCCCGGGGTCAGAAGAAGGGAAGTGAGGCGACCATCTCCATATGCGTCAAACCCTGCAGAAAGCTGGACGCAGGCTTAGGCTGCGACCGGCTCCGGCGCCAACCGGTATCCACCCTCCGCCGTCAGCAGCAGGCGTGCGGCGTAGGGATCGGCCTCGATCTTCTGGCGCAGGCGGTAAATGTGGGTTTCCAACGTGTGGGAGGACACGGACGGGTTGTAGCCCCATACCTCGGACAGCAGCACCTGTTTGCTGACGGTTCCGCCGTTCCGCTGCAGATGCCGAAGGATATCCACCTCCTTGGCTGTCAGCCAGACCTTCACGCCGCGTACGTTGCGCAGCAGCTTCTGCGCTGGATGGAACTGCCAGGGACCGAGGTTGAACACCGCGTCCATGCTGTTCTCGTGCAGGCGCAACTGCGTACGCAACCGCGCGATCAGCACGCCGGGCCGGCAAGGCTTTGCGACGTAGTCGTGCGCGCCGGATTCAAGCCCGCGCACGATGTCGTCCTCGCCATCGGAGCCGGTGAGCATGATGACCGGCACCCGCACTCCAGCCTTGCGCAGCCGGGCGCACAAGTCCCGGCCGTCGCCGTCCGGCAAGTCCACGTCGAGCAGCAAAGCCTCGAACCGGGTGGTGCCGCGCAGCGCCAGCGCTTCAGCTTCTGCGACCGTTGCGGCCTGGGTCGGGTTGAACCCAGCCTCAGACAGTCCATCGGCCAAGGCACCGAGGAACTCCGAATCATCGTCCAGGATCAGGACCGGTATATCTGTTGCCATATGTCGCCTCCATAGCCACATCACGGGGAGACATTGCCTGAACAGCAACGCCACGTTTCAGGAAGATATCGAATGTATCGGAACCTGCCTGCTGCGAGCCGGGCACCTCGTCAGGCGAGGAACAAGGCGGGCAACCATTGAGGTCTCGGCCATCACGTATGGTTTATACGTGTGATCGGACCTAATGTGCAACCAGCAAACCAAGAATTCTCAAGATTTGTCAAGACGTTATGTGCGAGTTAAAACGCACTGCAGTACGCTGTCGCACCCTACACAGGCGATCGGCCAGCATGGACGGCATCGGAAAAGTTGCAGACCCGGGCATAGCATTGGCATGACGCCGCTTCCAACCCAGCCCGGTCCTGCACGACGATGCGGCCGCGTCCAGACTGAACCAGGCCGGCGGCATGCAGCGCCTGCACTGCCATAGTTACGCCGGCTCGGCGCACGGCGAGCATGACGGACAGGAACTCCTGCGTCAGGTATAGCTCGTCCCCATCCACTCGGTCATGCGCCAGCAGCAGCCAGCGGGCGCAACGCTGGGCCAAGGTGTGACGGCTGTTGCAAGCGGCGGTCTGCGAGACCTGGGCGTACATGACTTCCAACATGTCCAGCAACAAGGAGCGCAGCACCGGCGCCTGGTCCAAGCTCCCGGTCAGCACTGCAGCCGGCATCCGGTGCGCGATGCCGGACATCTGGACCATTGTGCGGTTGAAGGCGATGCTGGCCGGGTTCAGGGCAAGGCTCATGCCAACCATTCCGTCCCAGCCGATCAGCCCGACCTCGACGGTAGTGCCCGCGTTGTCCGCCAGGGCGACGACGGAGGCAAAGCCGCTGTCAAAGAAGAACACCTGATCCACACGCTCGCCAGGCTCGTGCAGGGTTTGATTGATCACCACCCTGGTACGCGTCAGGTGCGGGCGGAACAGCGCCAATTCGGACGGCGGCAGGGCTGCGAGGATACGGTTCGCGTAGGTAGGCGGGTCCACAGAATGCACAGAGCCGGTTCCAGTTCAAACAACGGGCACGCACTACCCAAACCCGATGCGATATTGGGCAGACACGCCTGGTGAGCCCTGGAATCCCGTTGGAATCCGATACACGCCACATTGCGCCCAAGCTTTATTGCCTTAGACGCACAGGGAATACAACCGGATATTCGTCCCTACTGAGTCGGTATTCAAGCATAATCAGCTATGCCGATTTGAATTATTTTGTCCACTCTATGTCTCTAGTATGATCGTGACCGTACGTTTCTTTCCTGGCGGAAGAAAGCATCGCCTCTTGCAAGGTCTCTGGAGGAAGGTGAACAGGCTCACCATATCTGGGTTCGCATGCCGTGCCTGGCCAATCCGACGTCTGCCCGGCCGAGCGGGCGACCTTGCTCAGCCGGTCGGCTGGCGCATTCACTCCTATTCCCGGATCCAGATGATCGACCGTAGAAGCTTGTTGGGTGCCGCAGCCGCTTTGAGCGCCCTTGATAAAGCGTCCGCAGCTGTTGCTGCTGTTCCGCCCCCGCCGTCCCGCACAACCTGGCGCGACCCCGCCCGCGACCGCGTTGTTCCCGTGTTGATCCGCCGCCCCGCCGTCCCAGCCGGTGATGCTGGCCCGGCGCCGTTGGTGATATTGTCACACGGGCTTGGCGGAACGCGCGAAGGTCTTGCCTACTTAGGCGTGGCCTTGGCCGAGGCTGGCTACGTCGCCGTCCACTTGCAGCATCCAGGTTCAGATGCCGCGATCTGGCAGGGTGCATCGGATATGCGATCCGCCATGGGCAGTGCGCTGATGAATCCAGGCGCTGCCGTGGCCCGCCTGGGAGACGTCGTTTTCGCGCTCGATTACGCGCTGGCGGGCGAGGAGCCGTTGCTGCGCGGACTAATTGACCCAGAGCGGATTGCAGCCGCCGGGCACTCATACGGCGCTTGGACCGTCAGCCACGTGCTTGGGGAGCGGCTGCCGTTGGGACGATGGGGGCTGGACCTGCCGGACCGGCGCCTGCGCGCTGGAATTGAGCTGTCGCCGATCCCGCCGCTGCCGATCCCGGTGTTCGGGGTGCCTGCGGCCGTGTCCTTCACCGGCATCAGCGCGCCGATCCTGCACGTGACGGGCACGCTGGACAGCGGCATGGGCGCCCCGGATTGGCGGGCGCGCACCGTTGGGTTCCGGACCGCGGCATCGCCGGGGTTGCTGGCGGTGCTGGACGGCGCCACCCATGCTTCCTTCGCCGGGGAGGCCGAGATCGGCGGGCGGTGGAACGACCCGACGTATCAGCCGCGCGTGGCCCGGCTGTGCCGCCTGTTCCTAGACGCCGTGCTGCGCGACGACCAGGCTGCGCGAGGGGCGCTGCTGCGTGGGGCTGGGTTGGGCACGCGGGATACCCTGGAGAGCAAGGGATTTGCCTGAGAAGGCCGGGTGCCGCTCCGACCCGCTAAGTCAGCACGCCTGGTCAAAAGGATTTAGGTGCTGCCTGCGGTTCAGTCGGCATGGTGGCCGGACACCTCGTCGCCGGCGTTCCGCGGCAGCCTCATGGCGAGTGGCGCCGCCAGCAGCGCCATTGCGGCCACGACCAGGAAGCCGGCGGAAAAGTCCTGCAGCCCCGGCTGAAGACGCCCGGACAGCATGGTCGATGTCTGCAGGGCCGCCGCGCCCACGGTGATGCCCAGCGTCAGTGAAAGCTGCTGCGAGGTAGAATACAGGCTGGTGGCGGCGCTCATGCGCAGGCGGGGGATGTCGGCGTAGGCGATGGTATTGTAGGCGGTGAATTGCAGGGATCGCAGGAAGCCGCCAGACACTAGCACCGCATAAAGCCCCGCCATCGGCCAGGCCGGACGGAACAGGGCGCAGGCGCCCAGCAGCACCGCCGACAGCGCGCCATTCCACAGCAGAACGTTGCGGAATCCGAACAGGCGCAGGCTCCATCCCGTCGCGGGTTTCATCACGATGGCGCCCAGGGCGCTGGCAAAGGTGACGAGGCCGCTTTCCGACGCCTGCATCCCAAAGCCGAGCTGCAGCATCAACGGCAGCAGGAATGGGATGGCGCCGATGCCGATCCGGAACATGGATCCGGCCCAGATTGATACTGCAAACGTCGGGATGCGGAGCAGGGACAAGTCCAGTAGCGGGTCCGGCCGCCGCCGGGCATGACGCAAATAGAGGGCGCCTGACCCGGCGCCAAGCAGCATCAGCCCTAGGGACAGCGGGATAGGAGCTAGGCCGCGGCCTACCGTTTCCGCCCCGAACATCAGCCCAGCCAGCGCCACGCCGGACAACAGCAACCCCACCCCGTCCAGCCGCCCCGGCGAGGGCGCCCGCACATCCTCCACGAAGCGCGTTACCAGGATGATGCCGAGCACGCCGATGGGCACATTGATGTCGAAAATCCAGCGCCAGTCGGCATAGGTCACGAGGAACCCACCGATCGGCGGCCCGACTACAGGCCCGATCAGCGCCGGAACCGTGAGCCAGGCCATCGCCGCTACCAGCTCCGACTTGGCAACCGAGCGCAGCAGCACCAGCCGGCCAACTGGCACCATCATGGCGCCGCCGATGCCCTGCACGACGCGGGCGGCGACAAGCTCCAACAGGCTGTGCGACTGCCCGCACAGCACGGATCCCACGGTGAACACCGCGATGGCGGCCCGGAACACCGTACGCGTGCCATACCGGTCGGCGAGCCAACCGCTGGCCGGGATGAACACCGCGAGGCTGAGCAGGTAGGATGTAAGCGCCACGTTCATGTGCAACGGGTCGGCGTTGAACGCATGCGCCATCGCCGGCAGGGCGGTGGCGACGACAGTGCCGTCCAAGTTCTGCATGAACAGGGCGCAGGCGACGATCAGCGCCGTCAGCCGGGTCCGTCCGGGATCGGGCGCAGGGTCGGGCATGGCTGGACGCGGCGCATCCGTCATGCCCGAAGGCAGTGCATCCGGGATACCCGAAGGCGATGCATCCGGGATGGCCAGAGGCACTTCGTCCGGGATGACTGCGGGAGGGATGTCCGGCCCGGCCCTGTTCAGGATGTTTGTCAGGGGATCAGGACGGTGCTGCCGGTGGTCTTGCGCGACTCCAAGGCGATGTGCGCCGCCGCCGCATCCTTGAGTGCGAAGGTTTGATTGACCCTAATCTGCACCGCGCCGGTGCTGACGGCGTCCATCAGGTCGGCTGCCGACGCGGTCAGGTCGGAGCGGAGCGCGGTGTAGGTGGCAAGGCTTGGCCGGGTCAGGAACAGGCTGCCTTTCGCTGCGAGCACGCCGATGTCCACCGGCGGCACCGGGCCGGAGGAACTGCCGTAGCTGACCATCATGCCGAGCGGCTGCAGGCAGTCCAGGCTGGCGCCGAACGTGTCCTTGCCCACACTGTCATACACGACCGGCACCATCGCGCCTCCGGTGATGCGCTTCACCTCGGCCGCCAGCTTATCGTAGCCGATGATGACATGCGCCGCGCCATGCGCCCGCGCCAGCTCCGCCTTTGCATCGTTGGACACGACGCCGATCACGGTGGCGCCGAGATGCTTAGCCCATTGGCACAGGATCAGGCCGACTCCGCCAGCCGCAGCGTGCACCAGGATGGTATCGCCGGACTTGAGCGGGCGGGTGCGTCGAAGCAAATACTGCGCCGTCAGGCCTTGCAGCATCATCGCCGCCGCCGTCTGGTCGTCCACCCCGTCAGGCAGCTTAACGAGTCGGTCGGCGGAGATCACGCGGTCGGTGGCATAGGCGCCAATGGGGCCGGTGGCATAAGCGACACGGTCGCCCACTTTGACGTCCTGCACGTCAGCACCGACGGCGCGGACCACGCCGGCAGCCTCCATGCCGATTGTGGCTGGCAGGGACGGGATCTTGTAGTGCCCGTTGCGGAAGTAGACGTCTATGTAGTTCAGTCCGACGGCGGTGTGATGGACCAGCGCCTCCGCCGGGCCAGGTTCCGGAGTGGGTATGTCCTCCCAATGCATGACCTCAGGGCCACCAGGGGCGTGGATGCGTATGGCATGGGTCATGGGATGTCTCCAGTGCGGGCGGGCGCGCGGGCAAGGATGCGCGCCTCGTGTTCAAGCAGGAACCGTTTGGTCTCGATCCCGTCGCCGCCGGAGTAGCCTCCTAGGCCGTGGCTGGCAACGACGCGGTGACAGGGAATCAGGATGGGCAGGGGGTTCTCCCCATTGGCTTGGCCGACCGAGCGGGCGACTCCGCCGGCCGATGCTGCAATGTCCCGGTAGGTCCGGGTTTCCCCATATGGAATTGCTTGCAGGGCTGCCCAGACGCGTTGGCGATAGAGGGTCCCCTGTGGCGCAAGCGGCAGGTCGAAGCTGGTCCGCTCTCCGTCGAAGTACTCGTGCATCTGGTCCCTGGCCCGAAGCAGCAATGGTGTTTCCGCTTGGTCACGGCCCCATCCCCAATCCAGGGCAACGACCATGCCCTCATCCTCGGAGATGGTAAGCGCGCCGAGCGGCGTATGAAGCGAGAGCTGCGGCAACAGGGATCCCCATGCAGTGCGGCGTGATGCCATCCCTTGCTGGCCTGGCTGTCAAGCAACCAGGCCGGGTGTTGCACAAGCGTAAGGCTGCTTGCTTATCTGCCACTACGTTCCAGACGGAACGTAGCCCCTTGCGGTTCGTTATGTTAACCGGTGCTAATGAGCCGCTTTGCTGAAGCCTTGCCGTTACCGCCCGGCCTACCCGCTGTTTCACGTGAAACGCTGGACCGGCTGCATATTTATGCTGCCCTGCTGGAGAAGTGGACCGCCACCATAAACCTGATCGGGTCAGCCGACCGGGGCGACATCTGGTCTCGCCACATCGGGGATAGCCTGAGACTGCTGCCGCTGATCCCGCCCGGCACGTCGCGCGGCATTGACCTTGGCTCTGGCGCAGGGCTGCCCGGTCTGGTGCTGGCAATCGCATCAGGCATCCCCTTCGACCTCGTCGAATCCGACCAGCGCAAGGCAGCCTTCCTGCAAGAAGCTGCCCGTGTCACCGGCGCCCCGGTGCAGATCCATGCGACCCGCATCGAGGTGGTGGAGTTGCCCCCAGCTCCCTTGGTAACGGCTCGTGCCCTGGCCGTCTTGAGTGCCTTGCTGGTCCTTGCTGCTCCGCTGCTCGCCCCAGGCGGTACCGCCCTGTTTCCCAAGGGCGCGCGCGCCGCTGAGGAGCTGGAGCAGGCCCGTCAAACCTGGCGCATGGATGTCACGCAGCACAGAAGTCCCGGCCAGCCCGGCGCCATCCTTTCCATCACCGGCCTGCATCCTGTCCGGACTGCCTTGGGAGCCGCCCATGCTTGACCGCACCGCCCCTGCCCTGCCGCAATGGGCTGCTTCTGGCCGCCCGGCCCGCGTGCTGGCCGTCGTCAACCAAAAAGGTGGTGTTGGCAAGACGACGACCGCCGTCAACTTGGCAACCGCCCTCGCTGCCGCCGGAGAGCGGGTGCTGCTGATAGACTTGGACTCCCAGGGCAATGCCTCCACCGGGCTGGGCGTCGCATCCAACCAGCGCGGACGCGGCACCTACGCCATGCTGATGGGCCAGGGAGGTGTTGCCGACACCGCCCTGCCGACCGGCATCCCCGACCTGAGCCTAGTGCCCGCCGACCCGGACCTTGCCGGGGCAGAGGTCGAGCTGGCTGCCCTAGACCGGCGCGAATACCGGCTACAGGCTGCCCTTCGCGATGGAGGCGACGCTTACAGCTTCATCTTGATTGACTGCCCGCCCAGCCTGGGCCTGCTGACGCTCAACGCCCTGGTCGCCTCCGACGCGGTCCTAGTACCCCTGCAATGCGAGTTCTTTGCTCTTGAGGGATTGAGCCACCTCGTCCGCACCATCGAACGCGTGCGGCAGCATCTCAACCCCCGCCTGTCGCTGCAAGGCATCGTGCTGACGATGTTCGACCGCCGCAACAACCTGTCGGAACTGGTGGCTGCCGACGTCCGCGGCTTCTTCGGCACCCGCGTGTATGAGACCATGATCCCCCGCAACGTCCGCGTATCGGAGGCGCCGAGTCATGGCAAGCCGGTGATGCTGTATGACTACCGCTCCCCTGGTGCCCAGGCCTACCTGCGTTTGGCGGCCGAGATCCTGCGTCAGGAGCGCACCACGGCGCGGGCCGCACCGTGAAGGACGCGGCTGTCCGACCCTCTGCCCCGCCTCGCCTGGGACGCGGACTGGCTTCCCTGTTCGGCGATGCCCCGCCTGATGTTGGCCTCGGATCCAACTCTCCGCGCGCCACCCTGCCCGTCACGGTGCTTGACCCCGGCCCCTTCCAGCCCCGCACCGCCATGGACCCGGCGCGGCTGCAGGACCTGACGGAGTCCATCCGCCACCAAGGCGTGCTGCAGCCCATTCTGGCCCGGCCAAGCCCGGACCAGCCTGGGCGCTACCAGATCATTGCCGGCGAGCGCCGGTGGCGGGCGGCGCAGGCCGCCGGGTTGTCCGACATCCCCGTGCTGGTCCGTCAGTTGTCCGACACGGACGCGATGGCTGCCTCCCTGGTCGAGAACCTGCAGCGGCAAGACCTTGATCCCATCGAGGAAGCGGAGGCTTACAAACGCCTGATCGCTGAATACGGCATGACACAGGACGGCCTGGGCGGCCTGATCGGCAAGTCCCGCAGCCATGTGGCCAACACGTTGCGTCTGCTGCAACTGCCCGACCCGCTGCGGGCGCATTTGCGTGATGGCACGCTGTCGCCGGGCCATGCCCGGGCGCTGCTGACCCATCCGGCGCCGGAGGCCGCAGCCCGTGCAGTGATCGCCCGCGGCCTGAGCGTGCGTCAGACCGAGGCGATGACGCAGCGTACCGCCCATCCGCCGGCGCCTGCAGTTCCACACCCGCCGATCAGTGCGGAGATGGCGGCGTTGGAGCGGGACCTATCGGCGCGGCTGGGGCTGCGGGTGCAAGTGGCATTTGACGGGGAAGCGGGAAGCGTCCGGCTGCACGTAAAAACGCTGGACCAGTTGGAAGGGGTGGTTTCGCTGCTGACCCGGGGATAAGTACGGCAGACAGCGGCTACACTCTATGCAGCAGCCGGCGTTGCAGCAGGC
>CAXTCI010000124.1:0-15969 GCA_964242325.1 uncultured Acetobacteraceae bacterium
CCGCTCAGCTCGGACCGCTTCTCGCGCAAAGCGTCCATGACGTGCAGCTCGGTCAGCGCAACTCTCCATCCCAGAACATCAGGGTTCAGGATGGTCGCCGGACGGTCCCACCCTTCAGAACAAAAGCGTGGTGGCACCTGCTACATGATACCGGAACCGTGCGGGTCAGAGACCCTGCTGCCTGTGCTCGGTTCCATGCACCAGCGCCACCTCCCAGCCGAGCACTGGGATCTCGGGCGCAACGCTTGGCGCGCCTACCTGCGCACGTCTAACCCGATCGAGAGCGTGTTCGCCACGGTCCGGCGAAGGATGACGCGAGCACCGCCAAGCCAGTGGCAGCGATGGTGAACCACGGCAGCGCACCGCCAACGAATCCGGCAATGAACGATGGTGTGCCCCGCAGGGTGCGGGACAGAACACGCGCGATGAGGGCCGTTACACCCGGGCTAGGAAGAGCAAGGACGGCAAAGTAGGCCGCAGCGAAGGTAGCAGGTGGGTAAGGCCCACAACTGAGACTCCAAAAGGTCCCAAAGATGTCAGGTCGGCAGGCAGTGCGGTGCGGCCGCGGCGACACGGACCGAGCCTACATGGTTGACGACTGCCCACAATAGCTGCAGGACGCGGCGGTCACACCCGCTTTTCTAGGAATGCAACATCATTCCAACTCCAAGATAGTCGCCTGGGCCTGTGACGCCGGGAAGGGCAAAGAAGTAACCCCCGCCAAAAGGCTTGATATACTCCTCCAACGGCTCACCGTTCAGTCGCTCCTGTATGGCCAGGAACCCGGCGCCTAAGTCGGCCTGGAAGCAGCCGAAGATCAGGCCCATGTCCAGTTGTCCAGCCTTGGTCAGTCCACGTGAGTAGTTGTAGGCACGGCGCAGGATCAAGCTGGACTGTGTATCGGCTGTACGCGGATTGGCCAAGCGAATGTGGGCGTCCAATGGCACGCTTTCCCCCGCCGGATCGGCGGCGTAGTTGGGCAGGTCGCGTTCCCCAGACATGCCGAGCGGTGCGCCTTCTGCCTTGCTGCGACCGAAGATGGTCTGTTGCTCGCCCAGCGGAGTGCGGTCCCAACGCTCCACCAACATGCGGATTAGCCGCACCACCTGATAGCTGCCGCCCTTGGTCCAGCCCGGCTCGCCATTCTCCGCGCGGGTCCAGACCAGATTGTCCATCAACGAGCTGTCGCGCGGGTCCAGGTTGGCGGTGCCATCCTTGAAGCCCATTAGGTTGCGGACGGTGTCGCGCCCCTGCTTCTTGACTGTGTGCGGCGGCAGAAAGCCCTCTATCTTCCAGCGCAGCGCCACGTGCTCGGGCAGCGACTTCAGGATGTCGCGTAACGCGTGGATGTTGGTTTCGGCGGTGTTGGCGTTGAACTGCAGCAGCAGGTCGCCGTGGCAGTACTCGGAATCCAGCGCGTCGTTGGGGAAACCAGTCATCGCAACCAGTTCCCGCGGGCGTGCTGCCTCAAGGCCGAAGCGGTTGTCGAACAACGAGGCCCCCACCGCCACCGTCACGCTCAGCGCGTCCGGGAACACGCGCGGGCCGAGCACGCCGGAGTCCGCAGGCGGCAGCTTCGGGTCCAGTTCGGGGACGCCGCCGCCGGTGGCCAGGAAGGCGCAACGTTCGGTCAGCAGGCGGAACATCTCCACAAGCTCCGCCCGGTCATCGGCCAGCACGTCGAATGCCGCCAGCAGGGCTGCAGCCGGTTGCGGGGTGGCAATCCCCGCCTGGTGAGGACCGTAGAACGGCACCTGGTCCTGCGTGCCGTCCGACTCCTCCACCGGCTGGGACGGGCGGTTGTCCGGCAGCGTAGCCGCCCGCACCGCCGCGGCGCTGCCTGCGGCACCCAGCCCCAGCAGCAGGCTGCGTCGGCCCGGGCTCATTCGACGCCCAGCTTGCCGCGTAGGGTGGACAGGTCCTCTGCCAACGCGGTAATCGACCGCTTCAACGCGTTCCTGTCCGCGGCGGACAGCTTGTCGTAGCTCTGGAACCCGTCGTCCTGCTTATACTTTGCTAGCGTCGCGTCCACCCGGGTGAAATTGGCGTCCACGCGGGCCACCAGCTTCGGGTCGTGCGCGGCCACCAAGGCCTTGAGCAGGCCATAGATTTTCTGTGCACCATCGGTATTGGCCTGGAAGTCCCACAGGTCGGTGCGGCTGTAGCGGTCCTCCTCGCCGCTGATCTTCTTGGAGGCGACCTCCTCGATCAACTCCGCTGCACCGCCCACAACGGCCTTGGGCGGCAACTCAAGCGTGTCCAATCGCGTGCGCAAGTCAGACACGTCGGCGACCAACTTGTCGGCGGTCGCGTCCATGCCCGCAGTGGTCTTATCGATCCATAACGCCTTTTCCAGCCGATGGAAGCCAGTCCAAGCAGGGTCAGCTTCCTTCTTCTCGAAATCATCCACACGGGAATCCATCGCCTTATCCAGGTCGTCGAACAACTCGGCGATCGGCTCGATCCGCTCGTAATGGACCCGGGCGGGGGCATACAGGCGCTGTGCCTCCTCCAGTCGACCTGCCTTGATGGCGGCAGTGAAGGCAACAGTCGCAGTAACGAGGGCGTCCGTTTCCCCGATCACGTAGGCCTTGTACTGCGCGATGGGCTCAACCAGTTCCGCAGGTGTGGCGAAAGCCGCCTGGGTGGCACCGGAGACCTTCAGAACACCCTTGGGGTTGCTCAGCAGCCCACACGTCATCTGGTAGTCGCCCGGTGCCAGCGTCGCAGTCAGCGGCTGGCTAAAGCCGGGCAGGATGTTCTCCCGCTCCGCCACAACGCTCACGCCCTTCAGGATCTCCCATTCCAGCGCACGGCGGCTCTCGTTCTTGACGCGAAAGGTAATCCTGCCCGCAGGCACGGCTAGGGTGGCCGGGACGCAGCCGGCGTCGGTGACGGTGATGGCCACCGGCCCCGGGGGCTTCTCCGCGGCATATCCGGCCAGCGGCAACACCGCGGCGAGCCAAACGGGGATATGGTGCAGTTTGGACATCGTTGGAGCTTTCAAAGATTCAGGCGCGGCTGACTGCGGCCGACTGACGCATTCCGCCGCCGAACAACAGCAGCGCAGGAACGAGGTAGGCGGCGTAGATCAGCACCTCGCCGACCGTCGGCGTGTCGCTGTAGCCGAACAGGCCGGCCAGCAGGGTGCCGGCAACGCCATCATTGGGCAGCGTGCCGCTGAGGTCGAAGGCGGTGGCCTGCAGGCCGTCCCACACCCCGGCCTCGTGGAACGCGCGCAGGCCCGAGGCCAGCAGCCCAGCGGCCACGAAGATGATGAACACGCCTGTCCAGCGAAAGAACAGGCGCAGGTTCAATCGCACGCCGCCACGGTAGATCGCGCATCCCACGCCGGCGGCACAGAGCAGGCCTAGCAACGCGCCGGCGGGCAGCGCCCAACCCTCTCCCTGCTGAAACGTGGCAAGCAGGAAGAACACGGATTCCAACCCTTCCCGCCCGACTGCCAGGAACACCATGCCCACCAGTGCCCAGCCGGAGCCGCCGGGCCGCATCGCGGCATCCACCGAGTCGTGCAGTTGGCCCTTGATGGAACGGGCTGCCTTGTGCATCCAGAACACCATCGACGTCAGCACGACGGCGGCGATGATGGCCACTGCGCCCTCGAAAAATTCCTGTTGGGCCTGCGGGAACTCGGCGCTGGCAAGGTCTAACCCTACCCCCAGTGCGAGACACAGGACGCTGGCCAGGCCGACCCCGGCCCATACGAGCGGCAGCATGCGGCTACGCCCAGTCTGCGCGAGGTAGGAGGCGACGATGCCGACGATCAGGGCGGCCTCGATCCCCTCACGCAGCATGATCAGAAATGGAATCAGCATCGAAACCCCGAGCTACGTGGCGAATGGTTACGGAGGATCATGGAAAGGCGTGATGCTTCCGGTATCGCTACGTGTGCAGCACTTGCATAGTTGCAAGTGACTCGCAATCGCTTTGAGTGCAGTGTCTTCCAGGAGCGGACGTCCCGGCCATCCGATGACCGTGCCTTCCCCTTTGTGCCTCACCGAGGTGGCCATCAATGCAGCGTTTGGCAGCGGGAACGTGCAGGCGCCGCGGCTGGCGTCAGCGCGAAATGTCGCACCACCTCCTCGGGCTCGGGCAGGAAACGGCCGGCCTGGGCCAGGACGGTCCCAATCCCCTCGGCGTGCCCCAGCGCCGCCTCGGCACCCGCCTGCGTCACGAATCCTCGCAGCACCAACCTCGCCTCGAATGGGCGCATCGCTTGCGCGAGCGACAGCACATCGAGCAGCGCACACTCATCCGGTCCGATGCTCGTCTTGCAGACGCACCGCACGTCGATGTACCGCGTGCAGCCTTCGCTCAGCGCACCGACGAAGTCTCGGACAAAAGGCCAAGCGGCTGCTACGCCGAGAGCGTCGAGCACGTCGTTGACGCGGGCGTCCACATCGATCCCGCGCTTCAGTTCGATCACCCGCATGCGCATGCACCACAGCAAGACGCCTTGCTCGATGGGCAGGTCCAAGAACTCGTCACGCGGGTTGCGAAGTCGGCACTCACGCAATTCGGTCATCGGCAGCTCCACAGCTAGTCTCGGAACTTTCTAACCGCTAATGCGAGTCATTCGCAATATTTGTTTTGCGCTCCGCGAGAAGATAGGGACGTGCTAGACGCGATACTGGGGGTGGCCCTGATGCGTCCACCCCTGCCAAGACCCTGGAGGATCACGATGCGCACCATGGGACAACACGATAATGCCGGACAGCCGGCGGTGGTCGCCCGACAAGCGGACAGCGCGCGCGGGACGCCTCGCCCGCGTGGTCACCGTTCGCGCCTGGAGCCGGCATCGCCGCCCGATGGCGCGGATACGGTCGCAGCAGGGGGCGGGATCGAGCGGCTATGCATCGAGCGCGGCCTGAGGATGACCGGGCAGCGGCGCACAATCGCACGCGTGCTGACCGAGGCCAGCGACCATCCGGACGTCGAGGAACTCTACCGCCGGGCGGCGCTGGTGGACCCGCACATCTCCATCGCCACGGTCTACCGAACGGTACGCTTGTTCGAGGACAAAGGCATCCTGCAGCGCCGAGACTTCGGCAGCGGTCGGGCGCGCTACGAGCCGACTGAGCATGGGCCGCACTATCATTTGATCGACGTCGAGACAGGCAAGGTGGTCGAGTTCAAGAACTCGGAGCACGAGCGGCTCATTCGAGCACTCGCGGAGCAACTCGGCTTCCACGTCGTCTCCCTCCGGCTGGAAGTGTTTGGAAAGCGCCTGGACGCGCAGCCCGCTTCGGGCCGGGTGGAAAACGGCACAGATCCGAGGGCACGCTAATGGGTCGCATCGACGAGAGCAAGATTGGCCGCCGCTGCGAGCGGGCCGTGGTGACTGCCTATCGCGACCTGCGCCGCCACGGCGTCGCCGACCTGAACGCATTCCACAGTTGCGCGACGTTGTATCGCATCCACCACCCGGAAGCATCGCTGGAGGAGGCCAGGCGGCTGACTGCGGAGTGGATCGACCATCACGTGGTACGCGGCGATCGCGGACCGACCCCCGGATGCGTGTGCGATTGATCCCGGCTGTAGCCGACCCCGCATTTGCCTCTTGCGAATGAGAGTCATTCTCATTTAGGCTGGCGAGAGGCTCATCCGAGGTGAAGCGTGAATAGCATAGCGGTCGTCACGGAGAGACCTGGCCTCAGGTCCGTATCGCACGATATTTGCCACTGGGTGGCCGCGCAGACGCTTCGTCGCCTGGCGCACCAGACCACGTGTTGCGCCGAAGACGGGCGTGGGGCCTTGCCGCCTTGCGACGATACGGTGCGCGCCAAGAATGCGCTGCAGGCCTTTCTCACTGCGGCGTCGCCGGATCGAGGCTCACGGACGCCCCATCTCTCGCGGTCGGGCAGACCAGCCCTGACCAAGGATGAGTGCCGCCTCCTGCGAGCGATCGCGGCCGCGCAGGCGAACGACGAGAACCTGCTTGACAACTATCTCTACAGGATTGCGCTTAATCGGAAGCAGCGGGCCCGTTTGGCCGAAGCGATCCGTGCCCTGGCCAAGGCTCTCGCGGCAAGGGGTTACGTGTTGCCGGCGCTCCCGATGCCAAGCATCCCGGCGCTGCGCGTCGCGGTCATGCACGGGCTGGCGCTGGATGAGATCGATGTGGCATGGCCGGGCCAGTTGGCGGGCTGAGACGGGCCTTTAGGCCCGGCATTGTTGGGTACCCGGGGTGCTGCTCACCTAGCCCGCAACCTGCGGCTGCTCACGGGTGCTTGGCTCGTATACGCATTGTTCGCGGCCGGCACTGGCCCAACAGGTCTGGCTGCCGCCTCACCCGAAGCCGCCGCTGCCGGGATGCAAGCCTGCTTTCATGTCGCGGTGGCGGTGGGCGGCTCCGCACTTTTGCTTGCTCCGGCTGCACTGACATTCCAACAGTGCACACAAGCGCAGAACCGGAACCCATCCCGAAAGCAGATGCACCGCGATGATTTTACGACGAAACATGGCGGGCGGGTAGGGTCCTGATCGGCGGCGATCGGGACCCCACTTTTGCGGCGTTTTTCTGTCCCCGGATCAGTGTGACAAGCTCAACGCCAGCAGGGTTCCAGTTGGTGCGCGCTTGTTCACATTCTATCTGCAAAGCAGGCGGCAGGCACCTTCTACGACTCCCACATGCACAAGGCCGCCGGAACCGTCAGTGAAGCATGGTGCCACCCGGCCTTACGGCAGCGCCGGTCGGGGCCGCCGCGGCGCACTGGCGGATCTCCGCATCCGGCGCCGGCAAGAACCGGCCAGCCTGGGCGAAGACGGCGCCGAGTTTCTCGGCACTGTGCAGCGCTGAGCGTGCGGCCTCGGGCAGCACCAAGCCACGCAGCAGCAGCAGTGCCTCGAACGGCTGGACTGCTTGGGCCAACGCCAGCACGTCCAGGATGGCGCGCTCGTCCTCCATGATCCGCATGCAGCAGGTGCACTGGATGTTGATCGTGCGCGCCGCATTGCGGCTGAGCGCGGACATGAAGCTCTTGAGATGGGGTGCCGCTCCAGGCGTGCCGAAGCGGTCCAGCATGCCGTTGATCCGCTCCTCCACCCCGCAGGTGTCGCGCATCTCCAGAACCCAGGCGCGCATGCACCAGAGCAGCACGCCTTGTTCGATGGGGAGGTTCAGGCGCTCGTCGTGCTGCTCGGACATCCAGTGCTTCTCCACAAGGTTTCAACCTCAATAATGATAATGCGACTGACTCGCAATAGCACCATGTATCAGTACGTCACCTCTCCGGAACAGGGCATGTCAGAAGCCAAATGGCGCCATGGTTCCGCCTGCACGCCATCGCAAGCTTGGCCGGTGTCCCCTCGCAGACCCGCTTAGGATGCTCGCCTGGCCAGGCGCAGGGGGCCGTCACGGGCCGGATGGTGTCGCAGCACCACGCACGGGTTTCACCTCGCGCAACCCTGTTCCGCAGTGAATGACGGGGGGTAGGCATCCCCCTCGCCATGCGTTAATGAGAACGCCTCTCAATTTCAGTTAGGAGTGCGCTGGCATGAAACGACGGGGTTTGATGCGTGCCGCCGCCAGCATGGCGACCGCTGGCGTGCTTACGGGATGGCCGCGGCGCGTGCTGGCGGCAGAGGGACTCACGCTATACAACGGCCAGCACCGCGCGACCTCGGAAGCGTTGGTCGCCGCGTTCACCAAGGCAACGGGGATCCCGGTTGCCATGCGCAACGCGGAAAGCCCGGAGCTGGCCAGCCAGCTCGTGGAGGAGGGCGCCAACTCCCCTGCCGACGTGTTTTTCTCCGAGCAAAGCCCGCCGATCGGGTCGTTGCAGGAAAAGGGGCTGCTGGCCCAGGTGGACCCTGCCACGTTGGAGGCGATCCCGGCCCGCTACTGTGCCAAGGACGGCACTTGGATCGGCGTGAACGTTCGGACGCGGGTGATCACCTACAACAAGAAGCTGGTGACGCCGGCCGACCTGCCGCGGTCCATCATGGACGTTCCAACGCCAGCCTTCAAAGGCCGGTTTGGCTACGTCAAGCAGGACGGGTTCCAGGAACAGGTCATGGCCATCGTCCACATCAAGGGGCGCGACGCGGCGCTGGCCTGGCTGAAGGGATTGAAGGAGTACGGCCGCTCCTACAACGGCAACCGGATCGCCAGCACCGCCGTCGAGAACGGCGAGGTCGCGATGGCGCTGTCCAACAACTACTACTGGTATTCGCTGGCCAAGGAGCGGGGCCCAGACCGGCTGAACTCGGCGCTGTACTCCTTCCCCGGCGACGACGTCGGCAACATCTTCAACGTTTCGGCCGCCGGCGTCCTGAAGTCCAGCCGCAATAAGGAGCAGGCGCAGCGCCTACTGGCTTTCATGGTCAGCCGGCCCGGCCAGGAGGCGATGGCGGGCACAACGGCGGAATACCCGGTGCTGGACGGCGTCACCTCCCCGTTCGCGCTGGCGCCCTTGTCTGGCTTCCAGGCGCCGGTCACGCCGGCTGACATGGGCAGCGCCTCGGCCGCTTATGCGCTGGAACGGGAGGCTGGCCTGATCTAGGCATGGCGGCTCCGAGCCTGATCCAGTCCCGGCCAGGCCGGCGGCTTGCCTTGCCGCCGGCCTGGCTGGTGCTGGCCGGGCTGGTCCCGCTCGGGCTGGTGCTGCTGCCCGTCGGCTATGTCGCCCTGCGCGCCTACGAGGCCGGGCCGTCCGGCATCCTGAACGACCTAGTCCGGCCTTATACCCTTAACTTGCTCGTCAACACGCTCACTCTGGCAGGGTCCGTGACCCTCTGCGCCGGTGTGGTCGCGGTGGCGGCGGCCTGGTGCACGGAGCGTTGCGCCCTACCGGGCCGGCGCTGGTGGCGGCTGGCGACTGCGCTGCCGCTGGCGATGCCCGCCTACGTGTCCAGCTTCGCCTGGTCCTCGTTCGGCCCGTGGTTCCAGGAGATGCAGGGCGCGATCCTGATCCTGACGTTCTACAGCGTGCCCCTCATGTACCTGCCAGTCTGCGCGGCGCTGCGCAGCTTGGATCCCAACTTCGAGGACGTGGCCCGCTCGCTTGGCCTGGGGCGGTGGCGCGGGTTTGCCCGGGTGGTGTTGCCGCAGATCATGCCGGCGCTGGGCGGCAGCGCCCTCCTGGTCGCGGCGCACATGCTGGCGGAGTTCGGCGCGCTGTCCTTCCTGCGGGTCGAAACGTTCACGACGGCGATCTACGATCAGTATACCGGCGAATTCAACAACCAGGCCGCAGCCCTGCTGTCCGGTGTGCTGATGCTGCTCTGCCTGCCGGTCGCGCTCGCCGAGGCGCGGCTGCGCGGCAGGCGGCGCGTGTCGCGGATCAGCCGCGGCAGCGCGCGCGCCGCCACGCCGATCCTGCTTGGCGCCGCGCTGCCCATGGTGCTGGCGGGTTTCGTCGCGCTGACCGTGCTGGGCTTCGGCGTGCCGCTGGTGACGCTTGGCTTCTGGGTGTGGCAGGGCGCCTCCGCGGGTCAAGGGATCGAGCGGGTGCTGCCGGCCCTGTTCACCTCCCTCCGCTACGCCCTGCCCGGCGCGGCGCTGACGACGCTGCTGGCCTTGCCGCTGGTGGTGGCGACGACGCACGCCCGCGGCCGGCTGGCCACCCTGTCCGACCGGCTGCCCTACCTCGTGCATGGGCTGCCCGGCATCGTCGTGGCGTTGGCCGCCGTCTCGGTATCCGTCAAGTATGTGCCGGCGGTTTACCAGACCACGCTGCTGGTGATGCTGGTCTATGCCATACTGTTCCTGCCGCTCGCCCAGTCCGCCATCCGGGCCTCGTCCGAGCTGGTGCCGCGTGAACTGGAGGACGTCGCGCGCAGCCTGGGCAAGCCGCGGTTCCGGGCATTCCTGCTCGCCACCTTGCCCAACCTTGCCCCTGGCATCGGCGCCGCCCTGGCGCTGACGTGCCTGCAGTTGATGCGCGAGCTGACCGCCACGCTGCTGCTGGCGCCCGCCGGCTCGGTGACGCTCGCGACCGAGTTCTGGAACTACACCAGCGACCGCGCCTATGGCGCCGCGGCCCCATTCGCCGCCGCGCTGGTGCTGGTGTCGGGCCTGCCTGTCTACGTGTTCACCATGAGGGCGCTGCGCGCCGGCGATCCGCGATGACCCTGCTGCACGTCGAAGGCATATGGAAGGCCCATGCCGGCCAGCCGGTGCTGCGCGGCGTGGACCTCGACGTGCCGGCGCAGACGGTGCTGGCGCTGCTCGGCCCCTCCGGATGCGGCAAGACGACCCTGCTGCGGCTGGTTGCGGGATTTGAAGCCGCGGACGCCGGGCGCATCGTCTTGGACGGGCGCGTGTTGGAAGCGCCGGGCCAGCACGTTCCGGCCGAGCGGCGCCGCATCGGCTATGTGCCCCAGGAGGGAACGCTGTTCCCGCACCTGACGGTCGCGGCGAACGTCGGGTTCGGTCTGAGCCGCGCCGAGCGTCGCGGCACCCGCGTCGACGAGGCCCTGCAATTGACAGGGCTTGCCGGACTGGAGCAGCGCTACCCGCACCAGCTTTCAGGCGGACAGCAGCAGCGCACCGCTCTGGCGCGCGCACTGGCGCCACGGCCCGGCCTGGTCCTGCTGGACGAGCCTTTTGCGGCCCTCGACCTGGCGCTGCGCCGCAGCGTCTGCGCCGACGTCGTGGCGGTGCTGCGCACCCATCAGGCAACCGCCATCCTGGTCACGCATGACCCGCAAGAGGCTTTCGCAAGCGCCGATCTGGTTGCCGTCATGCGCGACGGGCAGGTCGTGCAATGCGCCGGGCCTGCCGAGTTGTATCGGCACCCGCTCAGCGCCGAAGTGGCACGGCTGACCGGGGCGGCGATCTTCCTCGCGGGCACGGCCGGGGGCGGCCGGGTTATGACCGCCCTGGGCGCATTGGCGGCGCAGTCCGGGGCGCCGGCAGCGGGCGCGGTCCAGGTCATGCTGCGGCCGGAGCAGATCGTGGCCGTGGGGCCGGGCGACGGGGTGCCTGCCCGCAAATTAGCTGCGGCCTTCCGCGGCGATCACACCCTGACCACCGTGGACATCAACGGCGAGCAGCTGGACCTGCGCCTGCCCGCGCTAGGCAGCGATTGCGGAACGCTGCACCTGCGGGTGACCGGCCCTTGCATGGCCTACCCGGTTGCACACGCACAGGTGCCTTCCGTCAAGCAGGCGCCTTCCATCAGCTGAGGCACATGATCGTTTGACGCGCCGGAGTTGAGAATGATAGTAAGACTCATTCTCAACTGGTGGCCATGATGGGCGCCAGCATGTGCTGGGAGTTTTGTCGTGCGGAATCGCCTTGTTCTAGGCTGCGCCTTGTCTTCGGTCGTGCTCCTCGCCGGTCCTGTGCAGGCCCAGCCAGCCTCAAACTCGCAAACCCTCCCGGGCGCGGCGCCGTCCAGCCAGCAGAGCCCAGTTCCCGGGCCAGGTAGCAGTAGCAGCCCTGAGGGAACCGGCCCCTCACCTGGTGAGCCTGGCTTTGGCACCGGGCTGTTCAGCTCGTCCCGCAGCAACTTGCTGGGCGACATCTACGGGGTCCGCACCTTCCTGGGGAACTACGGCATCTCGCTGGGCCTGCAAGAAACCAGCGAGGTGTTCGGCAACCCCACCGGCGGCATCCGCCAGGGCGTCGCATACAACGGGCTGACGATCCTGAGCCTTGGCTTGGACACCAGCAAGGCGTTCGGCTGGGAAGGCGGCATCTTCAACGTGAGCGCCTTCCAGATCCATGGGCGCAACATCAGCGCCGAGAACCTGCTGACGCTGCAGACCGCCAGCGGCATCGAGGCGCAGCGCGCCACCCGCGTGTGGGAGCTATGGTATCAGCAGAGCTTCCTGGACGGTAAGCTGGACGTGAAGGTCGGGCAGCAGAGCCTGGACACCGAGTTCATCGGCAGCCAGTACTCCGGCCTGTTCATCAATACGATGATGGGCTGGCCGTTGATCCCCTCAGTGGACCTTTACGCCGGCGGCCCTGCATATCCGTTGTCGTCGCCCGGTGTCCGCGTCCGCGTCGAGCCAATCAGCAACATGACGGTGCTGGCCGGCGTGTTCGACGACAACCCCCCGGGCGGTCCGTTCTTCAATGACAGCCAAGTCCGCGGCGCCTCGCAGTCCGGCACAAAGTTCAATACCAATACCGGCGCCTTGATCATTGGCGAGGTGCAGTATGCCATCAACTCGCCCGTTATTGGACAAATGGACTACGGCAAGGAGCGCCCTGGCCTGCCCGGCGTTTATAAACTCGGCTTCTGGTATGACACCGGCAAGTTCTTCGACCAGCGCTTCGATGACCAACGCATCTCCCTCGCCGACCCCAATTCGAGCGGCAACCCGCGCACCCGCCGGCATAATTACAGCATCTACGGGACCTTCGACCAGACGGTCTGGCGTCCAGACCCCGACGGCCAGCAGTCGGTGGGCATCTTCGCCCGCCTGATGGGTGCACCGGGTGACCGCAACCTGGCCAATTTCAGCGTCAACACGGGCGTGGCGCTGAAGGCGCCGCTGCCGGGCCGGGACAACGACAGCTTCGGCATCGGCTACGGCTTTGCCAAGATCAGCCCTAGCGCTATCCAGTTCGACCTGGCGAACAACCGGCTGAACGGCCCCTATCCCATCCGGTCGAGCGAGAGCTTCATCGAGGTGACTTACCAGTACCAGGTCGCCCCCTGGTGGGCCGTGCAGCCCGACTTCCAATACGTGTTCACGCCCGGCGGCGGCATCCCCAATCCGCTCGTTCCCGGCAAGCGCGTCGGCAACTCGGCCGTGCTCGGCCTGCGCACCAACATCGTCTTCTGATCCCTTCCCGTGGAGCATCATCCCATGCGTCGTCCCTACCGAACCGGCGCCCTGCTGCTTGCCTTGGGAGTGGGGGCCGCCGGCCTCCTGGCCCCTGCAGGGAGCGCCCGCGCCCAGGAGGCCAAGGGCTTCTTGGAGAGCGTCAAGCGCCATACCCTGCTGACCTCGACGGTCACGCCTAGCGGCGACCAGAACCCTTATGCGGTGGTGGTCGCGCCGGTTTCGGCCGGCAAGATCCAGAAGGACGACGTGCTGGTCACCAACTTCAACGACAAGGGCAACCTGCAGGGCCTTGGCACCACCATCGTGGACTGGAACCCGTCCACCAAGCGGCTGAGCGTGTTCGCCGCCATCCCAAGGCACCTGCCGCAGTGCCCCGGCGGCATCGGATTGACCACGGCCTTGACCATGCTGAAGACCGGCTGGGTAATCGTCGGCAGCCTGCCCAGCCAGGATGGCACGACGGCGACCAAGGGCGACGGCTGCCTGCTGGTGCTCGACCCCCAGGGGAACGTGGCGGGCACCCTGACCAGCCCGAACATCAATGGTCCTTGGGGCAACCTTGCCGTAGTTGACAACGGCGCCACGGTGACGCTGTTCGTCAGCAACACCGGGTTCGGTGTGACGGCACCGGGCCAGAACGTGGTCAACAAGGCCACGGTGCTGCGGCTGGAGTTGGCCGTGCCGCCGAACGGGCCGCCGCGCGTGCTGAAGGAAACGGTGGTCGCCAGCGGCTTCGGGCAACAGGCGGACAAGGACGTGTTCGTCATCGGCCCGACCGGGTTGGGCCTGGGCCGCAACGGCACGCTGTATGTGTCGGACGCCCTCGCCAACCGGGTTGTTGCCATCCCTGATGCCTTGACGCGCACGACCAATGCCGGCCAGGGACGGGAAGTAACGAAGGACGGCTTCTTGCGCCGGCCACTGGCGATGGCAGTAGCGCCGAACGGCCACCTGCTTGTGATCAACGGCCTGAATGGCCAGATCGTTGAGGTTGACGCCGAGGCCGGGAAGCAGATTTATGCTCAGTGGATCGACCCGAACCGCGCGCAGACGCCGCCCGGGGCCGGAGATCTATTCGGCATTGCCATGACACCTGCGGGTGATGGCTTTTATTATGTGGAGGACGAAGTGGCTGCACTCGTGCTGGCGCATTGAGCGGGGGGAAGTGCCCCTTCGCCTCCCGGCGGGGTTTCCTGGGCGGCACGGGTGGAGCCCTGGCGGCGCTGGCCGCCACGGCGGCCCGGGCAGCCGATCCCGCGGCCAAGGGCATCACGGAGGAAAGCCGCAGCCCGGCCCGTGCGGTGACGGAGCCGTTCTATGGTTCCTACCAGGCCGGCATCCTGACGGCGCAACAGAACCATACTTTCTTCGCCGCTTTCGACTTGGTGACTGAGACCCGTGCCGACGTGGAGACCTTGCTGCGCCGCTGGACCGAGGCGGCGGCGCGCCTGGCAGGCGGTGACACCGCGGCCCCTATGGAGGGCGCACCCGCAGACAAGCCGGCCCCGGACACCGGCGAGACCGTGGGACTGGGCGCTTCCCGGCTGACCCTGACTTTCGGGTTCGGCCCTGGGCTGTTCACCAAGGCCGGCAAGGACCGTTACGGCCTAGCCGCACACCGGCCCGCGGCGCTGGAGGATCTGCCGGAGTTCAACGGCGACCAGTTGGAGGAGGCGCGCACCGGCGGGGATCTGTCCGTGCAGGCTTGTGCCGACGACCCCCAGGTCGCATTCCACGCCGTGCGGCAGATGGCGCGCTTAGCAAATGGGATGGCCCGGCTGCGCTGGGCGCAAGCAGGCTTCACGTCCAACTCGGCCGCCGAAGACACGCCCCGCAATCTGATGGGTTTCAAGGACGGTACGCAGAATCCAATCTCGCAGCACCCTCGGGAGAAGGCTCGGGGCGTCGTTCAGCCAAATCCGTTGACGCCAGAGGACGTGGTATGGGCGGGCGACGAGGGGCCGGCCTGGATGCGGGGCGGCAGCTACCTGGTGGTGCGCCGCATCCGCATGGCGCTGGAGCACTGGGACGAGACGGACCTGGAGTTTCAGGAACTGACCATCGGGCGCCACAAGCACTCGGGCGCCCCACTCGGTGGCACAGATGAGTTCGACCCGCTGGACTTGGACGCGGTAGATGCCGAGGGCATGCCGGTGATCCCCGACAATGCCCATGTCCGCATGGCCGCGGCAGCGTCGAACGATGGGGCGCAGATCCTCCGGCGCGGCTACTCGTACAATGACGGAGTGAACGTGACTGCGGAGCGCTGGCCGCCATGGCGCAACGGGCTGGAGTATGATGCCGGGCTGCTGTTCATCTGTTACCAGCGCGATCCGCGGACCGGGTTCACCAAAATGTTTGAACCCATGGCGAAGCTGGACGCGCTGAACCAGTATGTTACCCACACCGGCGGCGGCTTGTTCGCCTGCCCCGGCGGGCTTTGCCCTGGCGAGTTCATTGGACAGGCCTTGTTCGAGGCACAGTAGTTGGCACAGTGACCGAGAAACTGTGCGGGTGTTTGAACAAGCGCCAAACTGGGGTTCTTCCGCGCTTTTGATACTGCTGAGGGAATAGGGCCTGGGCGTCACCCCAAGCAGCGGTTAAACGCCTGATTTCCCTTTCCATAATGGTGCGCGCCCCGCGCGCGGTTGATCTGCTGGCGAATTCCTATCAGGCGGCCTGTGCCATCAGGGCACCGTCAACTTGGCGGCTGGCCGGCTTGTGGGAGGCGGCTGAGCCAGGTAGCCGGGCGGAATGACAACGTCTGCCATTCCCAGCTACGCCGGCTATCGCTTTCCCGCTGAGGTCATCAGCCACGCCGTCTGGCTCTACTTCCGCTTCCCGCTCAGCCTGCGGATGGTGGACGAACTGCTCGCCGCACGTGGCATCATCGTCAGCCACGAGACGGTGCGCCAGTGGGCGCTGAAGTTTGGCCAGGCGTTCGCCAACCAGGTCCGGCGCAGGCTGCCTGTGGCTGGGGACAAGTGGCACATGGACGAGGTCGTGCTAACGATCGCTGGCGTGAAACACTGGCTGTGGCGCGCAGTCGATCAGAACGGGATGGTGCTGGACATCCTAGTCCAAAGCCGGCGCGACACGCAGGCGGCCAAGCGCCTGCTGCGCAAGCTGCTGAAGCGGCAGTGCAGGGCGCCTCGTGTCATGGTCACCGACAAGCTGGCGAGTTACGGAGCAGCCAAGTGC
>CAXTCI010000125.1:0-15862 GCA_964242325.1 uncultured Acetobacteraceae bacterium
CAGCCCTTCGGGAACGCGGCCTTTGCGACCTGCACGGTGTCAGCGGGAACAGGCGCGACTTCGGCAGGACGTAACGACATGGCAACGGCCCTTCTCCGGCTGACCCTACAACGAGCCAGACTTACCCAGAGACGCCGAGTTCGCCAACGGTATCGCTTGCTCCCCAGACCCCATCATAGCAAGCCGGTTCACCCGTTCTTAATCCTTTGTAGCTATGGAGATCGCCCCATCTACGCCGCGCCCAAGGGTGCAGGAGCATCAGAGATCGCATGGTCAGCGCATCGCAACGGCCCTCCGACGGCGTCCAGCTTCGCCGCGCCGACAACAACGAGCGTTTCGTCGCATTCGCGTTCGCCGCTGCTGACCTCATGGCCGAGGTCGACTCCGAGGGTCGGATCACTTACGCGGCCGGCGCGTTCCGGGCCAGGCTCGGGCAAGCTCCGGAAACGTTCATCGGCCGCTCTGTCCAGAGCCTCATAGCTCCAGCGAACCACGAAACCCTCGATGCGGCGTTGCTGCTGCTCTCGGAGAAGGGGCGTTTGGCGCCCCTGTTGATCCGTCTCGCAGACGCCAAGCGGACCCAGTTCGCCCTTGCCGGCCTCGTGTTGGCCCCGGTGGGCTGCCCGGTGCGCCTGTGCCTCACCTTCGCCGTGCCGCCCGCGCCAACAGATATGCCGCAGTTCGCCTCGTCGCACATGTTCGCACGTGCCATCCAGACGCAGCAACGCGCGCAGACACCAGGCGGTGTCGGCATGATCGAGGTCACCTCGAGCGGTAACAGCGCCTTATTGGGCGAGGCAGTCGGTTCCGCGCTGCACGTGGTGGCTCCGGGTGCCCTCGCCAGCGAGATTGCCCCAGGTCGCTTCGGGCTGCTGAATGACGGCGGCCCGGCCGGGCTTGCCGCAATCTGCGCCTCGCTCGAAGCCGTGCTGCATGGGCAAAGCGGCACCACCACGGTCGCAGTCGCCTCGCGCGACCTGTCTCTGAAGACTGAAGGCCTGACCTCTACCCAGGCTGCCCGCGCCTTGCGCCAAGCGCTGAACGTCTTCGCGCGTGACGGCACGCTGGGACTGGATGAGGCTGGCTTCGCGGGCGGGCTGGCGGGCTACGTGAACCGAGCCACCACTCATACCCGTGCGCTGCATCGGGCGATACGGGAGCGGCGCTTCGAGTTGCTGTTCCAGCCCATCGTCTCACTCGCGGATCGCACGCTGCATCACTACGAGGCACTGCTGCGGCCCAAACCCATCCCGGGCTGCCCCTTCAGCAACCCGCAAGAGTTTGTGATGCTGGTGGAAACGCTCGGCCTGTCCGACGAACTGGACTTTGCAGTAACCGACCTGGCCAGCACCGCTGCGACCAGTGCAACCACATCGGTCGCGTTCAACCTTTCAAGCCAGTCCGTGCAAAGTTCCGCATTCCGCGATCGCCTGCTCGCCTTGCTGTCCGCAAGCCCAGCTTGCCGGGCGGGTCGCTTGATCGTCGAGATGACCGAGACGGCGGAAGTGGAGAACCTGACGGAAGCGGCCCGGACAGTCGCGGCACTACGTGCAATCGGCGTCCCGTTCTGCCTCGACGATTTTGGGGCAGGAACGGCCGATGTGCGCGTCCTGCGGGCGATTTCCGCCGACATTGTCAAGCTGGACGGCTCCTACGTGGCCGGCGTCCTGCGGGGCGGGCACGAGCGCGCCTTCGTCAAAGGCATGATCGACATCGCGCGCGCAGCCGGAGCCGAGGTGGTGGGCGAGCGGATCGAGACCGAGGCCGAAGCTGAGGCGCTGCGGGCAGTGGGAGTCACCTACGGGCAGGGCTGGCTGTTCGGCCGCCCCGCCCCGCTGCCCGCAACCACCGAGGGGACTGCACCCGTTGCGCGCAGGCAGAACGGACGGCGTCGGGGAGAGAAGGAGTCGTGGGGGTAAAAGACCGCCGCTTATCAGGCCCAAGGTGGCCGAAGCCGCCTGCCGCCATACCTGCCTTCAATCGCCAAACGCCCGAAAGATAGGCATGTTGCAACTAAAGGTAGAACGTGCCGCGTCTACACCGGATGCCGGTGCAAGATGGAGATGTCATGGCGCGCGCAAGGTAGAGGTTTGTGAACACGCGCTGAACCTGGACCCTTCCCGAAAACGGCTTCAACACGTTGATTTTATCAGTAGACGTGACGGATAAGTGGGCTCCCGAGCGGTGCCGATCAGGACCCCACCCCTGCGGCGCTATTCTGAGTGCGATCAACGCAGTAGATTCCACTCCAGCGAGATCCCAGTTTGGCGCTTGTTCACACGCAAGCTCCTCGCGCGAACCGGTCAGCTACTCCCGATCCCGCCTCTGCACCAGCCGTCCTCAGCCCCGCGTCACGGTCCCGACCTTACCACCCCGGAGCCTAATAAGAGCCAAGCATGTTTGGTGTCTCTACTTGCACCAAACATGCTTTAGATCGCACTGCACGCGCAGTGATGGAGCTTCCAGGATGAAACGTCTCGCCTCGATCGCCTGCCTCGCCACCCTGGCCGCCGCGCCGGTAACTCCGTCGCCAGCCTGGGCGCAGTCGGGCACGGCCATGCAGGTGTACGGCCCCGGCACGGCAAGCTGCGCCACCTACCTGCAGGACCGCTCGCTGCGCATCAACGCGGATGGCTGGATCCTGGGCTTCTGGACCGGCAGCAACCGCACTGCCGAGGATCACAGCGTCGGGCAGTCCACCGACAGCCGCGGCATCGTAGGCGAGGTCGCCCGGCGGTGCCGCGACCAGCCCTCGGCCTCGCTGTTCCAGACGGTGAAAGAGGTTTACGACAAGCTGAAGGCGGAGCACCGCTAGCGCCGCCGCACCCCGTCAGTCGCGGCGGCGAGCAATGCGCCGTATTGCTCTTGGTCCATGCCACGCGGCGCCGGGCCGCCGATGTGCACGGCGCGGCTGCGCTCGAATACGCGGACGTTCGCGCGGCGGTCGTCGCGGGTCGGCAACCGGCCATACCGGGTGAGGCACAAGGTGGTGAAGACATTGCCGTAAAGGCCGACCACCTTGGCATGATCGACATGGGTTCAGGGGACCGACGCCTCAATCAGGCCGGGGCGGCGGAACCTGTCCGGCGTGATTGCCAGGTAGGGGATCGCTCGGCACCGCAGCCGGACCGCCATGACCGGCGGCAGGCCACGTCCGAGCAGCATAAAGAACGCCAGCAAGCCCCATAGCAGCGGGTCGTGGAGCCCGGCGCCAATCACCAGGACCAAGCCCGCCAGCCCGCCAGCCCGCCAGCCCGCCAGCGGACATGAGCATGCCGAGGGCCAAGAACAGCAGCAACGGCTTGTGGTCCCCATAGAACGCCGTCTCGCCGGCCGGCGCCGGATTTGTCATCGCGGTCCCGGGGCAGGGAGCCCGGCGCGCGTCCGCAGGGGCGGCCTTAAGTGGTGAACCTCGTGGCCAGTTGCGATCCGCGCGGCGTCGCGTGGAACATGGCAGCCTGCGCCATGTTGGGGCCGCGGCAGTCCCTCATGGTGCCGCTTTGACTTGGCTGGTTCTACAATGGGTAGGGCCAGCCTCATTGCCGCGCTAACATTTGTTGGGACGGCGGCCCGTCCGGTTTGCCGTTCTCGCCTGCGACGGCCCGGTCCGGTTTGTCAGCGCCGCTTTCCATATGCCAAGCCGACTGGGCCGGCCCTAGCTTTTTTGCGCCGCCTGGGAGCTTCCTTGCACAGCCTGGACGCCTACAGATGGTCGCCCAGGAATTTCTGAACGAACGGGTTGTAGTTGGCGCCGTCCAGGTTGATCCCCATCGTCAGCGTGCCATCCGGGTCGAGCGCCAGGGATTGCTTGCCGTCCGCGATCACGCAGTTGAGTGCCTTCAGCTTCTGGGCGATGGCCGCTTTGGCCGTGGGGTCGTTGCACATTTAGTAGATGGCCGTCAGCGCCGCCTCGCAGTCGCCGGTCGCGAAGGGCAGTTTATCCTTGTGGGCCAGAAAGCCCGACCACGCAATGCTGGCCTTCAAGGCGGTGCCGCAATGCGTGTTGGCCGTACCCAGCGTGTCGGCCAACTTGGCGTCTTCGCGCCGTCAGTTGCCGCTCGGCCAGCGTCTGCGCCCCCGCCGACGTCCCCAGCAGCAATCCTAGGCCAGCAAGCCATAGCTGTCGCATCGTGGCGCCTCCAATACTTTGTTGGGATCCTACTTGGTTGAAAGCGGCAAAGGCAACGTGCGGGATGGCTCCGGGCCGCGGTCCCCTGCCCGGAAGCACCGCAACGGCAAGCAGTGCCACCGCTCGGTGGTGTCCTATTGTCCGGTGTTGTCCAAGCTCCAAATCCAGCCACAGCCCCCGTCATGGCGGAGGGAGGTGAAAGGGAGGGCTGCTTTGCAAAGTGGGACGCTATCGACTGTCCAGCCGGCTTGCCTTCCGGCCTGTTGGCCGCCCTCATGCCCCGGTGGTCCGGCCGCTCCAGTCCAGCCGGCGAGTCGTCGCCATGACCACCGACAGCGTCGCGAACACCATGACGGCGCCGGACAGCAGCGCTTAGCTTTCCAGGCGCAGCACCGCAAACAGCAGCCCGAGCAGACCTGCGAACTGTCTCACCAGGCGGAGGCGCTACGTGGCCGACAGGGTATAAAGCGAAGTTTGCCCCAGCACCGCCGCCGTGCTGAGCGCATAGCCCAGCGGCTCCGCAAAGGAGAGCAGCAGCAGAGTGAACACAGACACAGACGCTCCCAGCAGCGCATACTGTGCGATGTGGACGCGCAGCCCGGTCGCCTGCTCGATCAGGAGGCAGGTCAGGAACGCCAGCACTAAGAACAGCGTGCCGTACTTGGCCGCCCGGGTGACCATGAGGTAAGTGGGTACGGCCTCCAGCAGATCGACGCCCAACCCATCCTCCCCGTTGAGGGCCGCGCACTCGGGCGTCGGCGCGCCATGCCGCCAGGTGCTGCCGACTGCGTCGCCGACCGCCGGCCAACCCGCACGGAAGCCGGCCTTCGCGATGTCGTAGTGCAGCGGTGCCGACCCGTTGAAGCTGGGGGTTTGCCAGGGTGGCGCGGCGCGAAGGTCGATCCCTTTCCCCCCGGGGCGCGACGACGAAGGACTGCGTGCCGCGCAGCGCCAGGTGCGCTCAGACAGAGAGTTGCGTCTCAGGCGGCACCGGCCCAGTGAACCTGGTGGAGGCGCTCGCCACGCCGCCGCAACCGCCGCCGGCGCGCTTGCCGCCGTCAACCTCGGCCTTCTTTGTCCAGTCGTGCAGCGTTTGCGCGGCACAGCCGACCTTGGCCGCAATCAACTGCACCGCCCACCTAGCGCGTCGGATACTTGCCGACGTGCTCCTGCACCATCCGCACCGCGCGCTCGCGCACCTCCGAAAACTTGTTCGTCGTCCTGGATGTGCCTACCTTAATCAAGGCACCCAGCATCAGGTGTAAGCCGGCAGAAACTTTATTGCCATATGAACCCAACAGGTCAGCTCAGACCCGATGGCAAAAAGCCGCTTGGTCGGAAATGGGTGATCAACGCGCGGGAACCGGATATAAGGCAGGCGCTGCTGCCCAAGCTCAAATTGCTCGACGATCGCAGATTTGCACGTTTGTAACGTATCATGCCGGCTTGCGTGACCACACTCTAAACGGGCGTTCGCGGGCCGATCAGCCAAGGGGCGTCATGCAGATGTCAGGGGTCAACGGGTGGTTCGGCCGGTCGAGGGGCCCAGGCACAGGATCATGCGCAAGTTCCGCCGTTACTCCGAGATCGCGACGCAACAAGCTTAATTCCAAGACGTCAGGAACCGCGACACCGGCAATAAGGGCAACAATGCCGTAGTTGTTCGCATGCAGATGCACCGGAGCATGATGCCGGGTCAGCAATCGTATGCAGTCCAATGCACGTTGGTAGAAGACCGGGTCTTGCAGGCCGGCAAGGCCGTGTATCTCGCACGTGATAACTGGAAACGCCTGCAGCGCATCTGCGCCGACCGCCGCAAGCAATTCGTATTCCGCACCCTCCACATCGAACTTCAGTAACGGCCGCTGCGACCCCGCCTCCGCCAGCTGACGCTTCATGTCCTCGAGTGAGACGAAGTCTCCGCCCGTTTCAGGCCCCCAGCCGAGTTTGTGGAAGTGGAAGCGTTCGTGAGCCGTTGGCGGTCCATCGACGGTATGATCGTATTGAAACACCGGCAGGCCGCGTTGCGCGAGCGCCGCGTCGAAGCTCACATCCAAACCGACGCCAATCGAGAGAACGGCGTCGCACGTTAAGGCGACGTCGGGCAGCACGTAACCACCATCGTGCGGTGCTCCCAGTCGAACCTTTACGCCGTCGCTCAAAATGCGTGGACGCAGCAACCCGAGCAACCGCAGGATGTCGGATTGGTTCGGGACCAGTCGGATCACTGGCGCCGCAGCCGGACGATCCTCGGCGGCCGCGTCGCCAAACGCCAGGCGCAACGTCTGCCGAGCTGCACGCTCCCAATTGAAGCAGTCCAGGGTCACCAGCCTAGCCGCTGCCGCCGCAGCGCCTGGCTGCGAGCCGTCTGCAATGGTCGCCATCGCTGCCACTAACTCATCGAAATTGGGCTCGATATAGGCGCCGATCAGCCCGGCTTCGTCATGCTTGCGGCAAAAGCGGCCCGTGATGCGCATTGCGGTGTCATCGGTGCAGAAATCATCCGTTGCACCGCCGCGAGTAACGATGACCGGGAGACTGCAAGCAATCGCTTCGAGTACAGGCAGGTTGAAGCCTTCCGCTCGGTAGGGCGACACGTAGCAGTCGGCGATGCCAAACAGCTTCGCCAGGGCCGACGGTGCGAGGTTGTCTGGAATTGTAGTGATGCCTGAAAGCACGACGTCGCTCAGAACGTTTGGGTGCGAACGACCCACGCTCTGCAACGCGCTCTCGATCGACAGGCCATAAATGCTTCGCTGGTCCTTTACTAGCAGGCGGACCGGCAGCCCGCGCAACCGAAGCAAGGCAAAAGCTCGCAAGAGTTGATCAATCCCCTTGTTCCAGAGCGGCGCGCCAACATTGAGGAAAACGACTTCATCCTCGCGTAAGCCCAGCGCTGCTCGATGCCCGGCACGTTCGACCGGCAACATCGGCCGGAACGTCTGCGCATCCACTCCCAGGGGCACCGTGCGGACTCGCTCGGATGCGAAGCCATATTCGACCAGCCTGGCCTTGGACCATTCGGACGATGTGACGATCAGGTTTCCGTCTTGGGTAAACAGCGCCGAGCGATCGCAGCCTGCGGCAAACGAAGCCTGCGATAAGCCGACTTCGGTGATCATGAAGGTGACGGTCCGGCCGCGTGGCGGCAGTGCTCCAGGTCGACCGCCATCGGTTCGAAAAGGCGAACAGATCCTGTAAACTGCGTCCGGGACTTCGTCTGGTTCCGGCTCACGAAGGGCGTCGAACACCGTGCGCGCGTCGGCGCCGAAACCGGGGTTGTGATCCTTCGTGTTCCAGTGAGGCAAGGCAAACGGCAGGTCGCGGTGGAACAGCTTTATTCCCGGCACGGCCGCCATGCGAAGGATCTGGTGCTGGTTGATGAGGGCATAGGAGTGGTTCACGCCACGCCAGCCCTCAATGAGCAGCGTCCGCGCGACGGCAGGCAAGTCCTGTGGTGTTTCCGCGGAGCCAGCAGTCTGATGGGCTACGAACCTTTCCGCCATAGGCATTTGCCTGGAACTCCCCTGCGCCAGGAGAGTGTAGGACGGAAGTGTTTAAGAAACCGCTCCATGACTCTGGAGGTTTGTGGGGCGATGGGGTGAGCCGCGGCGGCTCTGATCGCTTCTGGGAGTGTTCGAAGCTCTCAAACAGCCGTCCATGCGGTCCTCCGCCGCACGCACGCAGCTTGCGCGCGATGACATCCCGTATGCAGCCAGCCTGACCGATGCCGAGTGGGCCGTGGTGGCCCTGTTCATGCCGGCCCCTCGCTTTGACCGGTTTGCCCCCCTATCCGTCATTGCGAGGAGCGCTTGCGACGCGGCCATCCAGGCGCTGCCGGACCGGAGCCGCAGCCCGTGCACGCCTGGATTGCCGCGCCGAAGCCGGCTCGCAATGACAGCGCCAGGTCAGTGCGCCGGGCGCAGCAGCTCAGTCCGCGCACGCCGCACCGTCTGCCGCCCGTCCTTGAACACTGCCAGCGGCTCCCGCAGCTCCGCCACTGCCTGCGCCGGGGTTTCGGCGTCCACGATCACCACGTCGGCCGGGTTGCCGGCCGCGATGCCGTAGTCGCGCAGGTTCATCAGCCGTGCTGGCCGGTCGGTCAGCATGGCGAAGCACTCCGCCAGCTGCTCCGGCGCGCCCACCTGCAGCACGTTCGCATGCAAGTTGGCCATCCGGATCATCGAGCCGTCGCCGAACGGGGTGAACGGGTTCAGGATGTTGTTGCTCGACAGCGCGCAGTTGCAGCCTTGCTCAATGAACAGGTTGGCGTCCACCAGGCCGCGGCGCACATTGTATGTCTGGTCGCGCCCCATCAGGAAAAGGTCCGTCGCCGGCAGCACCGTCACCGCCACCCCGGCGTTGGCCAGGCGCCGGGCCATCGCCGCCTGCTCCGCGGGCGCCAGCGTGGACAGCTTGGTCGCATGGCCGATCGCGACCCGGCCGCCCAGGCCATGTTCCGCCGTCAGCTCGCACACCAGCGGCACATCCAGGCCGTCCGGCGTGTTGCCGAAATCCAGGTGCAGGTCGAGGTCGGCGCCGAACTCGCGCGCGATGGCGAACACGCGGCGGATCTGCGCGGCGGGGTCGATGTCGTAGCTCGGCGCCGCGCCCACCACCCGCGCGCCGCCGCGCATCGCCGCGACCATCAGCTCGTCGGTGCCGGGGTTGTTGGTCAGCCCCTCCTGCGGCATCACGCAGATCTCGATGTCCACCGCCCAACGATAGGCCTCAGCCAGCGCCCGGACCGCCTCGAAGCCGCGCAGCCCGACCTTCGGGTCCACCTCGACGTGCGTCCGCATCCGGGTGGTGCCGTGGGCGATGCAGCCCTCCAGCGTGGTGGCGGCCCGGGCATACACGTCCTCGACGGTGAAGGTGTGCTTCACATCTGATATCCGTCGTACCGCGTCCGCCGCCCGTCCCTGCTCCGGGGCACAGCGGCCGATGATGCGGGACTTGTCGAGGTGGATGTGGCTCTCGACCATGCCGGCGCAGCACAGGCAGCCCGCTGCATCGGTGGCCGGCGCGTCGCAGGCCAGGCTGCGCCCGACCTCGGCGATGCGCCCGGCGGCGAAGCCGATGTCTACCGGGTCAGGGTGCCCGGCCAGGCGTGCGTTGCGGATTACATGGTCGATCATCGTGTGTCCCTCTTTGGCGCCGCATGGAAGGCGCGTTCGGCTGCGCGATCAAGAGTGCCCAAGGGATAGGCTGCTGATCCCGGAAAGACTTGGTTTGCAGCACATCCGGCTCCACCTGCATCAGTTCTGGCGCAGGACAAGCCATATTTGTTTGACCCCTGCGGCTGCCTGCCCCTAGCGTGCCCAGGGCAGGGACAGGGCTGGACGACGGCGGCGCCACCTCCGGGCAGCGCCTTCGTTCAGGGAGACTCGATGCCGGACAGTATGCAGACCCATCCCGCCGCGCCGCATGCCCCGGCGGCGCCACGCAACGGCACCTCTCGCCACGCCGCCGGGCGACCGGCCGGCCTGTTCAGCCTCCGGTAAAGGACCTCTCCATGCAGCTCGGCGTCTTCATCCCCATCGGCAACAACGGCTGGCTGATCTCCACGACCTCTCCCCAGTATATGCCGACCTTCGACCTCAACAGGACCATCGTCGAGAAGGCCGAGCGCTTCGGTTTCGACTTCGCGCTGTCGATGATCAAGCTGCGCGGCTTCGGCGGGCCGTCCGAGTTCTGGGACCACAACCTCGAGTCATTCACCCTGATGGCCGGGCTGGCGGCGGTGACGACGCGCATCAAGCTGTTTGCCACCATCGGCGTGCTGACGATGCCGCCGCCCATCGTCGCCCGCATGGCGGTCACCATCGACAGCATCAGCCACGGCCGGTTCGGCGTGAACATCATCTCCGGCTGGCAGGAGAAGGAATACTCGCAGATGGGCATCTGGCCCGGCGACGAGCATTACCGCCGCCGCTACGAGTACTGCGAGGAGTACATCACCATCATGCAGGAGCTGTGGTCGGCCGGGGTGTCCAACCACAAGGGCGAGTTCTTCCAGATGGAGGACTGCCGCTGCAGCCCGCGCCCGACCGCGCCGATTACCATCGTCTGCGCCGGGCAGAGCGACCGCGGGGTGCGGTTCGCCTCCGAGTATGCCGACTACAACTTCGTCGCCAGCAGCGGCTTCAACGCGCCCGCCACGGTTGGCCCGGTGGTGGCCCGCCTGGTGAACGAGAACGCGCGCACCGGGCGGGCCTGCGGCGCGCTGATCCTAATTATGATCATCGCCGACGAAACCGACGCGGCGGCGGAAGCCAAGTGGGAGCACTACAAGGCAGGCACCGACCTTGAGGCGCTGGCCTGGCGCGACGGCCAGGCCAGCAACGACACCGTGAAGGACCCGCAATCGGTGGCTGGCCGCTTCATCCCCACCACCGAGAAGCGCCTGCCCACCAACCAGGGCGTGCTGTGCGGCTCCTACGCCCACGTCGCCGCGATGCTGGACGAGTTGGCCGAGGTGCCCGGCGTGCAGGGCGCGATGATGACGTTCGACGACTTCGTCATCGGCATGGAGCAGTTCGGCACCCGTATCCAGCCACTGATGAAAAGCCGCGGCAACCTCAGCATCGCCGCATAGGAACGGCGGCATGACCAGGAGCCTGTCGTTGCGAGGAGCGCTGGCAATGCGGCAATCCAGCAGGGGTATGACCGGAACCGCGGTCCGTGCCGCCCTGGATCGCCGCGCCGAGGCCGGCTCGCAATGATGGCGCCTGATTGGATGCGGAAACGTAAGGGTCGGAGCAAATGACAGTTGGCATCAGCAGGCGCGGCGTCCTGGCGGCAGCCGTCGGGGCGGCGGCCGGGTCCGGCGCGATCACCGGGTTCCCGACGATTTGGGCGCAGAACATCAAAGACGTGGAGATACGCCACGCCGGCCAGCCAGTGACGGTGCTGACCCAGATCGGCGAGCAGGCGACCAAGGACCTCGGCTTCAAGGTGACGATGCAGGCGGCAGAGAACGCGGACCTGATCAACCGTTACCTGACGCAGTCGGCCAACATCGACGTCGGCGACGTGAGCCTGGCCTACATGAAATACCTGATCGGCCGGAACATCCTGCAAACCATTCCGCAATCGAAGTTCAAGGGGTGGGACGCGACGCTGCCGTTGTTCACGCAAAGCGTCTATCCCGACGGGCGCAAGGCCTCGACGCAGGGCATCTCCCCCTACACCGTGCTGTATGCGACCGACGCCAGCGGGACGAAGTCAGCGCCAGGCCCGACCGAGTTCCTGAACGGCGTGCCCACCATCACCAATGCCGACACGCTGGGCATCCGCCCGGACCTGACGGGACGGCCGATCAGCAGTTGGGCCGACCTGCTCAGCCCGGAGTTCAAGGGCAAGGCGGCGCTGCAGGACAACCCGACCATCGGGGTGATCGACGTCGCGATGGCGGTGGAGGCGCGCGGCGACATCAAGTATGCCAACAAGGGCAACATGACCCGCGACGAGATCGACAAGACGATCGCGCTGATGATCGACACCAAGAAGTCCGGGCAGTTCCGTTCGTTCTGGGGGTCGTTCGACCAGTCGGTGAACCTGATGGCCTCGGGCGAGGTGGTGATCCAGTCGATGTGGTCCCCCGCGGTGACGGCGGTACGCAGCCGCGGCATCCCCTGCGTGTTCCAACCGCTGAAGGAGGGCTACCGCGGATGGGGCTACATGATGGGGTTCATGAAGCACCTGTCGGGGCTGAAGCTGGATTGCGCGTATGAGTATCTCAACTGGTATACGGCGGGGTTCCCGGGGTCGGTGATCGCGCGGGAGGGCTACTACTCGGCGCAGCCCGAGACCGCACGGAAGTTCCTGACCGCGGCCGAGTGGGACTACTGGTACGGCGGCAAACCCGCGGCCGAGGACATGAAGGACCCGTTCGGCCGCCTGATGGAGCGTGCAGGGCGGTCGCGTGACGGCGGGTCGTTCGATGAGCGCATGGGCAACATCGCGGTGTGGAACTCCGTCATGGACGAGGACCGTTATCTGACACGGCGCTGGAACGAATTCATCAGCGTATGAATCCAGCCATCCCTAGTCCTTGCAAGCGCCCTTCCTTCCCCCTCTCCCTCCGGGAGAGGGCCGGGGTGAGGGGGTCTTGCCGCACTGCCCGCGCCCACCCAAGGACACCGTTCAGCATTGCTGCCGTCCCGTCCCGTGGCGGCGAGCAAGGCCCCCTCACCCCGGCCTTCTCCCAAAGCGGGAGAGGGAGAAGATACGGTCTACCTGATCGCGGAGACGGTGCGGGGCGGCCGACATGACGCAGTCCGCTGCTCCGAGCCCATCCGCGCCAGCCCTGGCCCGGGAGGGCAGATCCCAATCGCGCACCGCGCCCCTCCGCATGGCACAACGGCGACCCTGGCTGATGTCGTGGCTGCAGGTCGCCCCGCTCGCCATCATCCTGCTGGTGCTGTTCGCGCTTCCGACGATCCTGTTCGTCGTCATCAGCTTCTGGGACTACGACCGGGTCGGCATCTACCCGGCCTTCATGCTGGACAACTACCGGGACCTGTTCACCACCCCCGCGACCTGGCGCATCTACGCCAGCTCGCTCAAGTTCGCCGCCATCGTCTGGGCGGTCACGCTGTTCCTCGGGTTCAACATCGCCCAGTTCCTGGTGTTCCACGTCCGCAGCGGCACCACGCGGATGCTGCTGTTCCTCGCCTGCGCCATCCCGTTCTGGACTTCGGGCATCATCCGCACCATCGCCTGGATTCCCTTCCTGGGCCGCAACGGCGCGTTCAACACCCTGCTGATGGACCTGCACTTCACCACGCAGCCGCTCGAATTCCTGCTGTTCTCCGACTTTTCGGTGATCATCGCCTACGTGCACCTGAACACGCTGCTGATGATCGGTCCCATCGCCAACTCGATGGGGAAGATCGACCGGGCGCTGATCGAAGCCGCGCGCGACGCCGGGGCCAGCCGGTTCCAGACCTTGCGGCACATTATCATCCCGCTGTCGCGCACCGGCATTGCGCTCGGCTCGATCCTGGTGTTCACCCAGGTGATCGGCGACTACTTCGTGGTGAAGCGCATGAGCGGCGGGCAGAGCGCCTCCATCGTTTCCGCGCTGTCCACCGAAATCCAGGCGATGCAGTTCCCGCCGGCCTCGGCCAGCGCCGTGGTGCTGGTGCTGTTCGTGGCGGTCGTGGTGGGCCTGATGATGCGGGTGGTGGATGTGCGCAAGGAGCTGGTCAATTGATTGCCGCCGCCGCTGCTCCCTCTCCCGGAGGGAGAGGGAGCAGGCAAGCAGGCGGCTGCGTGCTGCATCCGTTGGGCCGGCGATGACGGCATCCCGCACCGTGGCCCGCGAACCGCGCCCGCCCACCTTCTACCTGCTGGCCGCCATAATGGGCCTGTTCCTGGTGTTCCTGTACGGCCCCATGCTCATCATCTACCTGCTGTCGTTCCAGGGGCCAACCGGCGGCGTCACCTTCCCCATGGTCGGCATGTCCACCAAGTGGTTCGCCGACATCCTCCGGCCCGGCCAGATGGCCGACATCCCCGTCTCGTTCGGCCGCTCCGTCATGCTGGCCACCGTCGTCAGCGCGCTCACGGTGGTGATCTCGGTCGCGGCCGGGCTGGGATTCCGCCGCAGGTTCCCCGGTGCCGGGCTACTGTTCTACGTCGCCATCGCCAGCCTGGTGATGCCGAGCCTGCTCGTCGGCTTCGGCATCGGCCTCGGCTTCCAGCTTTTCGGCCTGCCGCAGGGGTTATGGACCTCGGCATTGGGGGCGCAACTGACCTGGACCTTGCCGTTCGGCCTGCTGACGATGTTCGCCGTCGTCGCCCGGTTCAACCGCAGCTATGAGGAGGCCGCCACCGACCTCGGCGCCAGTCCCTGGCAACGGCTGCGCTACGTGACGCTGCCGATCCTGGCGCCGGGCATCATCGGCGTGGCGGTCGGCGCGTTCACGCTGTCGTATGACGAGTATGCCCGCACGACCCTCACCATCGGCAGCCGCAACACCCTGCCGCTGGAGATCTACGCGCTGATCTCCAGCGACAGCACGCCGACCTTGTTCGCCATCGGCACGGTGACGACCGTCGTGTCGTTCGTGCTGATCGGCGCCACCCTCATGGCCGTGCTACGGATGCAGCGGCGGCGGGCGCGGGGCTGAATGGACGCAAGGTTCGACGTGGAGCTGATCGATGTCGTCAAGCAGTACGGCGTGACCGTTGCCGTGGATGGTATCTCGCTGCGGGTGCCGAAGGCGAGCTATTGCTGCCTGCTGGGACCCTCCGGCTGCGGCAAGACCAGCACGCTGCGGATGATCGCCGGGCACGAGTCGATCTCGGGCGGCGATGTGCTGATTGACGGCCGCAACGTCACCGGCCTGCCGCCGAAGCAGCGCGGCACCGCGATGATGTTCCAGAGCTACGCCCTGTTCCCGCACCTGAGCTGCCTGGACAACGTGGCGTTCAGCTTGCGGATGCGCGGCGTGGGGCGGGCGGAGCGGGAGCGGGCGGCGTACGAGTTCCTGGACCTGGTGCAGATGGGCGGTTTCGCCCAGCGGCTGCCGGCGCAGCTTTCGGGCGGGCAGCAGCAGCGGGTGGCGCTGGCCCGGGCGTTGATCATCCGCCCGCAGGTGCTGCTGCTCGACGAGCCGCTGTCGGCCCTCGACCCGTTCCTGCGGGTAAGGGTGCGCGAGGAGCTGAAGCGGCTGCAGCGCGAGCTTGGCATCAGCTTCATCCACGTCACCCACAGCCAGGACGAGGCGATGGCGCTGGCCGACCAGATGGTGGTGATGGATGGCGGCCACATCCGCCAGGCCGGGCCGCCGCGCGAGGTGTTCGACCGCCCGGCGGACCGCTTCATCGCGCGCTTCATCGGCGGGCATAACGTGCTCGATGGACCCGGCGGACCCATCGCGGTGCGCGCCGACCGCTGCACCCTGGGGAATGATGGCCTGCCGGTGCAGGTGGTGGCCGTGGAATACCAGGGCACGACGGTCCGCGTGGCGCTGCGCGGCGATGATGGCGCGGAGCTGTCGGCGCAGGTGCCGGACCGGGACTTCGACGCCGCCCCGGTCGAGCCCGGCTCCGCCACCTGCCTGCGCTGGTCCCGCGCCGACGAGCGGCCGTTGCGGCATTGACGGCGCCGAACCGGCTCGGCGCGGCGCAGGCCGCCGCCATGATCCGCGCGGGCACGCTGACCGCCGAGCGCCTGGCCCGCGCCTGCCTGGACCGTGTGGCGGAGCGCGACGCCGACGTGCGCGCCTGGTCGTTCGTCGATCCCGCCCAGGTGCTGCGCGCGGCGCGGGAGCTGGATAAGCAGCCGCCACGTGGCCCCCTGCACGGCGTCCCCATCGGCGTGAAGGACATGATCGACACCGCCGACATGCCGACGCAGCACAACTCCCCCATCTACGCCGGCCACCGCCCGGCGCAGGACGCCGCTGCCGTCGCCACCCTGCGGGCCGGCGGCGCGCTGATCTTCGGCAAGACCGACACGACGGAGTTCGCGGCGGCGGGCCGCTTCAGTGCCACGCGCCACCCGCACGACCCCGCGCGCACGCCGGGCGGGTCCTCGGCCGGGTCGGCGGCGGCGGTTGCGGACGTCCAGGTGCCGCTGGCGCTCGGGACGCAGACGGCCGGGTCCACCATCCGGCCGGCGTCGTTCTGCGGGGTGTTCGCGCTCAAGCCGACCTGGGGCGCAATCAGCCGCGAGGGGGTGAAGCAGTATGCGCCGACGCTCGATACCGTGAGCTGGTT
>CAXTCI010000126.1:0-15778 GCA_964242325.1 uncultured Acetobacteraceae bacterium
ACCCGCCCATAGCAGGCCGCCATGATGCAGGAACCCTGCCACACCCGTCACCTGGCTTCTGGCGTGCAGTTTAGCGGCCAGGCGCTACCATCGTCCCGCGCCGGATGGGCTTGCCGGAGACGGCGGGATGCCTGTTTCCCAAGCACATTTCCGGCAGCCCGTCGGTGGTCAGCCGGGCATCCCAGCGCCTCATGGGGTTATTGCATTGAGTTCTGCTGCAAAATTCCACTTCGATGAACGACAACAAGCACGTTGCCTGGCCAGGTCAGTGCGTGTCCTGGGCGGAAACGTTCAGCGGACCGAAACCGCTGCAGTTGACCGCGTCCCGGCTGCGTAGCAGGGCGTGGTTATACTGCTTCGGCAGCACGTCGTACGGCGCGTTCTGCCCCAGGGTCAGGGCGGCGTAGAGTGGCCAGTGAGGATTGGCGATCATTGGGCGCCCCACCATCAGCAGGTCCACCTTCTCGTCGCGGATGATGCGGTCGGCATAGGCCGGGTCGCCCACGTTCCAACTGACGGCGGTGGGAACGCCGGTCTCGGCCCGGATGCGCGTGGCGGTCGGCACCATGAAGCCGCGGTCGGTCCAGGGCACCTCGCTGCCGGCATCGGTGTTCATGCCCATGCTGATGTCCACCAGGTCCAGCCCGCGGTCCGCCATGGTCTTCACGAGCCAGATCGTGTCCTCGACGGAGTGGGTTTCCATGCCGTAGTCGATGGCGCCCACCCGCATCGTCAGCGGCAGGCGCTCCGGCCACACGGCGCGCACGGCGTCGAAGGACTCCACGAGAAAGCGTGCGCGGTTCTCCAGGCTGCCGCCATATTCGTCGTCGCGCGTGTTGGCGACCGGGGAAAGGAAGCTGGCCCCCAGGAAGCCGTGGGCGTAGTGCATTTCCACCCACTCGAACCCGGCTTCCAGCGCCCGTTCCGCGCCCCGCGCGAAGTCGCCAACCAGGCGGGCGATGTCCTCCCTGGTCGCGTACTTGGCGCCGCGGGGGAAGCGCTTGCCGCCATAGGGCGTGTCCGTGGGGCCGACGGCCTCCCAGGCCTCCGGATGGTCGTCGGGCAGTTGGATGTAGCCTTCCCAGGGCGTGGTCATGCCGCCCTTGCGCCCGGTGTGGCCCAGCTGCACGCCGGGCACCGCACCCATCGACTTGATAAAGCCTGCCACCCGCTTGAGCATGGGGATTTGATCGTCCGACCAGATACCGGCGCAGGTGGGCGTCATCCTCCCCTCCGGCGACACGGCCAGTTGTTCCATTACCACTAGGCCAGCGCCCCCAGCGGCGCGGGCGCCCAGGTGCATGAGGTGCCAGTCGGTCAGGATGCCGTCCTGGCCGTCGCAGGAATACATCGTCATCGGCGAGACGGCGACGCGGTTGCGCAGCGTGATGTCCTTCAGGCGAAAGTCCGAGAACAGGTCGGGCATGTCAGTGCACCTCTGAGGCAAAAGGGACGGTGGGCGAACCCACGTGGCGGCAGGCGGCCAGGCAACTGGGGCCGAAGCGGCGCATCGGCGGCGTTTCGGCCTTGCACACCGACGTTGCCTTAGGGCAGCGGGTGCGGAAGCGGCAGCCACAGGGTGGGTCGAGCCGAGAGAGCAGGTCGCCCTCCAACGGCGGCCGCCCGCAGCGATGGGCGGCCCTCGTGCTGAGAATGGCCGAGAACAGTGCTTCGGCATAGGGATGCAGCGGGCCAGGCGACAGAACAGCGGCCAGCTTCACCTCCACGATGCGGCCCAGATACGTGGCGGCAACGTAGCGGACGACGGGAAGGTCCTGCGAGATGGAACAGGTAGGCCAGGTCCATCTTGTCCCACAGCTCCGCCAGCAGGTTCAGCACCTGCACCCGCACCGAAACGCCCAGCGCCGAGACAGGCTCGTTGCAGGTCACCAGCTTGGGCAACAAGGCCAGCGCCCAGGCGACACCGGTGCACTGGCGCTAGCGTCTGGAGAATTCGTGCGGACGGGTCGATCGCCAAAAGGAAGTGGGGCGGTTCCGGGTGGGGCGGAGTAGCCAGCGTGCCGCTACTCACGAGCGCCACCTCGGCCGCGTGGACAGCAAGTGGCGCCACACAAACAGAACCAATCAAGGCATGCCGCATGATGCAGCAAATCGTGGACACGAACGGCATACGGCCCCTGCACCTTGCAGTTACGTTGCCGTGCAGACTGACTGCCCCAAGGCCGACCCAGGCGGTGCCGGACCGTGTTTGTTGGATACGGTATACTGACGGGTGCCGGGCGCTGTCAATCGGCCCGCCCCGGGCATCAGCCGCATTTCACCTCGACACCGGCGGCGGCAGTCGTATACCGTATGCTCAACGGGGCGATTACGAACCAGCCCTGGCCCTTGGATGCCAATCACCCGGCCTCGTGACCCTCCTTCACGGAGCCTGACTATGACGACTTCCCAATCCGGCCATCCACGAGTGGATGCAGGCGCGGCACAAGTGGGATCCGCCCGCCTCGGCGCCTGGCTGACAGCCATGCTGGCGTTGCCGGTGCTGGTCTTCTTCTGCTTCGCCGCGTTCAGCCCAGCGAGCCTGCGCGTGGCGGTCTCGCCCGGCCGGCCGATGACGATCTGGTATCTCTACGGCCTGGGCCTGATCGGCTTTTCCCTCCTGCTCGGCTTTATCTACGTCGTGGTCACCAACCGGCAGGCGGACCGTGTCACCCGGGCCGGCGGCCCCGTGGCCCTGGTGGCCGCCCTGCTGCTGCCGGGCACCCCGGCCAGGGCGGCTTCCGTGGCGGAGCCGACCGGGGTGAACGTGACCGCCCTGGTGCTGTTCATGACGCTCGTGGTCGCGACCTTATTGATCACCTGGTGGGCGGCCAGGCGAACCCGGACGGCCAAGGACTTCTACGCGGCCGGCGGCAACATGCGGGCGTTGCCGAACGGGCTGGCCATCGCCGGCGACCTGATCTCCGCCGGCGCCTTCCTGGGCCTGACCGGGCTGGTCTATGGCGTTGGCTTCGATGGGCTGGTCTACGCCGCCGGCTACAGCGTCGGCTATCCGGTGATCACCATGCTGTTCGCCGACCGCATGCGCAACTTGGGCAAGTTCACCTTCGCCGACGTGCTGTCCAGCCGGCTCGCCAGGACGCCCATGCGGGTCTTCGCCGCCGTCAGCACCCTGTTCATCGTGATGTTCTACCTGATCGCGCAGATGGTTGGCGCCGGCCAGCTCGTGGTGCTGCTATTCGGCCTGGACTACGTTTATGCCGAGATCGCGGTCGGCTTGCTGATGGTCTGCTACGTCATGTTCGGCGGCATGATGGCGACCACCTGGGTGCAGATCATCAAGGCCGTGCTGATGCTGGTCTCCGGTGGCTCCATCGCGCTGCTGTCGCTCGCAGCCTTCGGCTTCGACTACAACGCCTTGCTGGCCCAGGCGGTCGCGCTGCACCCGAAGCACGAGGCGATGCTGGCACCGGTCAGCTTCGTGGCGGCCCCGCTTTCCGCCCTATCGCTGGGCCTGGCGATGTTCTTCGGCTCCGCCGGGCTGCCGCACATGATCATGCGGTTCTTCACCGTGCCGGACGCACGCACGGCGAGGATGTCGATGATGTGGGCCTCGCTGTTCATCGGCACCTTCTTCGCCCTAATCAGCGTCATCGGGCCTGCTGCGGTCGCCCTGGTGGGGGCAGACCCGCAGTATGCCGCCGCCGGCGGTGGCCTGCGCGGCGGCGGCAACATGGCGGCGATCCACCTGGCGCATGCGGTGGGCGGCAACCTGATGCTGGGCTTCGTCTCGGCCGTGGCCTTCGCCACCATCCTCGCGGTGGTGGCCGGACTGACGCTGGCCGGCGCCTCCGCCGTGTCGCACGACATCTATGCGAACATCCTCCGCAAGGGCCGGCCCGACGAGCGGAGGGAGGTGCACATCTCCAAGGCCGCAACGCTGGTGCTGGGCGTGCTGGCCGTCGTGCTCGGCATCGGCTTCAGGACGCAGAACATCGCCTACCTGGTGGCGCTCGCCGTTAGCGTCGCTGCCTCCTCCAACTTCCCGCTGTTGCTGCTGGCGATCTACTGGCGCGGCCTGACGACGCTGGGGGCGGTGCTGGGCGGGGCAACCGGGCTGGTCGGCTCCGTCGTGCTGACGATCCTGGGCCCGGCGGTCTGGGTGAAGGTGCTGGGCCATCCCACGCCGGTCGTGGCGCTCGATCCGCCCACGCTGATCACCATGCCGCTCGCCTTTGCGGTGTGCATCGGCGTCTCCATCCTGGACCGCAGCGCGCAGGCGGCGCGGGATCGGGCGGAGTTCGACGGGCAGCAGGGCCAGACAGGCGGCCTGTTGGCGGCGGCCGAGTGATGCCGGCGCCGTTCAACCTGCTGCGGTTGCGGAACCTAGTTCCTACCCACCTGCATCGCCGTTTCGCCAATAACGCGGCACGGCGGCGTGGAGGAATGCGCGGTGCCCCAAGCAAACCTTTGGAGGTCTAGCGCAAAGATGAGATCCTAAGCATGCTTGTGCGCTAGCCTCACCGAAGGAGAGCTGCGTGACAGGCCGCGCAAGTCTGCTTGGTACACCATAAACGTCGGCAGTATGGGGGGTCCGGTGCCGGGCTGGCAGTTATGAAGGTGACGGCGGTGGAAACGGCGGGGCGGACCACCGCCGGCTTTTTGAGCCTTTACTCCGACGCCAACGAGGCCGCGATGCCCCGGTTGGTGTCCGATACCCATAGCTACTACGCCCTGGACCGCCGGAGGCAGTGCTCCAACCTCGACTTGGAGCACCAGCACGATCAGCCCGAGGTCGCCTGCCGCAGCACCAGCGGAGCCGGGTCGTTCCGGGCTTCCGCACGGCGGTGCAGTTCGGCCGAGTAGCTCAGGCCGGAGCGGATCGAGTGGTCCCAGCAGAGATCGCCCGCCAGGTCTTCGTTCCCGTCCATGACGGCACGCAGGATGGCGGCATGGTCTTCCCAGAACACGGCCAACTCCGCCGTCATCTCCACCAGAGTCAGGAAGGCCCGGCGCACGTGGTGCCAGTTGCGCTCGGCGGTCGCCGTGATCAGCGGGTTGCCGCCGATCTCGTAGACCAGGCCGTGGAAAGCGTGGTCGGCGTTGGCGACGGCAATCAGGCTGCGGCCGGCCAGGCCCTTGCGACCTCGTTCGACGATGGCCAGGCCTCGCGCCTCGTCTGCCGGGCGCCGGGCCCGAGCCGCGGAACGCCCGGCGGTACGGTCCAGCGCCGCCCGTAACTCGAATAGCTGCAGCATGAAGTCAGGCTGTAGCGGGCTGACCACCAGGCACCGTCGCCCGGTCTCCATCACGAAGCCCTCCTGGCGCAGTTGCTGCAGGGCCTCATGCACAGGCAGGCGAGATACGCCCAACTTGTCCGCCAGCTCGCTCTGGATCAGCCGTGTGCCGGGCGCCAGTGCACCAGTGCAGATGGACTCGCGAAGCGATTCGTAGGCCGCTGCGGTGAGCGGCTGTGCCGGATTGAGCTGGCGCATCGCCCCTTATGGTTCCTTCCCGGCATCTCCTTAACAGGGATGCACCCGGCAGGTCACGCCTTGGCCGGTACGGCGGCGGACGGGACCGGCCAGCCATGCGAGCCCTCCAAGCCCGGGCGGTTGTTCAGCCACCAGGACCAGCCCTACGGCAGCACGGAGAAAGGGTTATTGTGCGCCAGCTCTCGCGCCGCCCCAATCGGCCAGTGCGGGTTAGCCAGCGCCGAGTGGCCGAGGAACACCAAGTCGATCAGCTTCTCCTGGATCACTTGGTTGGCGACGGCTGGGGTGCCCAGGACACCAGCACGATTGGTCCCGTAGTTGACCGCGGCCATGATCGGGCATCGTGTTTCGCCGAGAAAGCAGGTTCAAAGTGCCTGGGCAAACTCCCGCGCTTCACGGCCTAGGGTCACCACCACCTGTGCGACGCGGGCGGCATCCAGTCGTTCAGCGGTTGCCGAAATAGAGAGGGCCAGCGCGAACCGGCCCTGCCGATCGGTCACCGGCACCGCTACGCCCCGATAACGCTCGCCGAGCCGCCCCGTGGTGACGATATGACCACAAGATTGCAACTCGCGCAGTGCGGCCGCGACTTTATCCGGCGTGAGGCCTGGCCACCGGTAGCGGTCCGTGTTGCGCTGCATCACCAACGCCGCTTCCGCGGCCGGCAGCGCACCGAGGACGGCAAGCGCTGCTGCGCCGACGCCGAGCGGGCGGCGGTTCCCCACGCTCATGGGCAACGCCTTGGTCGGGCATCTGCCCTCGCAGACGTCGAGGCACAGCGCATCGGCCCCGCGGCGCACGTTGAGATAGGCGGTGTCCCCGGTGGCTTCGGCGAGCCGCTCCAGCACCGGGTGGGCTATGGCGCGGTGGATCGCCTGCGCACCGTCGCGCTGCCGTGCGGAGCGCGGTGAAGCGCCTTCCGCATTGTGGGAACTCGATCTTGTCACAGTTCAACTCCGCGGAATAATACCCTTGAGGCGCCATGCACGGCCGATCTTCCACATAGCGGCACATCCTGACATTCCGAAGTGGGTCAGGCTGTGCCCCAGCCCAACGGCTCGCTTTCGGAGCGGGAGATGTGTCATGGCCGAAGTACGCTCGAAGTCCGCCACCGCCGTCAGGAACGTCCGCCCGCTACGGCGATCGGCGTAATGGACAGTCCGCTCTGGTAAGTGGGCGCTGTGGCGCTAACAGACGCGTTCGCGCGCGGGGAGGCGAGCCCGGAAGCGGCATTGGACAGCGTTCTGGCCCGCTTGGAAACGACGAACGGGACGGTGAACGCGGTCGTCACGACCGATCCGAATGGCGCCAGGCAAGCCGCGCGGGCCTCGGGAGCGCGTTGGCGTGCCGGTATGGCGCTCGGACCGTTGGATGGCGTGCCGATCACGGTGAAAGACAATCTGTTCGTCGGTGGTCTGCGCGCCGGCTGGGGCAGCTTGCTGTTCGCCGACCACGTGGCCGCCCAGGACGACCTGCCTGTGGCGGCGCTGCGGAGACCTCCACCTACCGGCTGCAAACCTTCCGCTCGCCGGATTTCGGTGCGCTGGGCCATGTTGATGGCGACGGCGTCCAGGTGCTCCGCGCCACACGCCGCCGCCACGCGCCGGACACCGAGTTCACCCAAACGCTGCCGGCGGTGCTGCCGCGGGTGGATATCGTCCTGTCCTACGCCGGCGTGGATGGCGTGATGGTGGAGGCCGCGAGGAATGCGGGCGCGCGTGGCATCGTCTCCGCCGGGCTGGCGCCGGGGATCGCCACACCGGCCGAGCGCACGGTGCTGGAGGCGGCGGTGGCGGCTGGGGTCGTGGTGGTTCAGTGCAGCCGCGCGGGCAGCGGCCGGGTTGGCCGGCGGCGCTACCTGCGGGAAGCCGGGATGATCGCCGGCGAGGATTTCAGCCCATAGAAGGCGCGCATCCTGCTCATGCTCGCACTCACCGTCACCAGCGATACGACGCAGATCGCCACGATGTTCCAGGCTTATTGAGGGGATGAGCACCATGACATCCGCACTGGACCTGCTGATCCGCAGCGATCGGATGGTCACTCCGCTCGGGATAGGCGCCTATGATGTTGGCGTGCAGGACGGACGCATTGTGGCGCTTGCCGGGCATGGCACGCTGCCGTTGCCGGAGGGCTGCCGCCTGATCGACGCCACGGGCAAGATCGTCATCCCCGGCGGCATCGACCCGCACGTGCATTGCTCGTGGCCGATGCCGGGCCTGGAGGGCGTGCCAGCCAAGCTGACGGAGCCGCCGGCGGTGGTCAGCCACGCCGCCTTGTTTGGCGGCACCACGACGCTGATCGACTTCGCCCGTGCATCCCTTGGCCGCGACGTGCAGGACGCGATCGAGCAGCGCGACGCGGAGTGGCGCGGTGCCTGCCACTGCGACTACGCGTTTCACACCATGGTGGAGGGTGCGCTGCCCCTCGAACTGCCGGGCCAGTTGGCGAAGTCGATCCAGGCCGGGCACCCCACGGTCAGGCAGGCGCGCCGTATGGCAGACGAGATCCCGTCCGGCCCAGCCCTGTGATCGCCCGCGCCGCCCTGCGCGGCTTGCTGCTGGACACGCCGGGAACCGTGCCGTAGCTGGCCATACCCAGCGCAGGTGCTTAAGCGGCTTGCATGACGCCAAGCGCAGTGTGGGCAGCTTTGGTAAAGTGGGAACGACGGGTGGCGGCGGGAACGGGCTTGTTGTGGCAGCGACGGCAACGGAGACGTTGACCTCCAACGATTGCGACGACGCGTCCCAAGTTGGCCCCTTGCCCGGCCAGGTCGCAGGACCCGTGGCGTCGTTCATCGGCAGCGACGCATACGACCAGGACCGTGTCCAAGCCGGCGTTGCCAAGCGCCATCCTGAGGCGGCTGTTGCCGTATATGCCCTCAACCGCATGCTGGACTTGAGACGCCCAAGCTACGTCCGCGTTGCCTGAACCCAGATACGGCCAGGGTTGGTGCGCCCGCACCCCTGACCCATGCACCATGCTTTCGCTCACCACTACCGGCCCTTACGGTCCGATACCGGTCAAACCATGACATCGCCGCCATTAAGGTTCATCGTGGCGCCGACAAAGTAGTCCCCGTCGCTGGAGGCGAGCAGCACCGCGGTGGGAGCGACCTCACCGACGGTGCCGAACCGGCCCAGCGGAATCTCGGCCAAACGCCGCGCCCGCAGGTCGGGCGGAATGTCCCCTCCCAACTCGGTCTGGATCGCGCCCGGGCAGATGGCGTTGACGTTGATGCCGTCTCCCACGACCTCGCGCGCCAGGGAGCGGGTGAACCCGATGATCGCTGCCTTCGCCGCGGAATAGTGCGCCATGTTCGGCGCCCCCTTGTGGCCAAGCTGCGAGCTGATGTTGATGATGCGTCCGAAACGCCGCCGCGTCATGCCCGGCAGCACGGCCTTGCTGCATAGGAACACGCTGCGGAGATTGACGTTGATCATCTCGTCCCACAGGGGCACCGGCATCTCCGCCAACGGCGCCGTGTTGATGATTCCCGCATTGTTGACGAGCACATCGATGCGCCCAAGCGCCGCTTCCGCGGCCGACATCGCGGCGGTGACGTCCTGTTCCACGCTGACGTCCACGGTGAACGCATGGGCCTGGACGCCATGCGTCGAGGCGACCTCTGCGACGCCGGCCGCCAGTTCGCCGCGACGGTCGATAACCGCGATGCCGGCGCCTTCGCGGGCAAAAGCCAGGGCAATCTCTCGCCCGATCCCCCGTGCCCCACCTGTCACTACACATGCCCGGCCGGTCAGCCTGCCCATTCTCGCCCCTCGCTCAACGCATCACACGCAAACAGCCTCACGCCCTGTAGAAATCCTGAAAGCGCAGGTTGTTCGACGTGTAGTAGGTAAAGCCCTTCAAGTTCTTTTTCCGGGCCAAAGCGTACTTCGGGTAGGCAATGAGACCCCATGGAGCCTCGGCCATAACCGTACGCTGGACATCGTCGTAGATTTTCGTTCGCTCGGCGTCGTCCGTCGTCAACAGCCCGCGCTCGATAAGGTCATTGATTTGCGGATTGCTGTAGTTGCTGTAGTCAACATAGCTCTTATCGTCGAAATAAAGCGATGTGGCGTAGCCGGCATCCGGGGTCCAAGGCGAGTCCAGGTAGAAGATGACCGGCTTCTGCCGCTTCGTGACATTCTCATAGAAGACGCCGGCCGGCAGCTTGTCGAGGCTCACGTTGATGCCGGCCCGGCGTAGCGACGTTTGATAGATCAACGCGATCGGCTCCTGCACCGGATCGCCAGCATTGTAGCTGATCGTCGTGGAGAACCCGTCAGCAAAGCCGGCCGACTTCAGCAACTGCTTTGCTTTATCGAGATCCTCATCGTAGTCGAAGAACTTGGCGTTACGCCCGGGATAGCCAAGCGGGAGCACGGCATCCTGCTTCTCGGCAAGGTTGTAATAAACCGTGCTGACGATTTCCGCCCGGGGAATCAGCAGATTCATCGCCCGGCGGACCTCCGGGTTGTCGAACGGCTTCATTTTCCCGTTCAGCTCCAGCCAGATCATGTAGGACGACGTTACCGCGTCGAACTCCGCGACCGACGACGTTTTCAACGAGATGCACTCACGCGGCTGCAGGAACTGCGCGATGTCCACGGCGCCACCCTGCAGCAGCGACAGGCGGCTGGCGGAGCTTGGCACCTCGCGCATCACGACCGTATCCATGAACGGCTTCGGCCCCCAGTAATCCGGACGGGCGCGGAACACCGCCTGCTGGCCACGCACGATCTGCCCCACCTCATACGGGCCAAACCCGGCGCTCTGGTTCTTCAGCAGTGCCGAGCCCCAGGGATCGTCGCTGCCCCCCGCCTGCTTCAGCTTGACGCTGTCGTAAATCGGGCTGCCCAGGTTGCATTGGATCTTGAGCAGCAGCGGGCTGGGCTTGTCCAGGCTGATGGAGACGACGTTCGGCGCCTCCACCTTGACCTGGTCCTCGCTGGTCATGCCGAGCATCTTGGTGACGAACGCCCCCGTGCCCTTCAGGTGGAACTTGCGGTCCCAGGTCCACTTTACGTCGGCAGCCGAGAGCGTATTGCCCCAGTTGCTCTTGACGCCTTCACGCAGCTTGAACGTCGCGGCCCGCCCGTCTGCCGAGACATCCCAGCTCTCGGCCAGGCGCCCCTGCAGCGCCAGGCCGTGCGGCTTATCGGGATGGGCGCCGACATCCTCCCGCAAGACACCCGGCGCATCCGGGTCCGGCATCGTCGCATAGGCGAGCAGCCCGTCATACAGGCCGCCCATCGCGTCAATGGACCCGAGGCTGATGTCGTATTCCATGTCGAGGCCCTGCGGCGTCGCCGGCGCCGCGATCACCAAGGTCTTACTGGCGGGTTGCGCCTGGGCAGCGCGTCCGGCCAGCGTCGCCACCCCGGCGGCAGTTGCGGTCTCAAGCAGGCCACGCCGGGTCAGCGCGTTGCGGGTTGGCGACGACGAGTTCATGGCAGCGACTTTCCTAATGAAGGGTGGGCAGGGCCGGCACGGTCAAATCATCACGTCGCCGCCGTTCGGGTTGAGGGTGGCGCCGACGTAGAAGGACCCCTCGTCGGAGGCGAGCAGCAACGCGGTTGGCGCGATCTCCTCAACCGTCCCGGCCCGTCCGATCGGCAACTCCGCGAGCTTGCGGGTCCGCCATGCCTCGGGGATATTGCGATACAGCTCGGTGTCGATGGGGCCGGGGCAGATCGCGTTCACGGTGATGCCGTGCGCTGCCACCTCGTAGGCCAGCGACCGGGTCAACCCGATCACCCCCGCCTTGGCCGCCGCGTAATGCGCCATGTCCGCGGCGCCCTTATAGGCGAGCTGCGAGCTGATGTTGATGATGCGGCCCCAACGGCGCTCGATCATGCCTGGCAGCACGGCCCGGGTGCACAGGAACACGCTGCGCAGGTTGACCGCCATCATCTCGTCCCACATCGCCACCGGCATGTCGATCACCCGGGAGTTCGTGTCGATGCCGGCGTTGTTCACCAGCACGTCAATGCCGCCGAGCGCGTCCCGCGCCGCCGCGACCGCGGCGTTGACGGACGCCTCCTGCGAAACGTCGGCGGTGACGGCGGTGGCGGTGACGCCCTGTTCCTGCAACTGGGCCGCGACCTCCGTCGCAAGGTCCTTGCGGCGGTCCAGCACCACCACCGCGGCACCCTCGCGCGCAAAGGTAAGCGCAATGGCGCGGCCAATTCCGCGGCCCGCGCCGGTCACCAGGCACCTTTTTTCCATCAGTCTTGCCAAGACGACTCTCCCATGCGGATCACTGCGTCAAACGGGGGGCCGGCGCGCCGACGCTCAGGATGCGCTCTGCCTCTTCTTGGAACCGGTCGAACGTGTCCGCGGTGCGTTCGGTCTGGGCGACCTCGGCATGGCGTATGCAGTGCACCAGATGCCCGCCCCCGAGCTGCTCGGCCGGCGGCACGCGCGCGCGGCAGGTGTCGATCGCGAAGGGACAGCGCGACGCCAAGAAGCACCCGCTCGGCAGGTTGATCGGGCTGGGGATTTCGCCGGATAGGCTGATGCTCGACGCCCGGCGCAGATGCGGGTTGGGCAGCAGCACCGAGGATAGCAGCCCGACGCTGTAGGGATGCCGCGGCTGCGTGAACACCGCGGCGGCGTCGCCCTGCTCGACGATCATGCCGAGATACATCACCGCGACCCGGTGGCTGATGAAGCGCACCGTGCTGAGGTCGTGCGAGATGAACAGGTAAGCGGTGCCGAACTGCTTCTGCAGCCGCACCAGCAGCTCGATGATGTCGGCCCGCGCGGTCGGGTCCAGCGCCGAGGTCGGCTCGTCCAGCACCAGCAGCTTGGGTCGGGTGATCATCGCCCGGGCGATGCCGACGCGCTGCTGCTGGCCGGCGCTGAGTTCCGCCGGGTAAAGCCGCAGCACCCGGCGGTCGAGGCCGACGAAGCCCACCACCTCGGCCGCCCGGGCCTGCCGTTCCTCCCGGGGGACGCCGAGCGCCAGCAGCGGCTCCTCGACCGCGGCGGCGATCCGCATACGGGGGTCCAGTGCGTCCGCCGGTTCCTGGAACACGATCTGTACCTGCCCGCGCAGCGACGCCGCGTTCCGTCGCCGGGTGATCCCAATCTCGGTGCCGTCGAAGGTGATGCTGCCACCCGAGATGTCGGTGAGGCCCAGGATGCAGCGGCCCACCGTCGTCTTGCCGGACCCGCTCTCTCCCACCAGGCCAAGCGTCTCGCCCGGCGCCAGGCTGAAGGAGATGCCGTTCACCGCCTGGACCACGCTGCGCGACCCGGCAATCGGGAACCGCTTGGTGAGTTGGCGAACTTCCAGCAGCGGCGTCATCGGCGGATCGGAAAATGGCAACGGGCGAAATGGCCGGGCGCCAGTTCCCGCAGCACCGGGTGCTCGGCGCTGCAGCGTCCTTGCGCCAGGGGACAGCGCGCGACATAGCGGCAGGCGTCCGCATGCTCGGTCGTGCCGGGCAGGACCTCGGGCCGTGACCACATCCGGCGCAGGCGCTGATTGTGCGAGAAGGCCGCCATCAGCATGACGGTGTAGGGATGGTGCGGGCGGAAGAAGAAGTCCTCCCGCGGGGCCAATTCCATGATCTCGCCGTCATACATCACGGCAACGCGGTCGCAGAAATGCGCCGTGATGCCGATGTCGCGGGTGATGAACAGCATGGCGCTGCCGCGGTCGAGCACGAGGCGGCGCAGCAATTCAAGGATCTGCGCCTGCACTGTGACATCGAGGCCGCTGGTCGCGTCGTCGGAGACGATGAACTTCGGCGAGCAGATCAGGGCGATGGCGATCACGATGCGCTGCGCCATCCCGCCGCTCATCTCGTGCGGGAACGCGCCCATCCGCCGCTCCGGATCGGGGATCTGCACGGCGCGCAGCATGTCGAGCGCCATGCGTCGTGCCTCGCGCCTCGGCAGGCGCAGGTGCACCCGAGCCATGGCAGCAATCTGCTCGCCGACGGTAAGCAGCGGGTTCAGCTCGGCGCGCGGGTTGGGCACGATCATGGAAAGCTCGCGACCACGAAGCCGCTGCATCTCCGTCTCGTTCAACTCCATCAGGTCCCGGCCGGCCAGCCGGATTTCGCCTGCGGCAATGCGGCCGGGTTCGGGCGGCAAGCGGAGCAGCGCCCGGGCCAGGGTGGTCTTGCCCGCGCCTGACTCGCCAACGAGGCCGAAGATTTCCCCGGGCTGGATGCTCAGGCCGAAGTCGCGCACCGCCGTGACCGCCGCCCCCGACATGGCCGCGAACTCGACCGTGAGGCCGCGCACTTCCAGCATCGGCTCCTCGGCGGCGGCCTCGGTCACGCCGCCCGCTCCCGGCACGTCGAGGGCCGTGGATTGCAGCACGTCAGCGCCCAACCCTGGGGTCGATGGCGAAGTACAGGATGTCCACAACCAAATAAACGAACAGCGAAAAAATCGCCGAAAGCAGCACGAAGCCGAGCACGGGGTAGATGTCGGAGTTCAGCACGCCCTGCACGGCATATTGCCCGGCGCCGCCCCAACTGAACACGATCTCCACCAGCACCGCACCGCCCAGCAGGTAGCCGTAGAGCACGCTGATGATCGTGATGATGGACGGCAGCGAGTTGCGCAACGCGTGCCGGACCACCATGCCGCGCGGCAGGCCGGACAGCACCTCGTAGCGGCTGTAGTCGGATTGCAGCATCCGATCCATGGTGGACTGCGTCATCTTCAGGATTGGCCCGGCGTTGACGAGCCCCAAGGTCAGCACCGGCAGGCAGAGATGGCTCGCGGCGGACCCGAACGCCGCCCAGTCACCGGCCAGCAGGCTGTCGATCGTGAGGAAGCCGGTGATGGTCGAGGGCGGCAGCACGGCGAAATCGATCCTTCCCAAGGGCGCGGGAACCACCTGCAGGATGGTGTAGAAAACGAAGATCAGCACCAGCGCCAGCCAGAAGTCCGGCAGCGCTCCGGCGGTCAGGCCGTAGGCATTGGCAATTCGCCCGAGCCAGCCACCCTCGTTGGATGCCGAGGCGACGCCAAGCGGCACCCCGACGAGGATCGCCAGCAGCAGGCCGAAGGTGACCAGTTCCAGCGTCGCCGGGAAACGTTGCAGCAGGTCGTCCAGCACCGGGCGCGTCGTCTGCCAGGAGGTGCCAAGATCGCCGTGCACCAGGTCCACGAGGAAATAGTAGAACTGCACCGGCAGCGTGTGGTCGAGGCCAAGCTTGGTGCGCAGTGCCGCCACGGCGTCGCTGGTCGCGGTGGGACCCAGCATGAGCACCGCCGGGTCGCCGGGGATCGACTTGATGAGGAAGAAGCTGACCAGGAGGATGCCGAAAAGCTGGGGCAGGATAAACAGCATACGCTGGCCGAGGAACGGCAGCAGGCCCCTCACGCCGTGCGCTCCCGCCGGCGCGCCGCCAGGTCGCGCGTCAGGCGGCGCATTTTCACCGGGTCCGCGAACAGCTCAACGCTGCTGCCGATCAGCGAGAACCCGAACACGGTGACGGCCAGCGCCAAGCCGGGAAACACTGACGGCCACCACTCCCCGGTCACCACGTTCTGGAAGCCGCTCGCGATCATGCTGCCCCACTCGGGCGTGGGCGAACGCACGCCTGCGCCGACGAAGCTGAGGCCCGCCGTCAGCAGGATGGACCAGCCGATGTTCACCGAAAGCTGGGCCAACGCCGGCCCCATGGCGTTGGGCATGACGTGGCGGAAGATCGTCCGTGCGTCCGACAGCCCGGCGACCATCGACGCTTCGACGTAGCGCATCTCGCGGATCGTCATCACCTGGGAGCGCATCAGCCGCAGGTAGATGGGCACGTTGACGAAGGCGATGGCGAGCACGACCGTCTGCACACTCTGGCCGAGGCTGGCGACAAGGGCGATGGCGAACACGAAGACAGGGAACGCCTGCATCACGTCGGCGGCGCGCATCACCAGATAGGCGAGCCATCCGCGAACGCCGCCACTGCGGCTGTAGTAGCCGACCCAGGCGCCGGCCAGGCAGCCGACAACGGCCGAAAGCAGCGTCCCGGCGATGGCGATGGCAAGGTCGATCCGCGGCGCGTAGATCACGCGCGAAAAGATGTCCATGCCGACCGCATCGGTGCCCAGCCAGTGCTGGGCACTGGGCGACTGGAGAAACTCCGCGGGGTTGGCCTCGACGGGGCTGTAGGGGGCCACCAGCGGCGCCAGCACTCCGGCGGCGACCGCCGTGAGCACGATGACGTAGCCCAACGCGAAGCGGGGACGGGCGCGCGCCACCTGCAGCAGGGTGGCGAATTTTGACGTCCGCCTTGCCTCGGCGCCGCCGCCCATGCTGGCCTCAGCTTCGGCCAAAGTCCTGGAACCGCAGA
>CAXTCI010000127.1:0-15686 GCA_964242325.1 uncultured Acetobacteraceae bacterium
CGCGCGACACCGACAGGCCGACGTTCACCGCCGGGCGGATGCCGCGGAAGAACAGTTCGGTTTCCAGGAAGATCTGGCCGTCGGTGATGCTGATGACGTTGGTCGGGATGTAGGCGGACACGTCGCCCGCCTGCGTCTCGATCACCGGCAGCGCCGTCAGCGATCCGCTGCCAAATGCCTCCGACATCTTTGCCGCACGCTCCAGCAGGCGGCTGTGCAGGTAGAACACGTCGCCCGGATAGGCCTCACGGCCCGGCGGACGGCGCAGCAGCAGGGACATCTGGCGGTAGGCGACGGCCTGCTTCGACAAGTCGTCGTAGCAGATCATGGCGTGCATGCCGTTGTCGCGGAAGAACTCGCCCATGGTGCAGCCGGTGTAGGGCGCAAGAAACTGCATCGGCGCCGGGTCGGACGCGGTGGCGGCGACGACGATGGTGTATTCCATCGCCCCGTTCTCTTCCAGCGTGCGGACGATCTGCGCGACCGTCGAGCGCTTCTGGCCGATAGCGACATAGATGCAGTACAGCTTCGCCTTCTCGTCCGTGCCGGCGAAGGCGCCGCGCTGGTTGATGATGGCGTCGATGGCGACGGCGGTCTTGCCGGTCTGCCGGTCGCCGATGATCAGCTCACGCTGGCCGCGGCCGACCGGGATCAGCGCGTCGATCGCCTTCAGTCCCGTCTGCATCGGCTCGTGCACCGATTGCCGCGGGATAATGCCCGGCGCCTTCACCTCGACCCGGCTGCGCTTCACGTCCACCAGCGGCCCCTTGCCGTCGATGGGATTGCCCAGCCCGTCCACCACGCGGCCCAACAGGCCCTTGCCCACCGGCACGTCCACGATGTCCCGGGTGCGGGTGACGGTGTCGCCCTCACGGATACGGGTGTCGTCGCCGAACACCACGATGCCAACGTTGTCCGTCTCGAGGTTCAGGGCCATGCCCTTGATCCCGGCGCCGGGGAACTCGACCATCTCGCCGGCCATCACGTTCTGCAGGCCGAACACGCGGGCGATGCCGTCGCCGACCGACAGCACCTGGCCGGTCTCGGCAACGTTCTGCTCGGTATCGAAGGCAGCGATCTGCTTCTTGAGGATGTCCGAGATTTCGGCGGGACGGATTTCCATCAGGCGGCACCCTTCATGGCATACTGCAAACGCTGCAGTCGGGATTTCAAGCTCGTATCGTAAAGGCGGGCGCCGATGCGTACCACCAGGCCCCCCAGCAGGCTGGGATCAACGCTGTCCTGGATGTTGACGGACCCATACCCGGCCTCGATCAGCCGGGCGCGCAGTTGCTCGCGCTGCACGTCGGTCAGCGGATGGGCGCTCGCGACGGTCGCCACCACCACGCCGCGCTTCTGCGCGACGAGCGCTGCGAAGCCCGCGACGATGGAGCGCAACGCGCCCAGGCGGCGATTGTTGGCGATGACGCCGACGAAGTCCTGCACCAGCTTGCCAAAGCCCTGCTGCTGCAAGACGGCAGTGGCCGCGGTGCGGGCCTGAGTCACGTCGATCAGGGGGCTGTCCAGCAGGCGCCGAAACTCGGGCGTGGTGTCTATCAGCTTGGCCAACGAATCCATCTCGGACACCGTCTGGTCCAGGGCGCCGGTTTCGTCGGCCTGCGCATACAGCGCATTGGCATAGCGTTCGGCGAGCTGCCCGCCGGATTGGTTCGTGGAGCCAGAGGCCACAGGGGACATTTCCAAGTTGTTGGCCGGCTCATTCGCCGGATGCGGGCGTCTAGCATGGGGTCGGGGGTGCTGCAACATGATGCAGGCATATCAAGGCACATGGAGCCACGCGCATGACCCAGCCCGACGCCGCCGCCAGCTTTCCCATCTCCGCCGGCATCCTGTTCGGCCTGGGGTTGGGCGGCTTCTTCGACGGCATCGTACTGCATCAGGTCCTGCAATGGCACCACATGCTGAGCACCTGGTATCCGCCGACCACGCTGGAGGCCCTGCGGCTGAACACCCTGTGGGACGGCATCTTCCACAGCACGACCTATGTGTTCGTCGTGCTGGGCCTGTTCATCCTGTGGCGGGCGGCGCATCGGCGGCACCTGGAATGGTCCGGCAAGTTGCTGGCGGGCACGCTGCTGATCGGCTTCGGCTGCTTCAACCTGGTCGAGGGCCTGGTGGACCATCAGATCCTGGGGGTCCACCACGTCAACGAGCTGGTGCCGGCCGGAGAGCGGCCGTTCTGGGATTATGGTTTCCTGGCCTGGGGCGCCGCCATGCTGGCCGTTGGCTGGTTGCTGCTGCGGGCGGGCCAGCGGGCCGGAGCCGCATCGTGACGCGCGCCCGGCTGCGTGCCGCGTTGCCCTGGGCCGGGCTGGTCGTCGGCCTCTTGCTGGCCACGGAGCCGGTATGGCGGCTGGCACTGCTGGGCCTTGACCCGACGCTCGATGACCTGCTGCGGCTGCGCTGCTTTGGGCCGTCATAACCATCCCAAGCGGCTTCAGAAGCGCGCAGGTGCGCGAAGGATCACCTTGGCCACCGTCCGGCGCTTCCGGTGTTCTGTAGAATGTCGGCTCCGCGGTCACCCGAAAATGCCAAGGTTTCTCCGCACCCACCCTGCGTGCCGAACCGCCCCATCGTGTACAATCCTGTGCTACATCGTAGCAAACCGTGCCGCCCCTCCCTACGTTCCGGAACAGCATGCCCGACGCAGTCACCTATGATCCCCCGATACCGGAGGCCACGACACGGGAATGCCCGGAATGCGGGCTGTTCCAGTCCGTTCCCCTCCTGCGCCCCGGCCTGGTCGCCACCTGCGGACGCTGCGGCGCCCTGCTGCGCCGTCGGCAACGGGACAGCCTGGGCACCACGCTGGCGCTGAATGTCACCGGGCTGGTGCTGTTCGCGGTCGTCATGGCCTATCCGTTCATGGGCTTGCAGTTGTTGGGCCAAACCCGGCACGCCGCACTGGAGGATTTGCCGGTCGCGTTCGAGATGCAAGGAATGTGGGAGTTGGCGCTGGTCGTGCTCAGCACCACCGTCATCGCGCCGCTGCTTAAGCTGTTGCTGACAGTCGGCGTGCTCGTCGGCCTGCGGACCGGCATTGCGCCGTCCACGCTCGCCACCATGGCCCGGGTGCGTCACCACTTGACGCCCTGGGCGATGGTGGAGGTGTTCCTGATTGGCGTGATGGTCGCCTACAGCCGCCTTGCCGCCACTGCGACGGTTCTTGTCGGCCCTGCGTTGTATGCGCTGGGAGGGTTGATGCTGGTCATGGTCGCCGCTGACGCCTGGCTGGACGAGCACGCGCTTTGGGAGGCCATCGGCCGCGCCCGCCGCACCCCGGCGCCGATGGGTTCCGGCCCGCTGATCGGCTGCGACATCTGCGGCCGGGTCAGCCGCGCCCCGCCCGGTGCGCCCTGCCGCCGGTGCAACTCCGAATTGGAAGTGCGCAAGCCCAACAGCCTGGTACGGTCCTGGGCGTTCCTCCTTTCGGCTGCGGTGCTGTATATCCCTGCAAACCTTTTTCCGATCCTGACCTTGATCCGCTTCGGCAGCGGCCACCCCAGCACCATCCTCGGTGGGGTGCAGGAGTTGATCGAGTACCGGATGTGGCCCCTGGCCCTGCTGGTATTCACCGCGTCCATCATGGTTCCCGTGCTCAAGCTCGTCGGCATCGCGACCCTCCTGCTGTCCACACAAAGAGGTGCGGGATGGCGCTTGCGGGACCGGACCCGGCTATATCGTATCGTGGACGTAATTGGCCGGTGGTCCATGATTGACGTATTCATGCTGTCGGTGCTGGTGGGCCTGGTGCGCATGCAACTGCTGGCGTCGGTGACGCCTGGGGTGGGAGCCATTTGCTTCGCCGGCGTCGTGATACTGACCATGCTGGCGTCGTTCAGCTTCGACCCGCGCCTGATGTGGGATGCCGCTGGCCAGACGGCATGCGTCAAGGCGGAGGCCGAGGCATGAACGACACGCCGCCCCCCGACACATCCCCGAACCCTGGACCGCCTAGCGGGGATACACGGACGAAGGTCAGCCGGACGCCGGTTTACGATCAGCCAGCGCAAGCCGCGGCCGTCCGGCGCAGCAGGATCTCCCCGGTCTGGATCATCCCGCTGATCGCACTCGCCATCGCCGCCTGGCTTGGCTATCGCACGGTGAAGGAGGAAGGCCCGATTATCGAGCTGACCTTCCGCACCGCTGACGGCTTGACTGCCGGACAGACGCAGGTACGGCATAAGGCGGTTCAGCTAGGCCAAGTAGAGAACATACGTCTCAGCGACGACTTGCAGCGCGTCGTCGTGCGCGTCCGGATGCAGCGCGCCGCCCTGCCTTTCCTGACTGAGGGCACGCGGTTCTGGGTGGTCCGTCCCCGCATCAGCAGCGGCAGCCTGGCCGGGATCGAAACCCTGGTGTCCGGCGGCTACATCGAGATGGACCCGACGGCCAACCGGGATGGCGAACAGAAGCTGCAGTATGCCGGGCTGGAGCAGCCGCCCGGCGTCCGCAACGGGGAGCCAGGCCACACTTACAGTCTTAGGGCACGGCGGGTCGGATCGCTGACCGCCGGAGCGCCGGTGTTCTGGCGCGACATCACGGTGGGCGAGGTGCTGGGGACCGACATCGGCGATGGCACTGGGCCGGTGAAGGTCAGCATCTTCGTCCGCGCGCCCTATGACAACTTCGTCCGCGATAAATCTCACTTCTGGAACGCTTCGGGCCTGTCGGTTCAGGTTGGCGCCACCGGGCTCCATGTGGAGATCGCCAGCCTGCAGGCGCTGCTGTCCGGTGGCGTCGCCTTTGATACGCCGCAGCCGGGCATGACCTCCTCGGCAGCACCGGCCGGTACCGAATTCCCGTTATACAGCAACTATGACGAAGCGCAGGCAGCCGGTTTCACCACGACGCAGGCCTTTGTGACCTACTTCGAGAACTCGGTCCGCGGCTTGGCGAAGGGCTCGTCCGTCGAGTTCTACGGCATCCAGGTCGGCACCGTGACAGACGTTACGTTGCAAGTTGACGATGCCACCGGCAATGTTCGCGTCCGGGTCGGGCTGGACGTACAGCCAGAGCGGGTGCTGGGCGAAGGCAAAGCGGGCACAGAAGATCCCGTGACCACCGCCCGCCGGATGGTGCGGCGTGGCATGCGGGCGCAGTTGCAAACGGCCAACTACCTGACGGGACAGCAGGTGCTGGCGCTCAGCTTTCCGCTGAACGCGCCCCCCATGGAGCTGCAGCAGGTCGGCAAGGACCTGGTGATCCCCAGCGAGGGCGGCGGGCTGGATAACATCGTGCAGGCGCTCGGCGACTTGGCGGGTAAGTTGGACCGGCTGCCGGTGGACCAGATCGGCCAGAGCCTGAACGACACGCTGCGCTCGGCATCCGGCACCATGACCAGCTTGGATGCCCTGGTGAAGCGGGCTGACACCGGCATATCGCCGCTGTTCAAGTCGCTGCCGGGCATCACGGCGGCCTTGCAGGAGACGGTTGCGAGGGCTGGGCGGACTTTCGGCTCGCTCGACAACAGCTATGGCACCAACTCGCAGTTCCAGCGTGAGTTGGAACGGGCGATGACCCAGGTGGGCGACACCGCAAGGTCGATACGTCTGTTGGCAGATTTTCTGGACCGGCACCCGGAGGCGCTGGTGCGCGGGCGGGCGGGCGTCGGAGACAAATGAAAGCAGGACGGATGAAGCGGCGGACCTTGTTGGCCCACATGGTTCCGGCTGGCCTCGCCCTGATGGGCTGCACCTCGCCAGAGCCGGCCTACTTTACCTTGGCGGCGGTTCCCGGCACGCCCCGGTCTGGCGGACCGAAGCTAGTGGAACTGCAGCGGCCAGGACTTGCCGGCTACCTGGACCGGCCCGGCATCGTCCGCGCCGACGGCGCCGTCCAGTTGAGCGTCGCCACGAACGAACGGTGGGGAGAGCCGCTGGGCGACCTGATCGGCCGCATCCTGGCCGAAGACCTCAACCAGCGCCTGCCCGGCAGCAGCGTCTTCACCACGGCGGGCAGCATCAGTGCAGAGCCGGATGGGCGGATCGAGCTGGACTTGCAGCGCTTCGACGCCGATGCGTCGGGCACCGTGGTGCTGCTGGCGCAGGTCGCAGTGTCCCGTGGGCGCCGGGCCAACGCGTCGACGCGGACGGTGCGGCTCACGCAGCGCCCGACCGGCCCGGCGACGCGCGACCTGGTGGCCGCCATGAGCACGGTGCTTGGCAGCTTGGCCGATACGCTAGCGGAAATGCTACGTGGAATGCCTCCCTCCTCTCCCTCCGGGAGAGGGTCGGGGTGAGGGTGAACAGGTGATTGACCAGTCTAGGGGCCGAGCGCCTGTAGCGCGAGCGGTGCTCCATGTTGCGGCCATCTCCTCTCACCGTAGCCTTCGCCCGCAAGGAGAGGGAAAAGAGAACCGAACTCTCCACCTTACCAGCGGGCTTCTGCCGTCGACGAGCGGATAGAGCGCTTGCTTTGCTGGTACCGTCGCGACAGGCTTGTAGTAATCGTAGCGCCCCGACAACTGGGCCGGTCGCTTGGTCCAGTAAACGTGCATGGCATGAACCGTCCGGCCATCCGCACGCAGCCTCACCCAGCCGGACAACGCGTCTTCAATCGGCGCGCCCCGCAAATGCACCGTGACGGTCGTTCCCTCTGTGGTGCCGTAAGGATGCTCGTAAAAACAACGGCCAATGCAGATTTGGTGCTTCTATCGGCAGCAAACCTGCACTAGCGGTCTCGGCCGATATGCCGCGCCCCGGTTTGGCTGGGATAAATCCTCTTGACGAATGACCGCGGCACTGGGCCGTTATGCTATGGATCTGGCGAAGGCACGAAGAGTCCGCTGGAAGCGAAGCAGCCTTACACGGCCTGACGCACGAAAAAGCAAAGGGGGCCGCGTCGGCCTCCATAAGTTTCTCCTTTGCGCAGGCCTGCAAGGGCCCGCTCCGATGGATTACGGGCCAAGTCGCGGAAGATGCTGGTTCTTCGACCGGCCCGGACAGGAAAAGTAGTAAAGACGCAATGGCCTTCATTAATTCCGTAGCTTGGAATTAACAGAATGGAAGGTTAACGTATGGATGAGGAGAAAGGCGAACAATATACTAACAAAAGCATACTCGCCGGCCATTGGTTTTCGGCGCATATGGCCGCCGCGGGTTACATCGTGAACCGCAATGGCTTCCGACGGGCGTCGGACGGTCTAACACGATTTGCGAGAGCGGAAAACAACCATGGCGACCACGGGAACAACCGGAAGTCAAACGCATCGTATCTCCGCGGTGTTGACCGAGGACGCTTGGCAGGGGGATGCAGACGCCATCATCCGGGTGGACGGGACTATCGCGTTCCAGGGCCAGATCGTCGCGCAGAACAGCTTAGGTTTGTCGCAGACGATAGATCTCGGCAGCTATGATTCCTCGACAGGCCACGCCGTCACGGTCGAGTTCGACAACCCCGCGTCCGGCGGCACCGCGGACACCACCCGCACGCTTCAGGTGCAGGACATCCTGGTGGACGGCGCGTCAACAGGTCAGTCCGCGTCGCTGACCAGCGACGGCGCTGCGAGCTTCCAGGTTGCCGCCGATCTGCCGCCCGGCGCGGTGGCGCCGATCGAGTTGGGAACGGGCAGCCAAACGATCCACATCCAGGCGAGCGAGGATGCTTGGCAGGGTGATGCCCAGATGGTCGTCATCGTGGACGGCACCCAGGTGGGATCACCGATCTCGGTCACGGCGCTGCATGCCCAAGGTGCGGTTCAGGACATCCTGATCCACGGAGACTGGGGCCCAGGCCAGCACAACGTCACGGCCGCCTTCGTGAACGACGCATGGGGCGGCACCGCCGACACCGACCGCAACCTGTATGTCCAGGACATCGCCTTGGACGGAGCGGACCTTGGCGGCGCCGCCACCCTTTACAACAATGGCGGGACGACCGTGGCCGGCAGCTTTGCGACCCAGACGGCAGCCACGCCGGCGCCGGCGGCCACGCCGACGGACCTCCTGGTGCTGAACCTGTCCGAGGACGCTTTCCAGGGCGACGCACAATTCACCGTCAGCGTGGACGGCCAGCAGCTTGGCGCGGCGCAGTCCGTGACGGCTTCGCACGGAGTGGGCGGGTCGCAGGCATTCAGTTTTGCGTCCAGCATGGCGCCCGGCCCGCACCAGGTTTCGGTCACCTTCCTGAACGACCTTTGGGAGCCTGGCATTGGCGACCGCAACCTGTATGTGGACGCGATCACCGTGAACGGGGCGGCCATGCCGGGCGTGGCAACCGCCATGATGAGCGGCGGGCAGGCCAACTTCAGCATTGACGTGCCAAGCAACGCGACTGTGTCCACGCCTGCAGCCACCCCGGTGCCGACCCCCATACCGACGCCGGTGACGGACCCGACGCCGATCCCAGTCTCTGCCCCGGTGACGGACCCGACGCCTATCCCAGTCTCCACCCCGGTGGTGCCCACACCGGTCGCTACCCCGGTGCCGACGCCGCTGCCAACGCCTGTCCCGACAATGCCTGCCGCTGGCGCCGTGGGACCGACCGGCCTGCTGGACCAGGTGGCAACGCCGTCCATCGCTCCCGGGACCCACGTCCTCACGGTCGGCGTTGACAAGCAGTTCCAGACGGTCGCCGCGGCGCTGGCGGCCTCGCAGGACGGCGACGCCATCTTCGTTGACGCCGGCACCTACACCAACGACTTCGCCAGCGTCACCACCAAGGTCTCGCTCTATGCCGTGGGCGGCCGCGTCACCATGCTGGCGACGGTGGCGCCACCCAACGAGAAGGGCATCCTCGTCGAGGAAACCGACCTACACATCGAAGGATTCACCTTCCAAGGCGTGCACATCCCGGACGACGAGGGCCATAACGGCGCCGGCATCCGCGTGGACAACGGCAACCTCAGCCTGGTCAACTGCGCCTTCATCGACAACCAGGACGGCATCCTGACCAATGCGGGCCAGGGCATTTCCGTCTCGATCGACCACAGCCTATTTGACGGCAACGGCGGCAACGACGGCAACGGCGCCGGCAACATCCACGCCATCTACGTCGGCGACGTTGCCTCGTTCACGATGACCAACAGCATCTCCGAAAACACCCTGGTCGGCCACGAAGTAAAAAGCCGGGCGCAGGTGAACACCATCGAGAACAACACGATCATCTCCGGCGTCGGCACCGGCACGGGCAGCTATGACATAGACCTGCCCAACGGCGGCGTCTCCATCATACGCAACAACACGATCATCAAGGGGCCGAACGCGGAGAACCAGAACCTCATCCACTTCGGCGGCGAGGGCATCCCCTACGCGGGATCGTCGCTGCTGGTGGAGGGCAACCTGTTCTCGAACACCAGGACCGGCGCCGTGGGGGTGCTGAACCAGACGGCGATCCCCGCCACCATCACCGGCAACGTCCTGGACGGCTTGCCGGCCGGGTCCCTCGTCGAGGGACCCGCAAAGACCAGCGACAACTGGGACAAGACGGCCGGGTTGCTGGCTGACGCGACGCTTGTGGGCGTGCTGCCCGGCAGCACCATGATCATCACCGACGCGCTGGACCACCAGGTGACGCTGAACGGCGGGCAGATCCAGGCTGTCGAGGGTGGCGCCGGACATCTGTCGGTTGACGTGTGGGCTGGCCACATCGTCGTCATCGGCGGCGCCGGCGGCATGGACGTGACCGAGCACGGCGCGACCGGCGGCAACCAGTACACGACAGCCGCAGGCTCGGTGAACAGCCTGTCGCTGACCGATGGCTCGAACCTTATGGACAGCGAAGGGACCGACACGATCACCGGAAACGGCAACGAGACCGGCGTCGTGAACGGGACCGCCACCATCACCGGCGGCGTCGGCAACAGCACTTGGGCCATCAACGGCACGGCGACGATCACCACCGGCGGCGGCTCCGAGTTCCTGAGCCTGGGCACCGCGAGCAGCCAGGTGTTCATCACCGGGACGCAGGACTTCTTCCGCCTGGACAGCAACGGCGGCACCGGCGCCTGGGACGTGACGAACGCCGGCCAGGCGGTGAGCGGGTCCATGACGGGCGGCGCCGTCACGATGCAGGTTTACGGCGGCGCGATGGCCATCTCGACGTCCAGCGGCGGCACCGGGTCCACCCTGCGGCTGGACGAGGGTGACGCCACGGTGGTGAGCGCCGGGCAGGACGTGATCTGGGCCGGCGCCGGCAACGCCACGGTGCTGGTGAGCGGCGGGGCCGAAGTTCACGCCGGCACCGGCGGGCTGGCCGTTTATGCCCATGGCGGCGGCGGCGGCGCCAACGTGTATGGCGCGGCTGGCGACTACGTGATCGGCGGCGACAACGGCGGCATCACCTATCATGGCGGCGACGCGGCGAACACGGTCGAGGCGCAGGTTTCAAGTATCATCGTCCTGGGCGGCGCCGGGCTGATGACGGTGAACGGCGGGTCACGCGACACGATCACCGGCGGTTCCGGCGGGCTCGTGTTCAACGAGAACGGCGGCGGCGCCAACACGGTAACGACGATGGCGGGCAGCACGAACGTCATCGCCATCACCGGCACCGACGTCCTGGACAGCGAGGGCACGGACGCGATCACGACGATGGGCGGCAACCAGAGCATCACCATCGGCGGCACGGCGAGCTTGAACATGGGCGTGGGCAACAGCCACGTCGCCGTGACCGGCCATGCGGAGATCACCGCCACCGGCGGCAGCAGCAAGATAGACGTGGCAGCGGGTGCCACCGCCGACGTGGCGACCGGGGGCTGGATGACCGTGAACGGCAGCGGCCCCGGCGTGTCCCTCGCACTTCTGGACGATCAAGGGGCTGAGGCCGGGCGGGTGTCGCTGCTTGCAGGCGACGCGACGCTCGGGACCTACGGCGAATACGGCATGCAGGTCACGACCGGCAGCGGCCATGCCGAGGTCGCAGCCTCCGGCGCAAATGCCGGCGGCAGCCTCAGTATCCAGAGCAACGGCGCCGACACGATCCACACCGGCGACGGCGCGGCGACGGTCACGCTGCAGGGTGGGGACAGCGAGGTTTGGGCCGGCAGCGGCGCGCTCACGCTCAACGACTGGATACAGGGCGGCAACGGCGCGGTCGTCCATGCTGGGTCCGGCAGCGTGCAGGCCGACGTGGGGTGGGGCGCCTCCATGACCTTCCTCGGCGGCAGCGGCGACGCCGTCCTGGGAGGCAGCACGATGAACATCGTCGGCGGCAGCGGCAGCATCACGACAACGGGCAACTATGGAAGCGGGGTGCGCTCGTTCATCGGCGGAAGCGGTGCCGCGAACCTGCAGCTCGACGACGGTGGCAGCGACCTCACGATGGGGTCCGGCACGGCGGTGGTGCAAGGGCTGGGATGGGGAGGCGCGGACGTCTACCACTTCACGGCGGCCTCGACCGGGACGACGGTGATCGAGAACTTCCGCCCTGGTGCCGACCAGGCCCTGCTCGGGGACGGCGTGGGCATCGCCTCGCAGGACCAGGTGGACGGAAGCGCCCATGTCCGTCTTACCAACGGCGCCAACGTTACCTTCGTCGGCGTGCAGGGCGGCGCGGGCCTGTTCGGCTGAGGCGATGGGGGCGGCGCTTACGGTTCCGCCCCCTGCCCTCGCTTGTGCGCCTGCAACGCTGCCAGCCGCCGGTTGCGCCAGGCGGTGCGTGCGGCCAGGCGCGCCGGCTCCGGGAGGTGCGGCCAGGCGGCGGAGATGCGCGCCGCGCTGTCTGCGCCGAACACGCCGGGCCCTGGCGGCTCCGCAGCAACCCGCGCATAGAATCCGGTGTAGCGTGCGAGGTAGTCGGCGATCCCGCCGGGAGCATTCAGCTCGATGGTGGCAAACGGTCCCAGGAACGACCAGCGCAGCCCCAGACCGTCCGATACCGTGCGGTCCAGATCCTCGGGCGAGATCACCCCGTCCGCCACCAGTCGGAACGCTTCCGCCAGGAGCGCGCCCTGCAGCCGGTTGAGTACGAAGCCCTCGGTTTCCCGCCGCACCAGCACCGGCACCTGGCCGACGGCGCGATACACGGCATCGGCGCGGTCGAGCGCCTCCGGCCCGGTCCAGGGCGCGCCGCATATCTCCACCAGCGGGATCAGGTGGGGCGGGTTCACGGGATGGCCAACCAGGCAACGGCTGCGGCCCGGCAGCGCCTCGGTGAAGCTGGAGACGATGATGGCCGACGTGGAGGACGCCAGCACCACGCCCGGCGCGGCCAGCCGGTCCATCTCGGCGAACAATGCCTGTTTGGCGGGCAGCGCCTCCGGCCCGGATTCCTGCACGAAGTCGGCGTCGGCCAGGGCGTCGGCCAGGTCCGCATGGCTGCTGATGGGGCCAGACTCGCCATCGGCCAGGCCGTGCTCCCGCAGCATCGTCAGCTCCGCCCGTATCAGCCCGGGCGCGGCATCCAGCGTGGGGCCGTGCGGGTCGTGCAGCCGCACCGCCCAGCCCGCGCGGGCGAACACCGCCGCCCAGGCCCGTCCGATCAACCCGGCACCGATGATTGCAACTGCTTCCATGTCCCCCGCCCCTCATGCTTTGCCCGAGCCTATGACGGCGGCGGGTGGAACCAAAGTGGCCGAGCGGGCATAACTTCACGCGTCGCACCCGGACTGGAACCCTGATGGCCGATGACCCCTACAAGACGCTTGGCGTCGCCCGCGACGCGACGGAGCAGGAGATACGTAAGGCCTACCTCAAGCTGGCCAAGACGACGCATCCCGACCTGAACCCCGGCGATCCCAAGGCGGAGGAGCGGTTCAAGGCCGTCAACGTCGCGCACGACCTCTTGCAGGACGCCGAGCAACGCGCCCGCTACGACCGCGGCGAGATCGACGCCGCCGGACAGCCACGTCCGCCGCCGGGGCCGCCACCCGGCGCGCGGCGGTATCGGGAGCATGCGGAGGGCGCGGCCGGCGCGCGCTACAGCGCGGGCATGGGGATGGACGCGGACGACCTGGGCGACATCCTGTCCGGCATGTTCGGCGCCCGCGGCCGTACGGGATTCGGCGCGAATGCCGGGGCGGGGCCGCTGGGTGGAGCGGACCGGCGTTACTCGCTGGCGGTTTCGTTCCTGGATGCGGTGCGCGGGGGTACGCAGCGTCTGACCCTGCCGGATGGCGGCAGCCTGGACGTGCGCATCCCTGCCGGGTTGGACAGTGGCCAGGTGCTGCGCCTGCGCGGCAAGGGCGCACCCGGCGACCCGCCGGGCGACGCGCTGATCGAGGTGGAGGTCGGTCCGCACCCGCTGTTCCGGCGGGAAGGCCGCGACATCCACCTTGACCTGCCGGTCACGGTGGCGGAGGCGGTGCTGGGCGGACGCGTGACGGTGCCGACCATTGACGGACCCGTCAGCATGGCGGTTCCCGCCGGGTCCAGCACCGGCACGCGGCTGCGGCTGCGCGGACGCGGCGTGCCGGCGGCAGGGGGCCAGCCGGCCGGTGACGCTTATGCGACGCTGCGCATCATGCTGGCGCCCAGCGACCCCGGGCTAGCCGCCTTCCTGAAGGACCGGGCGGACGCGCCGGACTGGAACCCGAGGGCGGACATGGAGGGGATGCCATGATGACATGGGAAGCCGTGGTGGTGACGGTCGCGGGGCTGGACCGTGGGGAGGTAGAGGGCTGGATCGCCCAGGACCTGGTCCGCCCTGCCCAGCAGGATGGCGACTGGCTGTTCCGCGACATAGACGTGGCCCGGCTGCAACTGATCCAGGAGCTGCGCCACGACCTGCGGCTGGAGGAGGACGCGCTGCCGGTGGTGCTGCGCCTGATGGACCAGCTTTATGACGCCCGCCGGCGGCTGCGGCGGCTGCGCGACGCCGTGGAACGCGGCGCGGCGCCGGATGCGCGGGATGCGGTGCTGCGGGTGCTGCTGGAGGGGTGAGGCGCGGGGCGGGTAGGAGGCTGGCCTACTCCCGTTCTGCACAGCGGAAGCTATCACCCGTGCCGAAGGACTGCCTTGCTTCCCTCTCCCTCCGGGAGAGGGCTAGGGTGAGGGGGTGGGGCAGCATCGTTAATGCCTCGTGCGGGTCTTGGTCCAACGGCGCCTGACGTGCCCCGCGCCGCAGCCAAGACCCCCTCACCCCGACCCTCTCCCGAAGGGAGAGGGAGCAGTCAGACCAAGGTTAGCGTCACCGGGGGTAGGGGCGGGAAACGGACTTCGATGTGGGCCGGCCCATCCAGCCAGACCGGCAGGCAGACGCTGCCCAGCATCACAACTTGGCCGGCGCGCAGGCCACCATGCGCCGCGGCCTCCGCGGAGGCGGCCAGCCAGGCCAGGGCCTGCATCGGGCCGCCCGCAAGGGCCGCGCCGGGACCCTCGCCGCGGACGGCACCGTCCACCAGGATTGTGCCCAGCAAGGCTGGCAGGTCCAGGCTGCGCCAGCCGGGGACGGGCAGGCCCAGCACCGCCGCCGCGTGATACACCCCGTCCGCCACCAGGGCCGGCGTGCCGAAGGCCGGCACGTCGGGGTAACGGTTCTCCACTACCTCGATGCCTGCCATGACGCCGTCCACTGAGGCGGCGGCCTGATCCGGGGTGCAGGGGCCGGGCGGCAGGTCCGCGCCGAGGTGGACGGCAATCTCGCACTCGACGCCGGGACGCAGGAAGTCACGGTAGGCCAGGGTGCTGCCGTCGCCGTGCAGGTCGGCTGCGGCCATGAAAGACGCAGCCGGGCCGGGCAGGCCGAGGTAGGCCTGCATCGCCGGGTTGGTGGCGCCGATCTTGAACCCCGGCGGCGGTATGGCGCCCACGGCCCGGGCACGTGCGACCTGAGCGGCGATGCCGTCGGCCAGTGTCGGCGGCGGCACGGCCAAGGGCGTGCGGAGCTGCCGGGCGCGGCGGGCTTGGGCCAGCAGGACGGCGGCTTGGTCAGGGTCGAACATGGCTATGGCGTCCGGGTCAGTTCATACAGGGCGATGGCAGCGGCGGCGGAGACGTTGAGGCTTTCCATGCTGCCGGGCATGGCGAGGCCGGCGATCTCGTCGCAGGTGTCGCGCGTCAGGCGGCGCAGCCCGGCGCCCTCCGCCCCCAGCACCAGGGCCACGCGGCGTTGGGCCAGGGGAGCGCCGCGCAACGGGGCGCCGCCGGCGTCCAGGCCGATCACCCACAGGCCCGCCGCCTTCAGCGCCACCAGCGTGCGCGCCAGGTTCACGGCGCGCAGCAGCGGCACGGTCTCCAGCGCGCCGGAGGCGGCCTTGGCCAGCACCCCGGTTTCCTCCGGCGTGTTGCGGTCCTGCATGATCACGGCGGCGGCGCCGAAGGCCGCGGCGCCCCGCAGCACCGCGCCGATGTTGCGGGGATCGGTAACCTGGTCCAGCACCAGGACAGGGCCGGGCTGCTCCAGCACGGCGGACAGGGCCGGGGGGTTCAGCAAATCGGTCAGCAGGCCGGCGCCCTGGTGCACGGTGTCGCGGCCTAGCAGGCCGTCGAGCTTGGAACGGTCGGCACGCTCGGGCGCCAGCGGCCAGGGCTGCGGAAGACGCTCGCGCAGGGTGGCCTCGGCCTCCTCCGTCAGCAGCAGACGGCGGGGGCGACGGTTGGGGTTGGCCAGCGCCGCGGCGACGGGATGCAGGCCGTGCAGCCACACGCTGCCGCGCGGGGCGGCAGGCGGACGGGGGCCTGCGGGCGGGGTGTCCGTGCGGGGGGGTGGGGCGGCGGCGCGCAGGGTGGTGGCGCTGGGCTCCCGTGCAGCCGGGAACTCGGGCGGCGGAGCGGCAGGCGGTGGGT
>CAXTCI010000128.1:0-15668 GCA_964242325.1 uncultured Acetobacteraceae bacterium
TGACCCGGCAGGCTCCTCCCGCGCTCAGCCCGGCGGCAGCACGGCCGCCGCCAGGATGCGTCCATCGCCATCCTGCAGCAGCGCGGCCGTCCGCTCGCCAGCCGGCAGGTCCGCGCGCAAGCTGACCGGCTCGCCGCGCCAGGACCCGGCCGGCGCGATGGAACGGACAACGTTGACCTCCGTGAGCGTGCGCCCGCCGTTCTCGCCGCCGGCGACCCGGGTGGTATGGGCAGGGTCGAAGCCAACCAGCAGCAGCGTGCCCGAGCCATGCCCGCCGCCTGCCTCCAGCCGCAACCCGGCGCCCTCGCGCTCCAGCCGCAGCGCCGTCCCCGTCCCGTCGCCAGCCGCGGCGGCAATGGCGGCCAGCACCGCGGCCCGGTCCGAGCCGATGGCCTGATGCCGCCCACCCGCGACGAGCTGGGGTGTATAAACCCCGTCGCGTCCCCACTGCTCGGCATACCGGCGCTGCCGCCCGGTCGCCTGCGGCAGGGAGTAGGGGTCCTTCCAGCCCAGCCGGTCCCAGTACGTCACGTGGAAATCAAGCGCCAGGATATCCGCCCGCGTCCGCGCCAGCTCCGCCAGCAGCGCGTCGGCGGGCGGGCAGGAGGAGCAGGACTGCGACGTGAACAGCTCCACCACGACGGGCGCGGCAGGCTGGCCCGGTCCGGCCGCACCTCCCTGGGCCGGCAGCAGCAGGATAGCGGCAAGGACGGCAAGGCGGCGTCGGGCTGGCATGATCGCACCTCCAGGGAAGCTGCAAAGGTGCGCCTCGGCCCACCACCGCCGCAACAGGGATCGCCGGCATGGTTTCCATGCGGGCAGGCGGCGCCCCAACGACTAAAAAACCTTCCCGCTTGACCCGCCCCCCCACCCCTCCCCATAAACCTCCCATGGTCCCGACGTCCCCGCTGCGAATTACAGGCCCGGCCGTTCCCTGAACGCCGGGACCAAGCACGAGCACGCCATCGCCAAACCGGGACCCACCCCATGAATGACGCCCCCAACCTCACGACCGACTACAAATCCACCGTCTTCCTGCCCACGACGTCCTTCCCGATGCGCGGCGACCTGCCCAAGCGCGAGCCGGACCTGCTCGCCCGCTGGGACCGCATCGGCCTGTGGCAGCGCACGAAGGCGCAGATGGCCGGCCGCCCGACCTTCGTGCTGCACGACGGCCCCATCTACTCCAACGGCAACCTGCACATCGGCCACGCGCTGAACCGCATCCTGAAGGACGTCATCATGCGGGCGCACCGCATGGCCGGCGCCGACGCGGACTACATCCCGGGCTGGGACACCCACGGCCTCCCCATCGAGTGGAAGGTCGAGGAGGAATACCGCAAGACCGGCCGCGACAAGGACGCCGTCCCCGTCCTGGACTTCCGCGACGAGTGCCGCCGCTACTCAGCGCACTGGCTGGCCGTGCAGACGGCGGAATTCCAGCGCCTGGGCGTCACCGGCGACTGGGCCGGGCGCTATGCGACGATGGACTACCCGTCCGAGGCCGCCATCGCCGGCGAGATCTGCAAGTTCCTGCTGAACGGCGCCCTATATCGCGGCCTGCGCCCGGTGATGTGGTCCCCGGTCGAGCGCACCGCCCTGGCCGAGGCGGAGATCGAGTATCACGACCGCACCAGCGACACCGTGTTCGTGCGCTTCCCCATACTGGGCGACGGGCCGCTGGCCGGCGCCAGCGTGGTCATTTGGACGACGACACCCTGGACCATGCCGGGCAACCGCGCGCTGGCCTATGGGCCGGACATCCAATACGTCTTGCTTCGGGTCGAAGAGGTTGAGGAAGGCTCGCTAGCACGCGTGGGCGACATTCTGTTGGTTGCCCAGGATCTTGCAGTGAGTTTTTGCAGAGATGTCAAAATCAAGACCTGGACGGATTGGCCGTTTCGTTCCAGCGACTTATTAGGTTTGAAAGCCGCTCATCCTCTTCGAGGTAGCGGCTACGATTTTGATGTACCTTTGCTGCCTGCCGACTACGTCACGGCAGACCAGGGCACCGGCTTCGTCCACATCGCCCCATCCCATGGCGAGGAGGACTTCCTGCTCGGCCGCGAGTACGGCATCGAGGTGCCGGAGGCCGTAGGCCCCGATGGCACTTATACCCCCTGGGTGCCGATCTTCGCCGGCCTGCACGTCTTCAAGGCCGCCGCCCCGGTCGGTGCGGCGCTGGAGGCAGCGGGCGGACTGCTGGGCCGAGGCACGCTGACTCACTCCTACCCGCATTCCTGGCGCAGCAAGGCGCCGGTGATCTACCGCGCCACCCCGCAATGGTTCATCCGCATGGACGGGCCGGAGCACCTGCGCGAGCGTGCCCTGCAGGAGATCGCCAACACCGCCTTCGTCCCCGAGGCCGGGCGCACCCGCCTGGCCAGCATGGTCGCCGGCCGCCCGGACTGGTGCATCAGCCGCCAGCGCGCCTGGGGCGTGCCGATCCCGGTCTTCGTGGACCGCCGCACCGGCGAGCCCCTGCGCGACCCGGCCGTCGTCGCCCGCATCGTGGACGCCTTCACCACCGAGGGCGCGGACGCCTGGTACAGCAGCCCACCCAGCCGCTTCCTCGGCAACGAGCGCGACCCCGACGCCTACGAGCAGGTCACCGACATCGTGGACGTGTGGTTCGAGTCCGGCAGCACCCACGGCTTCGCCCTGCAGGACCGCGGCCTGCCCTGGCCGGCCGACCTCTACTTGGAGGGCAGCGACCAGCACCGCGGCTGGTTCCAATCCTCCCTGCTGGAGGCGGTCGGCACCCGCGGCAGCGCGCCGTTCAAGGCGGTGCTGACCCACGGCTTCGTCCTCGACGAGGCCGGGCGCAAGATGAGCAAATCGCTCGGCAACGTCACCGCGCCGCAGGCGGTCACCGACAAGATGGGCGCCGACATCCTGCGCCTATGGGTCGTGAACTCCGACGTGTCGGAGGACCTGCGGATCGGGCCGGAAATCCTCAAGCAGCAGGCGGAGCTGTATCGCCGCCTCCGCAACACCCTGCGCTGGCTGCTTGGCAGCCTGGACGGCTTCACCGACGCCGAACGGCTGCCGGACGCCGACATGCCGGAGCTGGAGCGCTGGGTACTGCACCGCCTGTCGGTGCTGGACGCCCGCATCCGCGGAGCACTCCTGTCGCACGACTGGACCGGGGTGTATCCGGACCTGCACGCCTTCTGCTCATCGGACTTGTCGGCGTTCTACTTCGACGTGCGCAAGGACGTGCTGTACTGCGACGCGCCAAACAGCCCGCGCCGCCGGGCCGTGCGGACGGTGCTGGACCACCTGCACCGCTGCCTGGTCGCCTGGCTGGCGCCCGTGCTGTGCTTCACGGCGGAGGAGGCATGGCTGGCCCGCTTCCCGTCCGAGGACGGCAGTGTCCACCTGCAAGCCTTCCCGGACCTCCCGGCCTCCTGGCACGACCCGGCATTGGATGCCCGTTGGGCCGCCATCCGCGACGCCCGCGGCGGCGTCACCACCGCCCTGGAAGCGGCGCGGCTGAACAAGCTGATCGGCGCCTCCCTGCAGGCCGCGATCACCGTCCCGCCGGCGCTGCTGGACCTGCTGGACGCCGACGCCTGGGCGGAGGTCGCCATCGTGTCCGCGGCCTCCCCCGGCGACGCCTTGAAGATCGACCGCGCCCCCGGCGAAAAGTGCGCCCGCTGCTGGCGCGTGCTGCCAGAGGTCGGGTCGCAGCCGTCGCACCCCGCCCTATGCCTGCGGTGCGCCGACGTGGTGGAGGGCCTGTCCTGCCAGGCCGCCGCGGAATGAGGCCAGGCCTCATCTCCGCAGGCCAGTCCAATCATTGCGGACCTTCGGTCCTCGGCAGCGCCCCAGGGCACGGCAGAGCCATCCGCAGGCTCTCTCCACCGCCGCGCCGCCACGCCAGTTGCGACGGCCGCCGCGACCCGGCCGGAGTGCGCTCCGCATGACCCCCCGGGTCCGCTGGGGCCTGCTGTCGGCGCTGCTGGTGCTGGCGGCGGACCAGGCCAGCAAGTGGTGGGTGCTGAACATCCTGGACCTGCCGGACGTGCGGCAAATCGCGGTCCTGCCGGTGTTCAGCCTGACGATGGTGTGGAACCACGGCGTCACCTTCGGGCTGCTGAACGGCCTCGGTCCCTGGGCGTCCTGGCTCCTGGCCGGTGCGGCGTTGGCGGTGGTGATCGTGCTGGGGATTTGGCTGCGCCGGGCCGAGAGCCGGCTGGTGGCAACGGCATTGGGCGCCATCGCGGGCGGGGCGGTGGGCAACGTGATCGACCGCCTGCGCTTCGGCGCGGTGGTGGATTTCCTGCACGCCCATGCCTTCGGCTGGTCCTGGTATGTGTTCAACGTAGCCGATGCCGCCATCGTCTGCGGAGTGGCGGTGCTGGTGCTCGACGGTCTGCGGCCCAAGCCGGTGTCGCCGCCGGACAGAACCACGCTTGCAGACACCGGGCGCTAGGCGGTATGACGCCCCCATGAAGACTGGCATGACTAAGGCTGGCATCATGAAGACCTGGCGCCTGTTGATCCCCATGGCCGTCCTCGGCCTGTCCGCGTGCAGCGGTGATGAGCTGACCCGCACCTTTGGCTTGACGCGCGATGCGCCTGACGAGTTCCAGGTGACGACTCGGGCGCCATTGTCCATGCCGCCCGACTTCACCTTGCGTCCGCCCCGTCCCGGCGCCACCCGTCCGCAGGAACTGACCCAACGCCAGCAGGCAGAGGGTGCCCTGGTGCCCGACACCCTGCTGGGCGGCAGTGTGCCGGCCGCGTCGTCCCCGGGCCAGGAGGCGCTGGTCGCCGCGGCTGGCCGTCCGGCACCCCCTGACATACGTGCGCGCCTGGACCAGGAAGCCGCCCTGGATACGCCTAGCCGCCCGCTGACGGATCGGCTGATGTTCTGGCAAAGCCCGCCGCCGCCGGGCACACAGGTGGACCCGGTGCGTGAGGCCGCGCGGCTGCGGCAAAACGCCGCGCTTGGTCAGTCGCCCGAGGCTGGCGACACACCGATTATCCAGCGCAGCCGGCAGGGAACATTCCTGGGGCTGTTCTAGCCCCGCGGCCTCCGGCCCAAGTCGCGTATCGGACCAAGGCCAGGGTAACGAGCCCCCGGCTGTGGAGCAGCGGTCCAACCATACCCAGGCATTACGCTCCCCTGCCGGACAGGACCGTATCTGCCCATCCCTTCTCCCTCTCCCGGAGGAAGAGGGAGAAGGTGGTTCCTACTTCAGCGTATCGAGGTAGGCGATCAGGTTGGCCCGCTCGTCGTCTTTCTTCAGGCCGACAAAGATCATCTTGGTGCCGGTCACGACGCCGCGCGGGTTTTCCAAATACTTGTTCAGCTCCTCATCCGTCCAGGTCACGTTGTAGGCCTTCATGGCGTCCGAGTAATTGAACCCCTCGATGCTGTGCGACGGGCGGCCGACGACGCCATACAGCGACGGGCCGATCTTGTTCTCGCCGGCCTTGCCAGAGTGGCACGCCGCGCACTTGTTGAACTGGACCTTGCCAAGGGCGGGGTCTCCATCCGCCCTGGCGGGGCCGCTGGCAAGCATCGCGGCCAGTGCTGCCATGGCAAGGGTGGCGGGGTTTCGCATCGATGATCCTCCGTTTCCTGCGCCCGGTCTGGCGCTTGCACGTCAGTATGAGGCGCGCAAACGGTTTGTCGAGGCGGCACAAGGCCTCCTGACCCTCACGCAACGGTGAGGCCAGCCGGACGGTGACGGAACGGCAACATCGGCATCGTTCTCACCTGGTTCGGGATCACGGCATGATGGCACATGGCTCCTGCGACGGGAGTGGTGCCGGCGAGTAAATCAGCCCGTGAGATGCGGCTCACGCCTTGTTCACCAAACCTGCACCTCAGCCGGCCAGCGCTGGCTGCTCGTCCACCGGTCCCGGAGCGGCTGGGCGCGTCCCGGTTTATGCGGTGTCGGTGGTTTCGGCAGACCCGGCCATATCCGGGCTGAAATCATTTTGGCCGGTTTACTTTTTCGCGTTGATCATGACCTTTCATAATCCACTTAGCCCGGTGACACGGCACATCTTTTGGTAGTAAAGATCATTCCGCATTCTACCAAAAAAGGCGACGCTCATGCCTATTTCACGCCGTCGCCTGATTGCCGGAGCCGCGGCATTGCCACTGGTGAACATCGGCCGGGCCAGGGCGGCCGAGTTCAGCTTCAAGCTCGCCAACAACCTGCCGGCCGAGCATCCGCTGAACATACGCGCATCAGAAGCATGCACGCGGATTGCCGAGGCGACCCGGGGGCAGATCGAGATCAAGATGTTTCCGAACAGCCAACTCGGTTCCGACACGGAAATGCTCAAGAAGCTGCAGTCTGGCGAGATCGAGTTCTTCGCGATGTCCGGCCTGACCCTTTCTCCTATCGTGCCCGTATCCTCCATCAACGCCGTCGGGTTCGCGTTCAAGACCTACAGCCAAATCTGGGCCGCGATGGATGGCAAGCTCGGCGAGTTCGTGCGCGGAGAGATCGGCAGCCGCGGCCTATTCATGGTCGGGCGCATATGGAACCACGGCTTCCGGCAGACCACGACCAGCACGAAGCCGATCAGGGCGCCCGACGACCTGCGCGGCCTCAAGCTGCGCGTGCCGGTCAGCGCGCTCTCGACCAGCATGTTCGGGGCGTTTGGTGCGGTGACGACCAGCATGACCCTCAACGAGGTGCATGCGGCCCTGGAATCGCACGTCATGGATGGGCAGGAAAACCCGCTTGCGCTCGTGCAGGCGGCGAAGCTGTACGAGGTGCAGCAATACTGCAGCATGACCAACCACATGTGGGACGGTTACCGGCTCCTGGCGAATGGGGAGGTTTGGCAGCGCCTATCCCCACGAAACCGCGAGATCGTGGAACGCGAATTCGACCAGGCGGCCCAGGACGAGCGGGCCGATATGTTACGGCTCGACCCGCACCTTCGGGGCGACCTGGCGGCCACCGGGCTTAAGCTCAACGCCGTTGATGCGCCCAACTTTCAGCAAGTCCTGCAACAGGCGGGCTTCTACCAGGAGTGGCGGGGCAAGTATGGCGAGACCGCCTGGCGCTTGCTTGAGGAGTACACCGGCGCCCTATCCTAAGGACCTGCATCGGCACCTGCCAGCGCCAGCAGCCGCTCCACCGCACTTACTGCTCCAAGCATTGCCTGTTTCAGATGGGCATAACGGATCCAGCGTCGCCGGCGCTGGTCGGTTCAGCCGATTAAGACTTCGTTGATAATCCTGACATTCCACATCCGTTGCAACCGGTGACATCGCACTCCTTCCGGTAGTATGAATGTTTAAGGATACTACCAAAGAGGGCAACGCTGATGCCTATTTCACGCCGTCATCTTTTTGCCGCCACAGCGGCGCTTCCCCTGGTCAACATCGGACGCGCGCGCGCGTCTGACCTGAACTACAAGGTCGCGCTCAACTTGCCCGCAACGCACCCGATGGGCGTCCGGGCCGCGGAAGCCTGCGCGCGCATTGCGGAAGCGACGGGCGGCCAGGTTGCGATGCAGACCTACCCTGGCAGCCAACTCGGCTCGGACACCGACACCCTTGCAAAGCTGCGCAGCGGGGAAGTCGAGTTCTTCTTGCTGTCCGGCTCCGTCCTGTCGTCCGTCGTACCTTTGGCCTCCATCAGCAACCTTGGCTTCGTGTTCAAGACCTACCAGCAGGTCTGGTCCGCCATGGATGGCAAGTTCGGCGCCTATATCCGCGACGACATCAGCAAGCACGGCATGTTCGCCATCGGGCGGATATGGAACAACGGCTTCCGCCAGCTCACCAGCAGCACGAAGCCGATCGTGTCGCCTGATGACTTGCGCGGCTTCAAGCTCCGCATCCCAGTCAGCCCGCTTTGGATAAGCATGTTCACCAAGTTCGGCGCGCTGCCGGCCAGCCTCAACCTGAACAAGGCCTACACGGCATTGCAGGAACACGTTGTAGACGGGCAGGAGAACCCGCTCGCCCTTATCCAGGCGACGAAGTTCTACGAAGTGCAAGCATATTGCAGCCTGAGCTACCACATCTGGGACGGCTACTGGGTGCTGGTCAACGAGGCCGTCTGGCGCGGCCTGCCCAGCCAGACCCGCGACATCATCGAGCACGAATTCGACAGGTCCGGCCAGGACGAGCGCGACGACCTGGCGCGGGCCGACCCCGGCCTGCGCGGCGACCTGGCGCTGACGGGCATGAAGTTAAACGTCGTTGACACGACGCCATTCCAGGTGGTCCTGGAAAAAGCGGGTTTTTACGAGGAATGGCGGAAAACCTATGGCGACGCGCCCTGGCACCTGCTGGAGGAGCACGTCGGCCTGCTGTCCTGAGCCGCTCAACCCGGCCGAAAATGGGCCAGCCCATCCAGGACCGGACCTAGCGCCGTTCCGGATGCGCTCCCCTAAAAACAAGAGGGCCCAAGCAAGAGAACCCAAGCCAGCCATGCCGGGCAACGCGTAACCTCACCATCCCCCTTGCAAGCATGTGCGGCAGGCCTCCAGTCCGCCTCCGCGCGTCGGCTGCGGAAAGCGCTCCTTCACCCCTGGTCTGCCGCCGCTCCGCAACGCGTCACTTCCCCAAGGCCGCCGTCCGCCATAGCATCCCCGGCAACGACCCGAGGAAACGCCATGCTGACCGTTGCCGTCATGTATCCCGCCGAAAGCGGCGCCACCTTCGACCACGACTATTATATGACCACCCACATCCCAATGGTCCGCCGCCTGTGGGAGCCAATGGGCCTGCAAGACCTGCGCGTCCTGCGTGGCGCCCCGGCGCCAGACGGCGCGGCGCCGGCCTACACCACCATTGCCCTGCTGACCTTCAGCGATCCCGACGCCTTCACCGCCGCCGCCGGGCGGCATGGGAGGGACATCTTCTCGGACATCCCGAACTTCACCAACGGCAAGCCGGTGATGCAATTCAACGAGGTCGTCCCGGGATGACTGCTGGAACCACGGAGGTCCGCAGCCGGCAAGCCTGCTTCGGCGGCACGATGGGCATCTACACCCACGCCTCCGAAGCCACCGGCACCCCGATGCGCTTCGGCGTCTATGTCCCGCTGCAGGCTGCCCGGGCGCCGTGCCCGGCGCTTTACTACCTCGCCGGCCTGACCTGCACCGAGGAAACCTTCGCACAAAAGGCCGGCGCCCTGCGCCTAGCCGCCGAGCACGGCCTGGTGCTGGTCATGCCCGACACCAGCCCACGCGGCCTGGACCTGCCGGGCGAGGCAGAGTCCTGGGACTTCGGCCTAGCTGCCGGCTTCTACCTGAACGCGACGCAGGCGCCCTGGGCCGGGCACTACCGCATGGCGCAGTATGTGTCGCAGGAACTGCCGACACTGGTCGAGGCGGAGTTCCCGGTGCGCCACGACCGCCGCGGCGTGTTCGGGCACTCGATGGGCGGGCACGGTGCCCTGGTGACCGCGCTGCGCGACCCGGCGCGCTGGCATTCCGTGTCAGCCTTCGCGCCCATCAGCAACCCTTCGGCGGTACCCTGGGGGCAAAAGGCGTTCACCGGATACCTCGGCCCGGACCGGGCGGCATGGGACGAATGGGATGCGACGGCGTTGCTGCAGCGCGGCGCCTATCCCGGGCCGATCCTGGTGGACCAGGGCGACGCCGACCAGTTCCTGCAGGTGCAGTTGCAGCCTGCAGCCTTCCAGCAAGCCGCCGCCGCAGCCGGTCAGGACCTGACCCTGCGGATGCAGCCGGGCTATGATCACAGCTACTGGTTCATTCAAACCTTCATGGCCGACCACATGACCCACCATGCGCGGGAGCTACTGGGATGAGACGGATTGCGTTTGCGTTGGCCCTGCTGACGCTGGCCGGCCCGGCAGGAGCGGCAGAGCAGCGCCTGACGTTCTGGAACCTGACATCGGACACCATCACCAACTTGGTCATGGCGCCGGCTGGCACCGACAAGTTCGGTTCCAACCAGTGCGCCAACGACAGCGACGGCAGCGTGGACCACGACGAGCGTCTACGCCTGACCAACATCCAACCCGGCCGCTACGACGTGCGGCTAACTCAGAAGCGCGGCCGGGTCTGCACCATACGCGGCATAGAGGTAAAGGGGGAAGGGCGGTATGCCTTCTCCTTGAACGACGAAGACCTAAAAGACTGCAAGTAGGAGAGCTAACCCCACACTACTCCCTCTCCCTCCGGGAGAGGGCCGGGGTGAGGGAAAGGGCAAGCACCCTACCCAGCCTATGCAAGGCAAAGTTCAAAACCCCGTTCAAGCCCCCCACACCCAAAGCAAAAGCCAACAGCCCAGCATTAAACGCGAACGCGTCCCCGTCCCGGCCGGGCCATCTGCCCATCCACGCTGTAAGCCCCACCGCCCAGGATCGCGAAGCCGAGGAACCCCCCGGCAATGGCCAGGTTCTTCAAAAATTGCGTCTGCTGCGCCAGCTCGCCGTGGCCCAGCACTGCCGTCGCCACCGTGAACACGGCCAGCACCACCGCCATGATCCGCGTCCTGATCCCCACCAGGAACAGGATGCCAACGCCCAGCTCCATCGAGACCGAGACGATGTAGGCGATGTCCGGCACGGGCACACCGATCTTGCCAAAATACGCCTTGGTAGCCGCGGCAGCCGTAAGCTTGCCGAATCCGCTGATGATAAACAGCAGTGCCATCAAGACGCGGCCCACAAGGATCGTCAGGTCGTTTTGCGGGGTCATGCAGCTTTCCTTTGAGTGATGCAGGCACGGCAAGCGTCGCCAAACGCGCGGAACAGCGCCACGCTATACGCATCCGCGGCATAATCCCATTCCGGGTGCCACTGAACCGCCAGCGCAAACGTAGCACCCTCCACCCGCACCCCCTCGACCGTGCCGTCCGGCGCCATGGCCTCCACGACCAGCCGGGGCGCCACCCGGTCTATCGCCTGCTCGTGGACCGAGTTGACCCGAACGCTGTCCCGCCCGGCGATGGCGGCCAGGCGCCCCTGCAACGCCACATCGTGCTTAGGCCGATACTGCTCGGGCTTGCTGCCGGGACCGCCACGGTGGTCCAGCCGCCCGGCCACGTCATGCACCTGCTGGTGCAGGCTCCCGCCCAGCGCCACATTCAGTTCCTGGATGCCCCGGCAGATCGCCAGCAACGGCATGTCACGCCGCAGCGCCGCATGGATCAGCGGAAAGCTGGTGCTATCCCGCTCCCGGTCGTGCATATCAGGCGTCAGGCTGTCGGCGCCGTAATGGCTGGGATGCACGTTGCTCGGACTGCCCGGCAGCAGCAGCCCGTCCAACCGGTCCAGCACCGCCAAAGCGGCTTCCCCAACCGGCGGGATCATCACCGGCACCACGCCGGACCCGCCCATCAGCGCGGCGGCATAGCGCGCCGGCGTCGCGTGCTGCAGGTGGTTGTTCAGCATCCGGGCGCAGGCCGGGATGCCCACGAGGATCGTCATACCGGTTCCTTCATCTTCGTCTCAACCTTCAGCTTGGGCCGCAGCCGGTCCGCCGCAACCGTGCCGACCGCGCCCAGCACCATCAGCGCCGCCAGCGGCCGCGCCGTCCCATCCGTCAGCGCGCCCACCAGCACACCGCTGGCCGCCGCCAGGCAGAACTGCAGCGTCCCCATCATGGCCGACGCGCTCCCGGCCTGCGCCGCGTGGCGCGACAGCGCGCCAACGGCGGCATTCGGCATGATCAGCCCCATGCTGCCCATCGCCAACACCGCCGGCAGCACGATTCCAACTGCACCGCCCAAGTGCAGTATAGCCAGCACCAGCATCGTGCAGGTCGCCACCAAGTAGGCAGACACCCCCGCCCGGATCACCCGCGCCGGGCCAAAGCGCAGGATCAGGCTAGGGTTCACCTGCGACGACAGGATAAACATCCCCGCGCTGCAGCCGAACACCATGCCATACATCAGCGGCGTAAACCCGTAATGCTCGATCAGCACCGGCGACGAGCCGCCGATATAGGCGAACATGCCAAACATCCCGCACCCGCCCATGAGCGCATAGGCCAGGAACACCCGGTCCCGCAGCACCCCGGCATAGCGCCCAACAAGGCTCGCCACCCCCAACCCGATCCGCCGCTCCGGCGCCAGGGTGTCCGGCAGCAGGCGCCACACCAGCAGGCAGCACACCCCGCCATAAACCGCCGTCAGCCAGAAGATCGCGTGCCACGGCGCCACCCCCAGCACCAGCCCGCCCAGCGTCGGCGCCAGGATCGGCGCCACGCCCATCACCAGCATCAGCCGGCTCATCAGCCGCGCCGCCGCATGGCCGTCCGACAAGTCGCGCACTATGGCGCGCGGTATGACCATGCTGGCCGACCCGCCGAACGCCGCGACGAAGCGCAGCACCGACAGCGTCAGCAGGTCCGGCGCGAGGGCGCAGCCTGCATTGGCCAGCGCATAGACCAGGGTACCCAGGATCAACGGCCCGCGCCGGCCGTAGCGGTCGGACAGCGACCCCTGGGTGATCTGCCCCAATGCCAGCCCGGCGAACCAGGCCGCCAGCGTGACCTGCGCCGTGCCGGGCCGCCCCCCAAGCGAAGCCTCGATGGCCGGGAACGCCGGCAGATACATGTCGGTGGACAACGGCCCAACCGCAGTCAGCACGCCGAGCAGGATGGGGAGCCAAGTGGGATAAGCTGCCTTGGGCGAGGTCATGCCCATAGATCTCCGGCAAAGCCGGCGGCGCGGTATGTCATTTCCCCAACGTGCCATCTTATTGCAATGCAGCGAAAGCCCCGCAGCACCCGGCCAGGTTCACGTTTCCGGAATAGTCCCGCCGCGCCTGGGTTGCCCGAGTTCTGCCAGCCGTGCCTCCGCCGCGGCAGCTCGGGCCTCCGCCGCCATCAGCCGCTGCCACATCATCTCGTTGTCCCGCGACCCCAACGGCGCCGCGGAGCGCAAGAAACCGTCGCGGGCCTGGTTGCGTATCGTGCGGCCAGCCAGCGCGGCCAGTGCGGCGGGATCGTCCAACGGCCAGTCGGCCATGCCCCACCGCGGGATGCGCCACAGCGCCTCCTCCAACTCCGCCACTGAGCCGATCCTACGCAGGACGCAATGGTGGCGTCGCAGGTCCGGGTCCAGCCGAGGCGCCCGGCGAGGCGCAGCCAGCAGCCCGGCCTCATAGGACCAGGGATGGGTCGGCGCCGGGTCTGGCCCGAAATTGTCGGGATTATGGACCGGGGCGGCGAACAGATGGACCTGCAATCCCCAGCCCAGCAGCAGGGCGCATATCTCAAGCGCCCGCGGGTCCTCGTTGCACTCCACCCAAAGCGCCGTATCGCCACCCGCCAGCGTGGCATCGGATCGGAGGATTTCGCCCTCCATGCCCTCGGCATCCAGCTTTATCATGTCGAAGGGGCCATGCTCCGTCCGCAACTGCTCCAGCGTGACGGAGCGGGCCGGCGCGGCGACGGGATCGCCAGGGGCATCCGGGACGAAGGACGCAGCGCTGGCGTTATCGGCCGGCGCGGCGCCATGACGGGGCGAGGCGCCTGGAGCGGCGACCATGGCCTCGATGGCGGTAGCCGGGCAGGGGGCCAGGCGGAGGTTGGCAGCCAGACAAGGCAGCAGCGCCGGATTGGCCTCCACCGCGCAAAGGGCGCCAAGCCGGCGGATCAGCGCCACCCCCAGCCCAAAGGTCCCAAGGTATGCGCCGATATCCAGCACCCGGGCATCCTCCGGCAGAACGGAGGCGATAAAGCAAGCCTCGTCCCATCCCCACTCGCCATAGCGGCGCAGGAAGTCCTCGATCAGGTCGGGATCACGCCCCGGCGTGCATAACGGACCATAGCGGCTGGCAATCAGCAGCCGCCCCCTACTGCTCCCTCTCCCTCCGGGAGAGGGTCGGGGTGAGGGGGGCTTGGCTGCAGAGCAGGGCACCGTCGCCGCAGCAAGGGCAACTCCCCATGGCGGAATGGTCCATACTCGTCCTCCCCCTCTCCCGCCGGGAGAAGGGGTAGCAAGCTACTCATCATCCCGCGTCACCCGGGCCAGCACCTCGCGCTTGCCGACATGGTTAGCCGGGGTAATAACGCCTTCCTTCTCCATCTGCTCGATCAGCTTGGCCGCGCGGTTATATCCGATGGACAGATGCCGCTGGATAAAGCTGGTGCTCGCCTTACCCTCCCGCGTCACCACGGCGACGGCCTGGTCGAACAGGTTCTTCTCCCCATCCCCGGCGCCGGCGATACCCGATAAGGCGGAGTTCCCGCCGCCTCCGCCGCTATCCTCCTCGTCCACCCCCTCGGTCACCTCGTCGTCATACGTCGGCTCGGCTTGGGAGCGCAGGAAGGCAACGATGTCCTCCACCTCCTGATCCCTGACGAACGGCCCGTGCACCCGGGCGATCCGCCCGCCGCCCTGCATATGCAGCAGGTCGCCCTGGCCAAGCAGTTGCTCCGCCCCCTGTTCCCCCAGGATGGTGCGGCTGTCGAACTTGCTGATGACCTGGAAGCTGATCCGGGTCGGGAAGTTGGCCTTGATCGTCCCGGTAATAACGTCCACCGAAGGGCGCTGAGTCGCCATGATAACGTGGATGCCGGCGGCACGGGCCATCTGCGCCAGGCGCTGCACCGCGGCCTCCACCTCCTTGCCGGCGACCATCATCAAGTCCGCCATCTCGTCGATCACAACCACGATAAAGGGCAAGGTCTTCAGCGCCAGCGGCTGCTCCTCAAAGGTCGGCTTGCCGGTTTCGCTGTCAAAGCCGGTTTGCACCCGCCGGGTCGGCACCTCGCCCTTGCGCCGATACTCCTCCACCTTGTCGTTGTATCCGCCGACATTGCGGACCCCAAGCTGGCTCATCGCCCGGTAGCGGCGCTCCATTTCCCGTGTCGTCCACTTCAGCGCCGTGACCGCCTTCGCCGGCTCCGTCACCACGGGCGCCAGCAAATGCGGGATGCCCTCATAAACCGAGAGTTCCAGCATCTTCGGATCAATCATGATCAGGCGGCACTGGTCCGGCGACAGCCGGAACAGGATGGACAGGATCATGGCGTTGATCCCGACCGACTTGCCGGACCCGGTGGTGCCGGCGATCAGCAGATGCGGCATCCGCGCCAGGTCGGCGATCACTGGCGTACCGCCGATGTCCTTGCCCAATGCAAGCGCCAGCCGCCCCTGATTGGTGCGCCAGTCCTCGCAGTCCAGCAGCTCCGACAGGAAAACGGTCTCGCGCCGGGCGTTCGGCACCTCGATGCCGATGACGTTGCGCCCGGGCACGGTGGCAATCCGGACGGCGGTCACGCACAGGCTGCGCGCCACGTCGTCCGCCAGGCCGATCACCCGGGCGCTGCGTATGCCCGGCGCAGGCTCCAGCTCATACAGCGTCACCACCGGACCCGGCCGTATCTCGCGGATCGCACCCTGCACGCCATAGTCGTTCAGCACGGTTTCCAGCAGGCGCGCATTTTCCTGCAACGCATCGGCGCTGGGGCCGGACCCAGCACGGGTCGGCGCCCGGCTGAGCAGGGACAACGGCGGGAACTGCCAGCCGCCCTCGGCCGGCGTCGCCGGGTCCTGATAACCGGCCTTGCGGGCCACGGGAGCGGCGGCGTGCGGCATCGCCACCGGAATGGCGATCGGCGACACCGTCGGCGTCGCAGCCGGCGGCGCCGCAACCGGTGCGGCGGACGGCGGCGTCACAGCCGGCGCCGGTGGCAGCGGCACGGCGACGGAGGCTGCCACCGGGCGTGCTGGCGGCTCGGCCGGCGCCGGC
>CAXTCI010000129.1:0-1601 GCA_964242325.1 uncultured Acetobacteraceae bacterium
GGCCATGCCTGTTCCGGCGGAGCCGCTGCCGCCCTGGGCCGGGCGCCCCGGCAACTGGCGCCCTGCGCCCCCGCCGCCTGAACCGCCGCTGCCCACTCCGCTGGCGCCTAGCCGGCCCGACGGCGCGGCGCTAGGGCCGGTGCCGCGGGCCGCGTCGCCGTTGCAGGTCCGGGACGACGCCGGGCAGCGTTTCCTGCGCGGCAACCTGGTCCACACCCTGCTGCAATACCTGCCGGACCTGCCGCCGGACCAGCAGGAGACGGCGGCGCTGGAGCACCTGGGCCGTCCCGCGTTCGGCCTACCCTGGGCGGAAGTCGCCGGCCTGGCGGCGCAAGTGATGGGCGTGCTGCGCCACCCGGAGCTTGCGCCGCTGTTCGGGCCTGAGGGACGGGCGGAGCAGCCGCTGGCTGGCCTGGTCGGCAACACCGTCGTCAACGGCGTCGTGGACCGCTTGGCGATACGGCCTGGCGAGGTTTGGCTAGCCGACTACAAAACCCACCGTGACGCTCCGGCCGATGTGCTGGCCACGCCAGCGCGCTACTTGCGCCAGATTGCGGCCTACCGCGCCGTGTTGCGGGGTGTGTTCCCCGACCGAACCATACGCTGCGCCCTGGTCTGGACCGCAGGCGTCACCGTGGCCATGCTGCCCGAAGCCCTGCTGGACAGCCATGCGCCAGCTTGATCCGTCAAGGCCCGGTCCCCACGTCTTCATCTGTTTCATTTAGGAGCGCGCTTTGAGCCAGAACACGGTTGCAGTCAGCGACAACGAGTTCAAGTCACAGGTCCTGGACAGCAAGGAACCGGTGCTGGTGGACTTTTGGGCGGAATGGTGTGGTCCCTGCAAGATGATTGCCCCGGCGCTTGAGGAGATCGCCGCCGAGAACAAGGGGCGCCTGACCGTCGCCAAGGTAAACATTGACGACAATCCAATGTCGCCGAACACCTACGGCGTGCGTGGCATTCCGACGATGATCCTGTTCAAGGACGGCAAGCCGATGGCAACCAAGATCGGCGCGGCGCCCAAGAGCGAGCTGAAATCGTGGGTGGCAAGCAACCTCTAATTTAACTGGTCGCGCCTGCGCTTGCCAGGCGCGACCGCACTGCATGGTTCCAGCCGAAGCTCGGGTTTAAGCCTCCCCAGCAGATAAGTGAAACGGCGCTACCTTTGCATCCGGCCCGACTTCTTCCTGAAGCGCCGTCTGGGCCGCTTTCATCGTAACGGCGGGATTGTCGCCCTTCGGTTCGACTGTGACTGACAGCTTGCAGCCGTCATCCCAGCCTGCCTCGACAGCGCTCCCATCTGCGAGCCTGTCCATTACTCCGTCAGCAACCTTTTGCGGCACTGCGTAGCGATCGACGCCCGGCTTTTGGACGCCCGCGACGGGGGGAAGCTGCACATCGGTCTCATACTTCGACATTGCATACACCTTGATAGCTATCGTTTCGGTCATACGATGTAAGAGGCTCTTGGTTTCCCGGTTTTGCGTCCGTTGCCGCACAATATGCAAGTGGCCGCTGAGACCCGGCGAAGTGGGTTGAGCACCGGATCAAGGCCATGATGACCACCAATCATGGATAAAATATGATTGGCCTGAGTCTGC
>CAXTCI010000129.1:1701-15645 GCA_964242325.1 uncultured Acetobacteraceae bacterium
GTCAGCCAGTACATCCGGGAGGCCGCCCGTTCCCGGGCACGGGCGGCGACCGCCTCGATCAACGCACGGCCTGCGCCAGCGCCACGAGCAACCTCATCAACGTATAGGTCTTGCAGGTAGCAGGCCGACGCTGTCGTCCAGCAATGTGCGTGAAACAGAAAGTGCGTGATGCCGACAATGCTGCCGTCGCACCGGGCGGCTAGGCCGTGCACTGCTGTATCGTGCAACAGCCGCGCCCAGGTATCCTCATACTGCTCTTCCGGCAAAGCCGTTCCGTAGAACGCCAGGTAGGCCCGCCACAACTCAGTCCAGCGCGGACGATCCTGCGGATGCAGCCGTGAAACCTCGATCTCCATGCCCTTCTCCGCCTTCCGGACCATAAAACATTATCCAACAGGCGAAGTCGTCGCTGAAGCTCTCGAACCGGTGCTCCGTTCCAGCCGGGACAAAGATGGCGTCACCCGGGCCGAATGCCACGCGATCCTCACCCGTCAGCGGCAGGCTGAGGTCGTCACCCAGCGGATGGCTGTCCAGGGCACGCATGAAGATGCCGGTGCCACTCACCACCACATACAACTCGTCCCGGTCGTGTGGGGTTTGCGGATCATGGCCCGTAGGAGAGAACCAGCGCAGCTCCATCGTGCCATGCGCCATCGCCAACGCCGTCGTCCGGCCAGGATCGGTCGGCATCCTGCGCGCCTCCTCCGGGGTGGCGTGCAGCTTTGGCGTCGGCGGCACGTTTTGTCCGTCCATAAAAGGCTCCGGGTGCGGCAAGGAACGCGGTCGGACCGCGGTAGCTGCATCAGATGGGTTGTCCTGCCAGACGCCAAGCCCCCCGTGATGGCCCCGACGTATGGTTTCAGCTATACCGGGTGCCAACCGTCACCTTTCAGCACCTCGCCGGCAAGATACAGGCTTCCGCACACCAACACGCGCGACGGCTGCCCCAGCGGCAACTGGCGCAGGGCATCGGCCACGGTCGGGCCAGGCCGGGCAACGCCGCCGGATGCGGCAACGATGTCGGGAATGGGAAGTGCAAGGTGCTGATCCCGCTCCCGAACCGCCCACACCGTCGCGGCGTAGGGCAGCAGCGGGCGCAGGAACTCGGCGGTGTCCTTCGCCTGCTTCATGCCGACGATCAAGTGCACCGGGCAGTCCGACCAGGATCGCAGGTGCTGTGCCAGGGCGGTCCCGCCGCCGGGATTATGACCGCCGTCCAGCCAGAGTTCCCACGTATCCGGCAACGCCGCTGCAAGCCTGCCGTGCAGCCGCTGCAGGCGGGCAGGCCACTCGGCATGCGCCACTCCGGACCACGCCGCGTCCGGAACAGGGCTACGAGCTCTCAGAGCCGCCGCAGCGATGCCGACATTATCGTGCTGGTGCGGCCCGGGCAGGGAGGGCATGGGCAAATCCAACATCCCGGCGCCATCGGCATAGCGCAGCCCCGCGCCTTGCGGGCCGATGGTCCAATCGCGTCCGCGGGCCAGCAACGGCGCCCCGGCTGCATCGGCGTATGCCTGCAGCACGGCGAGTACCTCCGGCTGCTGCGCACCGGTGACGACGGGAACGCCGGGCTTGATGATCCCCGCCTTTTCCGCGGCGATCAGGGCCAGCGTATCGCCCAGCATCTCCGCATGATCCATCGAGATGGAGGTGATGGCGCATACGGCGGGCCGGGCGATCACGTTTGTGGTGTCGCCCCGGCCCCCCAGCCCGACCTCCAGCAGGCATAGATCGGCGGGAACCTCGGCGAACAGCATGAAGGCCGCGGCGGTGATGACCTCGAACACCGTGATGGGCGCCCCGGCGTTGATGGCCTCGATCCGCTCCAGTGCCTCCGACAACGCCTCGTCCGTCACGAGCCGCCCGGCGATCCGTATCCGCTCGTTGAAGCGGACCAGGTGCGGCGAGGTATAGACATGGGTGCGCCAGCCCGCGGCCTCGGCGACCCCGCGCATGAAGGCGCAGGTGCTGCCCTTGCCGTTGGTGCCCGCGACGTGAACGACCGGGGGCAACCTGTCCTCGGGGTGTCCCAACTGGGCCAGCAGGCGTTGCAGCCGGTCCAGGCTCAGATCAATCAAACGAGGATACAGGCCGTGCAGGCGTTCTATGATCGGCTCGACCTGGCTCATGGCAGCAGGCGCATTCCTTCTTGCGTCAGTGCGAGCCACGATGAGGCACGGCAATCCGGGGGCGGCCCATGGATTACCATGCCGCAAGCGCGCGCTGCGTTGCTGGCATCGCCCGGGTTCACGGCTTCAATGGCCGGCACCGCCGTCACGCCGCCGCAGCTCCTTCGATGGGAGGCTGGTCGGTCTCGGCCGCGGGCACCGGCAGGGTCAGCAGGCCGATCAGCCGCGCCAGGGTTTCATGCATCTCGGTCCGGCGGATGATCATATCCAGGATCCCGCGCTCATAGAGGTATTCGGCGCGCTGGAAGCCCTCGGGCAGCTTCTCGCGCACGGTCTGCTCGATAACGCGGGCGCCGGCGAAGCCGATCAGGGCGCCGGGCTCGGCAATCTGCACGTCTCCCAGCATGGCGAAGCTGGCGGTAACGCCGCCGGTCGTGGGATCGGTCAGCACGGTGATGAAGGGCAGCCCGGCCTCTTTCACCATCCGGGACGCGATGGTCGTGCGGGGCATCTGCATGAGGCTGACTGCACCCTCCTGCATCCGGGCGCCGCCGCTCGCGGTAAATACGATCAGCGGCGCATGTTGCAGAACGGCCAGGCGGGCGGCGGTGACGATGGCTTCACCCACCGCGGCACCCATGCTGCCGGCCATGAACTCGAACGCCATCGCCGCAACCACCGCGCGATGGCCGCCGATCGTGCCGTGCGCCACCAGGATGGCGTCGTCGAGGCCAGTGCGGTCGCGGGCCTCCTTCAGCCGGGCGGCATAGGGCTTGCTGTCGCGGAACTTCAACGGGTCGTTGGGCGCCCGGGGCAGCTCGATGCGGGTGAGCTGGCCGGGCTTGTCACCCTCGGCGTCGAAGCCGTCGAAGGTGTAGGCCAGGCGCTCCGCGGCCGTAGGGCGCATGTGGTAGCCGCAGGCGGTGCAAACCTTCAGGTTGCGCTGCAGGTCGCGGCTGAACAGCATCTGCTGGCAGTTCGGACATTGGGTCCACAGGTTGTCGGGGACATCGCGGCGGCCGAGCCAGGTGCGTATCTTTGGGCGGACGTATTCGGCAAGCCAGCTCATGGCGAAATCCTAGGCCGGCACGCGGGCGTGGCGGACGCCGTCGGCCAGGGCGCGCACCTGGTTCAGCACGCGCTGCGCCGTGTCGGGCGTAGCACGGCCGTGCTCGTCCAGGCTGGCGGCCAAGGTCTCGATCAGGGCGGAGGCGACCACCGCGGCGTCGGCGTGGCGGACGGCGTCGGCGGCCTGCGCCGGGGTGCGGACGCCGAAGCCGATGGCGACCGGCAGGTTGGTCACCGCGCGCAGCCGGGGCAGGGCGGCAGCCAGGCTTTCGGTGGTAGCGCTGCGGGTGCCGGTGATGCCGGTGATGCTGACGTAGTAAACGAAGCCGCTGCTGCCGTGCAGGACCACCGGCAGCCGCGCATCGTCCGTGGTGGGGGCGACCAGGCGGATGATGTCGAGGTCGTTGGCCGCGGCATGGGCGATGATGAGGTCCGCTTCCTCGGTCGGCAGGTCCACGATGATCAGGCCGTCCACCCCGGCGGCAGCGGCGTCATAGCAGAACCGCTCAGGACCATAGGAGGCGATAGGGTTCAGGTAGCCCATCAGGATGACGGGGGTGCCAATGTCCTCCAGCCGGAAATCGCGGACCATAGCAAGCGTGCGGGCGAGGGTGGCACCGGCCTTGAGGCCGCGCAGCCCGGCGGCTTGGATGGTGGGGCCGTCCGCCATGGGGTCGGTGAAGGGCATGCCAATCTCGATCAGGTCGGCACCGGCGCCGGGCATGCCGCGCAGGATGGCCATGCTGGTTTCGGCGTCGGGATCGTAGGCCTCCAGGAACGGGATCAAGGCGCCCCGGCCCTCCTGGCGGAGCGCGGCGAACCGTGCGGCGATGCGGCTCATGGTGCTGCTCCCTCTCCCTCCGGGAGAGGGTCGGGGTGAGGGGGTCTTGGCTGCGGAGCGGGGAACGCAGCGCGACATAGGGCTGCCACCCTCCGATTATGATGCATGGCGCTTGCCCGCCCCCTCACCCCAACCCTCTCCCGGAGGAAGAGGGAGCAAGAAGTGCGGCTCATCCTCACAGCTTTACCCCCAGGTGTTCGGCCACCGTGAAGATGTCCTTATCGCCGCGTCCGCACATGTTCATCAGGATCACCGCATCCGGCCCCATCTCCGGCGCGATCTTGGCGACGTGGGCGATGGCGTGGGCGGGTTCCAGGGCGGGGATGATGCCCTCCGTCCGGGTGCACAGTTGAAACGCGTCCAGCGCCTCTTGGTCGGTGGCGGCCACATACTCGACCCGGCCAATCTCGTGCAGCCAGGAGTGCTCCGGGCCGATGCCGGGGTAGTCCAGGCCGGCGCTGATGCTGTGCGCTTCCTGGATCTGGCCATCGTCGTCCTGCAGCAGGTAGGTGCGGTTGCCGTGCAGCACGCCGGGGCGGCCGCGGGACACGCTGGCGGCGTGCTCCTTCGTGTCCAGGCCGCGCCCGGCGGCCTCGACGCCGATCAAGCGCACGTCGTCGTCCAGGAAGGGATGGAACAGGCCCATCGCATTGCTGCCGCCACCGATGGCGGCGACGATGGCGTCGGGCAGACGGCCTTCCGCCTCATGGATCTGCACCCGGGCTTCGGTGCCGATGATGCTCTGGAAGTCGCGGACCATCGCCGGGTAGGGATGTGGGCCGGCGACAGTGCCGATCAGGTAGTAGGTGTCGGCGACGTTGGCGACCCAGTCGCGCATCGCCTCGTTCATGGCGTCCTTCAGGGTACCAGCGCCAGAGGTGACCGAGTTGATTTCGGCACCCAGCAGGCGCATCCGGAACACGTTGGGCTTCTGCCGCTCCACGTCGGTGGCGCCCATGTAGATGGTGCAGGGCAGACCGAACAGGGCGCAGACGGTCGCCGTCGCCACGCCGTGCTGCCCGGCGCCGGTTTCGGCGATGATGCGGGTCTTGCCCATACGGCGGGCCAGCAGGATCTGACCCATGCAGTTGTTGATCTTATGGCTGCCGGTGTGGTTCAGCTCGTCCCGCTTCATGTAGATGCGGGCGCCGCCCAGCTTCGCCGTCAGGCGTTGGGCAAACCACAGCGGGCTGGGACGGCCGACGTAGTCCTTGAGGTAAGCGTCCAGCTCGGTCTGGAACGTTGGGTCCGCCTTGGCGGCCTCATAGGCTTCCTCGACCTGCAGGATGAGCGGCATCAGGGTTTCGGCCACGAAGCGCCCGCCGAACCCGCCGAAGCGGCCGCGGGCGTCTGGCCCGAGGCGCAGGCTGTTGGGGCGGGGCGGGGCGATCTGGTTCAAGGCATCCTCCGGGATGACGCGCCTGGCTGACGTGCCAGGGTGGGTTGGGAGGTGTCATACCGCAGCAGCCCGCAGGGGTCACGCCCCGCCTTGCCCCCCTCCGCCTTTCCTCCGGCCGCCTTGTCCTGACCTGCCTTGGCCGCGACCGTTACGGCGGGTTATGCTGGATCATGCTTTACGTGAACACTGGACACACGCCCCGCCAGGCCCTCGACCCCGCGCCGCGTCTGCCGGGGATCGAGGGCGTGTGGCTGGACCTGGTTTCGCCGACCGACGCCGAGCGCGCCCTCGCCGAGCGTGCGACCGGACTGCTCGTCCCGTCCGAGGCAGACCTGGCTGAGATCGAGAGCAGCAGCCGGCTATCGGTGTCCGACGGTGTGATGACCCTCAGCACGCCGATGACCTATCTCGGCCCGGACGGGACCAGCCGGGTGTCGCCACTGGGCTTCGTGCTGTCGCCGGAGCGCTTCATGACGGTGCGGTTCGCCGAAATGCCGGTATTCGACCTATTTGCGACGCGCTTCGCTGCGACGTCCCGGCCGCCTTGCAGCGCTTCCGCCTTCCTGGGCCTGCTGGAGGCGATCGTGGACCGCCTGGCGGACGTGCTGGAGCAGGTCGGCGGCGAGCTGGAGCGCATGTCCCGCGAAGTGTTCCGTGAGGAAGGCGATCAGACCCAGAACGCCAGCGTGATGGATAAGAAGCTGCGCGGCACCCTGCGCGGCGTGGGCCGGGCAGGGGAGCGGCTGTCCAACATACGCGACAGCTTGCTGGGGGTAAACCGCATCCTGGGTTACGCCGCGGAGGTGGCGGATGCCTGGATTCCGGCCGACCTGAAGCCGCGTTTCAAGACGCTGCGCCAGGACATCGCGTCCTTGTCGGACTACGACGTTCAACTGGCCAACAAGGTGCAGTTTCTGCTGGATGCGACCCTGGGCTTCATCAACATCGAGCAGAGCAACGGCATCAAGATACTGACGGTGGTGTCGGTGGTGGGCGTGCCGCCAACCCTGCTAGCCAGCATCTACGGCATGAACTTCAAGTGGATACCGGAGTTGCAATGGGAGTACGGCTACTTCTATGGCCTGACAGTGATCGTGTTGAGCGGGGTGCTGCCGTTCTGGTGGTTCAAGCGGAAGGGATGGGTCTAGCAGCCTGAACGAACGCCCGAATCAGCCCTGCGTCCTTCACCCCGCGCATTCTCTCCACCCCCGACGACACATCCACCGCCGGGGCGCCCGACACCCGCACCGCCTCTGCAACGTTGTCAGGCGTCAGGCCACCTGCCAGCAGCCAAGGCAGCGGCGACGCCCAGCCGTGCAGCAGCGACCAATTGAAGGCGAGGGCGTTGCCGCCGGGGCGAGTGGCGCCAGGTGGAGCCTTGGCATCCAGCAGCAGGCCGTCCACGCCAGGCGCCGAGGCCGGCAGGTCCGCCGCCGTGCCGACGCCAGCGACGTGCCAGACTGGAACGCCAAAGCGGGACCGCAGCGCCGCCGCACGCTCCGCGCCTGCATGGACCTGCAGCACGTCAAGCCGCAACACAGCCAGCACCTCGGCCACGTCGTCGTCCCGGGGGTCTACGAACAGGCCCACTCGCGCGGGGCCGCGGCGGTGCCGGTCCAGGGCCGCGGCCTGCTCCGCGGTGACGGCGCGCGGAGAGGGCGGGAAGAACACATAGCCGATCCAGTCCGCCCCCGCGTCCGCCGCCGCGTCGAGGGCGGCTGGGCTGTTGATGCCGCAGATCTTGACGCGTGTGGTCATGCAAGCTCGGCGGCGATGGCGGCCGCGGCGGCAGCCGGGTCGGGACTGCCGGTAATCGGGCGTCCGACCACGATCCAGTCTGCGCCGGCCTCGGCGGCCTGGCGAGGCGTCATGGTTCGGGCCTGATCAGCCGACTCCGTGCCGGCAGGCCGTATGCCTGGCACCACCAGCACCGGCCCGGCGCCTAGGGCGTCGCGCAGCATCGCCGCCTCCTGGCCGCTGCACACCACCCCGTCCGCCCCGGCGCCCAAGGCAAGGCGGGCCAGGCGCAATACCTGCTGCCGCGGTCCACCGGCGACCCCGGTCGCATGCAGGGCGCTGCTGTCAAGACTAGTCAGGACGGTCACGGCCAGCAGCAGGGGCCGGTCCGCGCCGTCGGCCGTCCGCCGCGCCGCCTCGATCATCGCTCCGCCGCCCACCGCGTGCAGCGTCAGCATATGAGGGCGCAGCGGCAGCACGGCGCGCATGGCCCCTGCGACGGTATTGGGAATGTCGTGCAGCTTCAGGTCGAGGAACACCGGGCGTTGGGTGATACCACTTATCCCGGCAGGTCCAGTTGCCAGGTAGAACTCCAAGCCCAGCTTCAACACCTCGCAATGCGGCGCGAGGGCATCCGCCCACGCCGCCGCCTGCACCGGGTCGGCGGTGTCCAGCGCAGCGATCAGCCCAGCCATTAGGCCCGGTTGGAGGACAGCGCAGGCAACGGCCGGGAGGGTGGGAGGCCGGGAGCATTGCCTGCCTGCTGCGATTTGGCAGGCGGAATAATGCGCGGCTCGGCCACCGGCCGGGCTTGCAGGGTGAGGACCTGCGTCCGCAACTGCCGTACCTGCTCCTCCGCCCGGCGGGCGCGGGCGCGCATGGACAGGCTGGTGCCCCATGTCATGAACGCGCCGGCCAGGAAGAACACTGCCGACGCCACCAGCACCGCCAGGGAAAGCGGCGCGTCCAGCGTGATGTCGGTCGGCCAAAGGTAAAGCCGCGTCGGCTGCTTGTTAGACAGCGCGAACAGCACCAGCAGCACAAGGGCGGGCACGCCGAGAAGAAAGCGCATCGGATCAGGCCGCCCTGTCTGCGTGGGCCGGCGCGCGGCTATGCTTGCCGCCAAGGTTCACGCGTTCGCGCAGCTCCTTGCCGGCCTTGAAGAAGGGAACGGCCTTTTCCAGCACGGGCACGGCCTCTCCGGTCCTAGGGTTGCGGCCGGTGCGGGCATCTCGCCGCTTGACAGTGAAAGCGCCGAAGCCGCGCAGTTCGACACGGGCGCCGCGGGCCAGGGCAGCGGTGATCTCGTCGAAGATGGTGGACACGATCAGCTCCACATCGCGGCTGAGCAGATGGGGGTTTGCCTCGGCTAGCTCGGCGATCAGTTCGGACTTGGTCATTCTGGGGTGCCATGCTGGTTGGCCGCGGCGCGGCGAGGTGAGTAGACGATGCCGGAGGGCGTCCGGTGCGTCAAGGAAAGGCCACGGTCAGGCGTTGTAGTTCCCTCATTTCCCGAGCAGGATCGGGTGCTGGGCGCCGCGCATGGAGACTCCATTGGACCGGGTTCTTCTGCTGCACGGAATCGCACGCACCTCGGCCTCCCTGGCGAAGCTTGCGCGCAGCCTTGATGCGGCTGGCTTCGCGACGCTGAACCTAGACTATCCCTCGCGCAAGCAATCCCTCGCCGACCTGGCCGAGCACGTCCATAAGGAAGCGGCTCCGTTCATGGCGCAGCCGGGTGGACAGGTGCACGTCGTGACGCACTCGATGGGCGGTCTTCTGGCTCGCGCCTATATCGCCCAGCAACGTCCGCCGGCCCTGGGAAGGGTCGTCATGCTGGGTCCACCCAATGCGGGAAGCGAATTGGCGGATCTGCTGGCCCGGTATCCGCTTTACCGCGGTTATTTCGGCCCAGCGGGACAGCAGTTAGGGACCGATCCCAAGGGTGGGCTGTCACAGCTTCTCGGCATAATAGACTATCCTGTGGGCGTCATTGCCGGGGACCGCGCGCTAGACCCGCTGGGCTGGCTGCTGCTGCCGCGACCCAACGATGGCAGGGTTTCGGTAGACCGGACCCACGTAGGCGGCATAACCGGGCATGTGACGGTTCATGCCACCCACGCCCTGATGGTGCGGAATGCCGGAGTGATCCGGCACACGATCCACTTCCTACGACATGGTCGATTCGACGCTGGCTATACCCCGGCCAGTGATGGCCTAGCCGCCGATCCCACCCTGCCAGATGGCCCAAGCACCCCCAGCTGGGAGCGCGCCGCCAACCGTTGACCGCCATAGGCCCGACAGCGTCGCGCCCAGGGTACGCTCATAGAAGCTGCCGGTCTGCAAGTCGCGGACCGGAGTCGTGGCAGGAACGCCCCGCTCACGCGCCAGCCAGTCCCGCGCCTCGGTTTCACCGCCGATCTCGTCCACCAGGCCCAGCTTCTGCGCCTGCCGCCCGGTATAGGCACGTCCATCGGCCAACTCGCGCACACGGGCCGGGTCGAGGTGGCGGGCATCGGCGACCATCGTGACGAACTGGTCAAACATGTCGTTCACCAGGCCGTGCAGGTAGTCCCGGCCTTCCGGCGTCAGGCCGCGGGTGAAGCTGGGCTGGTCCTTCAACGGGCCGGATGTGATCGCCTCCGCCGACACGCCCAGGCGATCCAGCAGGCCGCCCACGTTGCCAGTCTCTAGGATCACGCCGATGCTGCCCGTCAACGTCGCGTCCCGCGCAAAAATCCGGGCCGCTGGCAGCGCCACCATATAGCCCGCACTGGCGGCAGTTCCGCGCATAACGGTCACTACCGGCTTTGCCGCGGCAACCCGGATGAGCGCGCCGCGAAGGCTTTCACCGCCGGCTACCGAGCCGCCGGGACTATCTATGGACACGATCACCGCCCGCACCGTGCCATCGTTGGCCAAGTCGGTTACAGCCTCCAACAGCTTGCGGTCTTCGGTAATAACGCCGGTTACGTTGACACGCGCGACGTGTGCCAGTCCCACCCCACCCAACGAGCGTGATCGGGTACCAACGGCAGTCAACGCCGCTACGACAGCCAGCACCGCCGCAGCCCGCCAAAAGTTCAGGCGGCGCTTGAGGCGCCGCCTGTCCAATAGAAGATCGGTTTCGAGGGCCAAGGCTTATTCGCTGGCCTGGTTCCGGCGGCGGATTGCCGCACCTAGGATGTCGCCCAGCGACGCACCGCTGTCGGTGGTGCCGAACTCCTGGATGGCCTGCTTGTCCTCCTCCATCTCCCGGCCCTTGATCGTGAGGGACAGCTTACGTCCCACCCGGTCAATCGCCGTGACCTTGGCGTCCACCTTCTCGCCAACGGCGAAGCGGTCCGGACGCTGGTCCGACTTGTCCCGCGCCAACTCGGCCCGGCGGATAAAGCCAGTCAGAACCTCGTCCACCTTCACCTCGATGCCGTTGGCCTGCACCGCGGTCACAACGCATGTGACGATGTCGTTCTTATGAACGCGGCTGAGCGTGTCGGCAGCCGGATCATCCTGAAGCTGCTTGATCCCGAGGCTGATGCGCTCCTTCTCGACATCAACGTCCAGGACCTTGGCCTTTACGATCTGGCCCTTCTCATACTTGGTGATGGCAAGCTCGCCAGCCTCGTCCCACGACAGGTCGGACATGTGCACCATGCCGTCCACGTCCGGCGCAATGCCGATGAACAGCCCGAACTCGGTGATGTTGCGGACCTCGCCCTCGACGGTCGTGCCCACGGCGTGCTCGTCCTGGAACTGCTCCCACGGATTGCGCTGGACCTGCTTGATGCCCAGGCTGATGCGCCGCTTGCTGCTGTCCACGTCCAAGACCTGCACGTCCACTTCCTGCGAGGTGGCGACGATCTTGCCGGGGTGGACGTTCTTCTTGGTCCAGCTCATTTCGCTGACGTGGACCAAGCCTTCGACGCCCGGCTCCAACTCCACGAAGGCGCCGTAGTCGGTGATGTTGGTCACGCGGCCGCTATACTTGGCGCCTGGCGGATACTTGGCGGCCACGCCTTCCCACGGGTCGGCCTCAAGCTGCTTCATGCCCAGGCTGATGCGCTGGGTTTCGCTGTTGAAGCGGATGACCTGCACATGGACCGGCTGGCCGATTTGCAGGGCCTCGCTCGGGTGGTTGATGCGGCGCCAGGCGATGTCGGTCACGTGCAGCAGCCCGTCCACGCCGCCCAAGTCCACGAAGGCGCCGTAGTCGGTGATGTTCTTCACCACGCCGTCAAGGATCATACCCTCCTTGAGGCCCTGGATCAGCTCGCTCCGCTGTTCCGCACGGGTTTCCTCCAGCACGGCGCGGCGGCTGACGACGATGTTGCCGCGGGCGCGGTCCATCTTGAGGATCTGGAACGGCTGCGGCGTGCCCATCAGCGGGCCGACGTCGCGCACCGGGCGGATATCCACCTGGCTGCCCGGCAGGAACGCCACGGCGCCGCCCAGGTCCACGGTGAAGCCGCCCTTGACCCGGCCGTAGATGGTGCCGTTCACGCGCTGCTGCGCTTCGAACGCCTTCTCCAAGTTGGTCCAGGCTTCCTCGCGCCGGGCTTTCTCACGGGACAGCACGATCGAGCCGTCACGGTCCTCGTAGCGCTCGACAAACAACTCGATGTTGTCGCCGGGCTGGACCTCGGGCTTCTGGCCAGGCTGGGCGAATTCCTTGAGGGCAACGCGGCCCTCGGATTTCAGGCCAACATCAACGATGGCGTATTCGTCGGTGAGCCGGATCACGCGGCCGGTGACGACGGAGCCTTCGAAGCCCGCCTCCCGGTTCATGCTCTCGTCGAGCATGGAGGCGAAATCCTCCATCCCGCTCATGCTGTTGGGACGGTCGAGGAGGGCGGTGGCGGATGATGCCATGTGGTGTGGTGGTTCCTGTAAGTGAGCGCCGGGCTGAGCCGGAGTCATCTGTCATGCGCGGCTCAGGTGTTCCTGGGCGACGTCTTACCCGCGCAGCCACTTGGGCGCTGGGGGCCGGATTAACGGCAACAGGCCCATGCCGGACGGCAGGGCCTTGCTCGTGCGGCACACATACGTTTTCAGTGGGCGGTGTCAAGCATAACCTGATCCCGGCCGGGCCGCTTACCACGATAATGCGCTGCTGCCCGGCCCTTTTCCCACCGAAAATTAGGAGAAGCGGGCAGCCTCGCTACATTATGGGCGTCTGCGTTGGTGCCCGCCTCAGACCAGTTCGCCGAGGGAGGCGGCGGCGAAATCCCGCAGGCCCGTGGTGTCGCCCGCACGCACCTTCGCCACCCAATCCGGGTCGTTCAGGATCGCCCGGCCCACTGCGATCAGGTCGAACTCCCCGCGCTCCATTCGGTGGATGAGGGTGTCGAGGCTGGCAGCCTTGGAGCCTTCACCGGCAAACGCCCCCATGAAGTCGCCGGACAAGCCGACGGAGCCGACGCTGATCGTGGCCGCGCCCGTCAGATGCTTGGCCCAGCCGGCGAAGTTCAGCCCGGCCTCCCCGTCCACCTCGGGGAACTCCGGCTCCCAGAACCGGCGTTGCGAGCAGTGCAGGATATCCGCGCCGGCCGCCACCAGCGGCGCCAGCCAGTCCTCCATCGCACGGGGCGTTTCGGCGAGCCGGACGGCGAAGTCCTGCTGCTTCCATTGGCTCAGCCGCAGGATGATGGGGTAGTCCGGCCCCACCGCGGCGCGCATCGCCGCGACGACTTCGGCAGCAAAGCGCGACCGCTCCTTCAAGGTGGCGCCACCGTAGCGGTCCGTGCGCCCGTTCGTGCCGGACCAGAAGAACTGGTCGATCAGGTAGCCATGGGCACCGTGGATCTCGGCCACGTCGAAGCCCAGCCGCTTGGCATCGGCGGCGGCGCGGGCGAAGGCGGCCACGGCGTCGGCGATGTCCTCCTCGCTCATGGCTTGGCCGCGCGGCTTGCCCGGCGCAATCAGGCCGGATGGACTTTCCACGGGAACCGCGGGCACCCAGTCCGACATGAAGCTGACCACCGAGCCAGTATGCCAGAGTTGCGGACCCATCTTGCCGCCGGCGGCATGGACCTCGTCTATCACCCGCTTCCAGCCAGCCAGCGCGGCGTCACCGTGGAAGAAGGGGATGTTCGCCTCGTTCCTCGACGCCGGCCGGTCCACCACGGTCCCTTCCGACAGGATCAGCCCGACCTCGCCTTGGGCCCGGCGCCGGTAATAGGCTGCCACGTTCTCGCCGGGTACGCCGTCCGGCGAGAAGGAACGGGTCATCGGCGCCATGACGATGCGGTTCTTCAGGTTCAGCGACCCCAACCGGAACGGCTGGAACAGGATGTCGGCATTCGGGGAAGGCATCAACTGTCTCCTAACAATCGTCGGAGTTGCAGGTATACCTTGTATACCTGCTGTCAATAACGCACCTGAAAGTGCTCAGGTATACAAAAGGAGACCGCAATGCCGGGGCATGAAGACCAGGTTTACCGGGCGGATTGCGCGAGCCGCCCCATCCTGGATCAGATCGCGGACAAGTGGTCCATGCTGATCCTCGCCGTGCTCTGCGCCGGTCCGCTGCGCTTCAATGCCATCAAGCGGCGGCTTGAGGGCATCACGCAGAAGGCGCTGACACAGGCGCTGCGGCGCTTGGAGCGGAACGGCCTCGTGGCCCGGCGGGTCGTCCCGGTTTCACCGGTGGCGGTAGAGTATTCAATCACGCCGCTCGGCCGCACCCTGGAGCAGCCGTTTGCCGCGCTGTATGGCTGGACGGTCGAGCATCTGTCCGACATCGAGCAAGCGCAGCGCGAGTTCGACGG
>CAXTCI010000130.1:0-6167 GCA_964242325.1 uncultured Acetobacteraceae bacterium
CGGGGCCGCAACCGGGTTCTCCTGCATGAGGTCGAAGGTCACGCCGGCCTTTGCCGGGGCAGCGTACTCCTGCAGCGCCCAGTCGTAAGGCGTGCCGTCGCAGACGTGTTTGATACCGAGAGCCGCGATCTCGCTGGCGACCACCTGCGTGTTCTCCCAAACGCAGCGCCGGAGTCGATGTGCGCGTTGACGCCGATGGAGTTCATGAAGCTGCTTGCACTGGCGGCTTGGGCGAGGCTGGTGGTGGAGGCCAGGCCTGTTCCCGCGTCTGCATTGCTTGCCGAAAATGGATCTGACACCTGGAACCCCGCATCGGCGGATGCTTGGGCGCATCCGGTCCGCATTGAAGTGACCCATCGGCCGTCAAAACGCGCGTTAGATTTTGGAGGCTTACTTGGCGTTTGTTTTTGATGATGCTTTATCTACGCTTTTCCTCCAAAGCAAATGATCCCAAATGACCGGCCGGTCAGCGCATAGCAGGTCGCGTGATGCCGCAGATTGTTTGAGTCGTGGCGAACTAGATGCTATTACCGCCATGCAACGATTTGCAGGGCGTGGATGGATATCCTGATTGTCGGCGGAACGCCCCTCCATCGCGGCGGCGTGGAACTGTTCTGCGAGCGGGCGCACGATGCGCTGACGGGCATTGGTGGGCATCGCGTCGCCTGGGTCCGCGCCAACACCGCCTATCTCAGGCTGCGGTCGCTTGGCGGAGTGTGGCAGTGCGTCCGGCACCTGCTGCGGCATAGGCGACAGCAGTGGGACTGTCTTTGGCTGCAATACGTCAACCTGCCCGACCTCGCGCTGCTGCTCGTATGCCGCCTGCTCGGCTACCGTGTCCTGGTCACGCCTCACCTGGGCTCGAATTGGTCCTCGCAGTCGAATAGGTGGCTTCGCGGCCTGAGCGTGCGGCTGCTCGGCCTCGCCCACGGGATCGCCCCCATTTCGGCCACCCAGGCCGGGGAGCTTGCGTTGCCCCCCCGGACGCCCCGGCCGCAAATCCGGACCTTCCTGCCGCGCGCCTTCCCGGCTGATCCGGGACCGGCCCGGCAGCACCGGACGGAACTCGCGCTCGTTCATGCCGGACGGCTGTCGGACGGCAAGGGCACGTTCCTGTTCCTGCAGGTCTGCTCGATCCTGCGGCGGCGCGGCTGCCGTTTCAGCGCGCAACTGATCGGGTCCTGCGACGACGCGACCCGGCGCAGGATCGACGACGCCATCCAGGACGGCGACCTGGCAGGCAGCGTCGCCGTCGTGGGACCCTTGGCGGAAGCCCAGCTCCTCGCGGCGCTGTCGCAGGCCGATGCGCTGGTCCACCTGTCCGACATCGACTCCTTCCCGCTCATCGTGCTCGAAGCGGTCGGATGCGGGGTGTTCCCGATCTGCAAGGACCTTCCCGGCGCGCGGTCCATTATTCAAACCTATTGCGGGCGCCTCGTCGCCGGGCCGACCGCCGTTGCGGACACTGCGGACTTCCTGGCGGCCACGGCGCCCGACATGCTGCGGTCCACGGCGGCCGCCGTCCGCGGGCGCCTGGCGGCGGACTACGCCTGGGGGCAGTGCGTCGCGGCGCTGGAGGACGCCATCACGGCACTTCCCAGTGCTGGCCGGGTTCATCGGGCTGCTGCCGGTGCAGCGGCGCAGGACCTGCCTGGCTGATCACGCGCCCAGCCGCATCCAACAAGCATCGCAGCGGACAGTCAGCCGGCACGCGCCAAGCGTTCGGGATGGCGGTCCTTGGCTGCTGCCGTGAACGCGGCGTGCAACTCCTGGCCGATCCGGTCCCAGTCAAGCTGCACCCGCGCCGTCTCGGCCGCGCCCTTGCGGAGCCGCGCCCGCAGCCCGTCGTCCTCCGCGACGGCACGGATCGCCGCCGCAAGCGCGTGCGGATCGCCCGGCGGTACAAGCAGGCCATTCCGCAGGTGGCCGACGACGTCAGGGATGCCACCGGCCGCGCTGGCGATGACGAACCGCCGCCCGGCGAACGCTGCCGCCAGGACGCCGCTCTGGGTTGCGCTCAGGTAGGGCAGGACCACGCAGTCCGCCTCCTGGATCGCCGCGATCACCGCGCCGGGCGGGGCGAACCCGGCACGGACCTCCACCTCCGGCAGCCGTTGGAACCGGTCCTGCAAGCGGTCCAGCTCCGGCCCCTGGCCCGCGACCAGCAACCTGAACGGCAAACCCTCGCCATGCAGAAGCTCCGCCGCCTGCAGGAGCACCTCGACGCCCTTGTAGGCTTCCATGCGTCCGAAGAAAAAGAGCCGCAGCGCCCCGGGCTGCGGCGCCCGCACCAGGACGGGTTCGAGGATGAGGCCGTGCTCGCTCTGCACGACCTGCGGCAGCCTCTGCTGTCCCGCCGGCAGACTCTCCCGCAACAGCCGGGCGCAGTGGGCGCCGTGAACGACGAGCACGTCCGCCAGGCGCCTGACCAGGTTCCGCGACCATGCCGCGCGCCTGGCCACCCCGGCATCGCGGCCCCCGTGCGGAACCGGGTCGTGCACGGTCAGGACGACCAGGGCGGACGGCCGCAGCACCGCCGCGATGCAGGCGAGGAAGGCCCCGCGGCGCGGCCCTGCCGCCTCCTGCATGTGGACCACGGTCGGGCGGAACCGGCGCACGAGGCGCAGGAGCCGCCAAAGGTCCGCGGGCGTCTTGAACGCCACCGGCACGACCTGTCCGCCGGGGACCACAGGCGCTGCCCGCCCCGCATACTCTGCCGCCATCTGCCCGGCATCGACGCAGACCAGGACATCGCAGCGCTTCGCCATCGCCTCGGCATAGCGTAGCGCATACTCCGGGAAATGCGGGGCGATGATGACCAGGCGCATCGGGGGATCGCGCATTACAGCGCCCGGCCGGCGCGGGCCAGCGACCGGATCGTCTGCCGCTCCGCCGTGCTGGCGAGCAGGGCGACATAGGCGCTGCCTGCCAGCAGCGAGTAGGCCAGGCACTCGGCCACCAGGACTGGCAGGCTGCGTTCGCTCACCAAGGCCCCAGCCCCGCGCGCTGCCAAGGCGGCGGCCAGGAAGTATAGGGGGGGCAGCACGTCCGTCATGCGGAGCGGGTTCAAGGCCAGGACGCGGATGACGTACAGGCACCGCGCGGCGTTGACCGCGACGAACACGATGGCGACCGACAGCGCCGCCCCGACCGCCGCCAGCGGCGGGATCAGCAGCAGCAGACACACGACCAGCAGCCCGGCCCCGGCGCTCAGGATGGCCACCTCCTGCCGGTGCCGCCCCGTCATGGACAGCACGTAGCCGAACGGCGCCAGCGTCGCGCTGACATACCAGCCGCTGGCGAGCAGGAAGGCGAGCGGCCAGGAGAAGCTGAAGCCGTGCCCGAACACCAGGTCCAGGTCGGTCCCGAATACCGCGACCCCGCCGAACAGATAGCCGCCCAGCATGGACGCCCGCCGCAGGTAGGCTTGCAGCTCCAGCTTTATCCCCTCCAGGTCGCCCTGCTTGTAGGCATAGGCGATCTTCGGGCCGAGCGTCTGCGAGATGGCGATGGGGTAAATCTGGATGAGCTGCGCGACGCTGCTCATGGCGGTATACTCGCCAGTGATCTGCGTGGTGGTCAGCGCCGCCAGGATGAGGATATCGACTAGCCGGATCGACTGGTATACCAGCAGCGACACCGCCATCCACAGCGACTCCGACAGCACGCCCCCGACCTTGCGCGCGACCTCGCCCAGCGGCGCCGGGTCCAGCGGCCTTGGCAGTGCCCAGCCGCGGCGCCTACGGTCATTAAGACCGATGACGGCGAAGGCGTAGAGGAACAGTATGCTGTTGACCCAGGCGACGCTTTCCAGGCCGCCCCCGGCCAGCAGCACGAGCGCCGTGGCAGCCAGGCGCAGAACCGGCTGGCTGTAGTTGACGATCAAGGCATAGGCGATCACCCGGTCATAGACCCGATACAGCGCGCCGGACACCTGCACGTCGGTGGCGAACACGATCCCCGCCATCGTGATGGCGCACAGCCGCGCGAAGTCCGGAATGCCGCGGTAGATGTCCTGCAACACGCTGCCGAGCCATACCACGACCAGGCCCAGCAGCAGCAGGTTCAGCCCGCCTACCAGCAGGCGCAGCGCCCGTGACAGGGTTCGCAGCTCGTCCGGCCGCTCGTGGTAGAACGTGGCGTGCTTGAGTAGCGCCAGGTCGAGGCCGAGCGGGGTGACGATCACCAGCACCGTCGCCAGGCTTTTCAGCGTCCCCAGCGTGCCGAAGTCGGCCGCCCCGAGCTGCCGGGCAATGAGCACCCCGGTCGCGAATACTGTTGCCTGCTGGACCAGCAGCCCGCCTGAAACGATGGCGGTCTCGCGGAAGCTCATCCGGTGTTGCCCCTGGCTGCCGCGGGTGGCCGCGGTCCTTACTTAACCTGCTTCGCCGCGTGGAGGAACTGTGTTATGTTGCGCTGCCGAAGTGTCCCAGGCCCGGGATCGCGCGGCGTGCCCCGTCATGGGGCCGGCAAGGGGACATGATGGACGTTGCAGAGCTTGACCGTTCCCTGGAACGGGGTATCAGGTCGCTGGCCGTTGCGACTTGGCGGTGCAAATTCCTGTTCGCCCTGACCGCGTCCGTGGTGTTCGCGCTGATCATGGTCGGCACGCTGGCAATCCAGCCGGTCTATGAGGGATCCACGTTGCTGATCGGCGGCCAGTCCAGCCCGGAGCTGGCGGCGGACGGCACGCGCAGGCCGGCCGAGACATCGGCCTCGCTGGCCCGCGTGGCCGAGAGCGAGGAGGTCGTGGGCGAGGCCATCGACCGGGTCGGCTTGGAAACGCTGGTGCAAAACATGAGCCCGAACTCCGTGTCGCGGTTCGAGCGCCTGCGGCGGCTGGTCTTCCCGTCCACCCAAGCGCCGCACGCCGAGCTTTCGCAGCGGGACCTGTTCCTGCCGCGCATCAAGCAGGCGCTCAGCGTCCGGGCCGACATGACCACGGACATCGTCCGGATCGCGTTCCGGCACCCTGATCCCGCGGTCGCGGCCAGCTTCGCCAACGCGGTCGCGCAGACCTTCGTTGATCGGCAGGTCGCGTTGCAGGCCCGGCCCGGTGCAGCGGACTTCTTCCTGCGCCAGCGCCAGCGGTTCGACGACGAGGTGAAGCGCGCATCGGACGCGCTGGAGAAGTTTTCCGCCGCAAGCGGCATCTACGCCGTCGGCGACCAGCAGGCGATGCTGCTGAAGCGCCTGAGCGACCTTGCATCCGCCCTGGCGCTGACCCGGGGATCGATGGCCGAGAAGACGGGCCAGCGCCAGGCATTGGCGGACCAGCTCCGCAAGCTGGCTCCGGTCACGCGCTCCGCCTACGTGTCGTCGCTGGTGGATCAGCTTGCGCCGGACCGGCCTGCTGCCCGAGCCGGCGTCACAGCCCTCGACGATCGCACGGCCGACCCGCCGCTGCTGCTGGTGAAGGTATACCAGGACTCGATGGTGGAGCTGTTCAAGATCAATGCGGACCTGGCCGGAGTGCAGAGCCTGCAGCGGCAGCAGACGGATGAGATGACGAGGCTGGCCTCTGAGCTGGGCAGCCTGTCCGGGAGCGAGCAGACCTACGCGGCGCTGAAACGGTCGGTCGATCAGGCGACCTACAACTCGGACCTTTATGCCCGGCGCATGGTGGAGGAGCAGATCACCGCGGAGTCGAACGCAGCCAAGCTGTCCTCGGTCAAGGTGCTGCAGAAGGCAACGATCCCGGTCCGGCCGGTGTTCCCGAACTACGTGCTTGTCACTCTGGCAGCGGCGGCCCTGGGCGGTGCGGCTGGCGTTGGTGTCGCCTTCCTGCGCGAGCGGGCGGGCCGGAGCAGGGTGGGCCGAGTCAGGATGGCCTGAACGGCAGCTCGGGCGGAGACGCCGTAATGCGGCGCCGGACCATGCTGGCAAAGCTGTCCACCCTTGCCAGCCTGCCCCTGTGCGCCGGCCCGCCCTGCGCGGCTCAAGCAGCACCCGGCGCGGCGCCTCACGCAGGGATGCGGCCCACCTTCGACTACCTGCCGGCGCGGGACGGCATCACGCTTTTTCAGGGCGGCACAGGGCATGTCGCGCCGGCCATGGGGGGCCCTGGGGCGGTCTGGCAGCCGCGGTTCCCGACCGAGACGGCGGCCAAGGGGCATGGCAACGTCTGGAACGGCGAGTACCAGTTCTATGCCGATCCTGGATACCGG
>CAXTCI010000130.1:6267-15611 GCA_964242325.1 uncultured Acetobacteraceae bacterium
GCATGGCAACGTCTGGAACGGCGAGTACCAGTTCTATGCCGATCCTGGATACCGGTGGTCGAACGGGTTCACCCCCTTCACCGTGATCGATGGCGCGTTGCGGATCAGGGCGGAGCGGACGGCACGACTCGGCTTTCAACCCGGCGAAATCCCGGACGATCCCCTGACCGGCGTGACGTACGAGTGGGTTTCGGGGGTGCTGACCTCGTATCCTGGCTTCGCGCAGCAGGGCGGATATTTCGAGATCGAGGCCAAGATGCCGCGGGGCGCCGCAACCTGGCCGGCGTTCTGGCTGGTGCCGGCCGACAAGGTCCACCCGCCTGAGATCGACGTGGTCGAGTTCCTCGGGCATGAGCCGACCAAGTGCCGGTCCAACTGCATCTCGCTCGGGCCAAGCCCGGACGAGACGACGTTCGACACCGGCCTCGATCTCAGCGCCGGGTTCCACCGGTATGGCTGCCTGTGGACGGATACGGCAATCGCGATGTTCTTCGACGGCGAGCGTGTCGCGGTCAAGCTGATTGCGGGGCGGCGCGAGTATTGGCAGCCGTTCCACCTCATCGTGAACCTCGCAATCGGGTCGCGGAAGGCCGAGTGGGTTCCTGCGCCTGACCCGTCCATGCCTGGCCCGGCCGACCTGTTGGTCCGCAGCATCAGGGCCTGGCAGAGGACAGGCCCGCGCCAGGTCGTACTATCCTCGACGGCCGTGCCGGAGACTGCTCCGGTCGGGACGCGCGTGGCGCACCTGTCCTGCATGGGCGATGACGCACCCGAGGCGGCCGTGTTCAGGCTGTTGAATGGCGGGGATGTTTTCGCGATTTCCGGCAACGCCCTGATGACGGCCGTGCCTCTCCGTTTCGGCAGGCAGCCCTATCAGGCCGCCATCATCGAGGCAGCGGACGGCCGGGGCGGGACATGGCAGCAGCCGGTGTCGATCACCGTGCTGGATGAAGGGCTAGCTCCGAACGCATTGGCTGCGGGAAGCGAACGACGCCTTGCAGACCCAGCTTGGAAGAAGTTTGGCGTCGCCATCAACGACGCCCATGATGGCGGGGCCGAGCTGATCCTGGAGCAGCCCTCGACTGAGGCCCATGCGGTCGAGCAGTTGCTGCCGAAGCCAGCCGTGCCGCTGCGCTGCATCGTCAGTGCCGACCTCAAGCCGCACGGACGGGACTGGGTGAAGTTCGAGATTTCCCTGGACTACGGCAAGAACGTGCAAGCCTACTTCGACGTCGCCCGCGCGCAGGTGGGGACCCGGTTCGCCTCGGCCGACGCCTCGCCTTTCAAGCTCAACGACTGCCGGGCGACCCGGCTGGACGACAATTTCGTCCGCTGTCAGGTCGATCTGACGACCGATGCCGGCCCGAGCTTGCGGGTCAGCTTGAAGCTGGTGCCGGATGACGCCGGCGAGGATGCCTATCCGGGAGACCCGGCACGGGGCATGGTGTCACGCTCCCTCCTCCGCGTGGTCGTCATCGGTCCGGCTCCGTAGCCGGGCCGCGCCAGGGAGGGCAGGCACCCACCCAGGCAGCCGGAGCGCGCGCCGCTCAAGCAGGTTGAAGGCGACCAGCATCGTCACCCAGACGATGTTGGCGCGGTCGAACAGCGATGTTTCGAGCAGGTCATGCAGCCAGCAGAACGCCAGCATCGAGCCGAGCAGCCAACGCGACGCCTGCGGGTCCAGCGGTTGGCTGGCCAGCAGGCGCATCGGGCGGACGACAAGCCCGAGCACCGCCAAGGTCAAGCCGACCAGCCCGGTCTGCACCAGAAGATCCAAGTAGCCATTATGGGCGTGGGAGATGGTGGTCAGCCACTGCGCGCCACTCTGATAAACGGGGCTGGCGTCGCCGATTGCCCAGAACGAGCCGTAGCCGGACCCAAGGAATAAGTGGTCGGCCGCATAGCTGAGCAGCACCGGCCAGATCTGCACCCGCCCGGTCAGGGACGAGGGGTCCTCGAACGCCGCCAGCAGCACGGGGGCCTGGTCGCCGGCGGAGATGACCGCAAGCAGCAGTCCGCAGGCGACCGTGCCCACGGCGACCGCGCGCAGCGTGGGGTTGCGGTATCCCAGGTCAAACAAGACACCCGCCATGGCGGCGACCAGCACGAGGCCGCCCGACGTCTTGGACGCTGTCATGACCAGGAAGGCGAGCGACAGCGCCGCCAATACAGGGGCGGTGATAGACGACCGCCCCCGCCAGGCCTTGTCGATGAACACCAGCGCCGCCAGTGCACAGAACGCGCCGGCCTCGTTCTTGTGCGAGTGGATGCCGCGCCAGTTGCCCAGCAGGGCCTTGTCAAGCTCGCCGGGCTGATGCACCGCCTGCGTCAGCAGCGGAATGGCCAGCCAGTCCAACAGCAGGATGGCGGCGAACCAGGCAAACAGGATCGACATGGCGGTGCGATAGCTCAGCATGTTCAGCGAGTACGTGACGCCGAGGGTCACGATGGTGGTGAATAGGACCCGGCGCAGGGCCACGCCGGGTTCGATGGCCCAGGTGACGCTGGCCCAGCACCAGAGCAGCACCGCCACAAGGGCGAGGGGAACGTCCAGCAGCGCCCTTGTACCCTTGCCGGCCACGGTGGTGGCGGCGATGAACAGGAACAACGCGGTGAAGCTTATCTGGCGAAGGCTGTCGCCACCGCCGCTCAGCGCCCCGTCCGCGCCGTAGTCGCCGGTAAGGACGGGGGAGAACCCGAGATAGGTGACGAAGATCAGGGCGGAGAAGCAAAGCTTCGCCGTCAGGCTGTCGATGCCTGCGCCGGCAGATGGGATGGAGCTTGCCTGGGCTGCCGGGTGTGGCCAGCCTGCACCGCCGTGCATCGCCGCAGCTTCGGCCTGGTGCTTCACTTGAGATCCTTCGCTGATGGGAGGCAGCCGACCACCAGCGAAGCCGGCGCGACGCCTCCTGATGGTGCGCTTAGTTCAGGTCCGGGCACTTGGCCAATGCCTATGGCTGTACCGGAAGCTTCACGGCTTGCACGAGAGGCGTTTCTTGCCGCAGCCGCTGACGGATCACCCGGAGCAGGACTATCGGTCCTTCTATCGCATAGCGCCGGAACAGCCGTCTGGGTTCGAATGCCATCCTGTATGCCCATTCCAGGCGAAGGTGCCGGAGGGAGGAGGGCGCACGCGCTATCTCACCCGCCGCGAAGTCCAGGAGCGCACCCACGCCGAATGCCAGCGTGCCTCCCGACCTCGCCATGTTCTCGGAAATCCAGAGTTCCTGCCGGGGAGACCCCATCCCGACCAGAAGCAGGCTTGCCCGGGCAGCGACGATGCTGGCAAGGACCTTGTCGACGTCGGCAGTCCCGAGATAGCCGTCAACACAGCCCACAAACTCGTGCCTTGCCCCAAAGCGCCGCTGCAAGGCAACCGCCGCCCGGTCCGCAACGCCGGGCCGGGCGCCAATGATGAAGATGCGGTGGCTGCAGATCGTATGCTCCAAGTAAGCCGGCACGAAGTCCGTTCCGTTCAGGTTGCAGGGGAAGGCTTTCCCGTAAAGGATGCGTGCCGCCGCATCCGCCCCGATCCCGTCATTGAGGACTATGAAGCCGGCCAAGGCATTGCGCAGGCCGGCATCGGACACGGCATAGTTGAGCAGGTTGGTATTGGCGAACGCGATGCAGGTCGGCGTGCTCTCGGCAACCCTGGCATCGAGTGCATCTATGGCCTTTTGCTGGGTCCAAGCCTGTACGGTCACGCCTAGGATATTCCACATGCGTCACCTCTGATCGAACGATCGAGATCGAGGTGAACTGCTCGTCCCCGTAGTGCAGCCCCTAATCTGGAGACATGCCTCCTTCTGACCCTGAATCGAACTGAATGCAACGTATAATTAAGATTTGTATGATAATTATTATGCAAATCGTAAGGTGATTGCCGTTAAGGTTGCGTTAGCATGCTGCACAGAGGTGACTTGTAGCGTTGCTGGGTGCTCGCTTGTGTTCAAGCAGCCCAGCGTGAACAAGACGCGCTCTACGCCCCCAAATCTTGCAACTCCAGGTAGAGCTAGTTCTGGCGCTGCTGGGCGGGCAGGCGCTTCAGCATGGCCGACGGCAGCAGGTGCCGGCCTGCAAGGAGGCGACCAAGCGAAGGATTTTGCCCCAGTGCTGCGGATGACGTCGGCCTTGATCCGGCGTCCGATTAGCGGAACGAGGTTCTTGTAGGCTGTGAGTGGAAGCTGATGCTGACAGGCGAGGCCTACACCGCAACGCCTGCGCCCGCCGCTGTGGCCGGCGCGTCCTAGAGATAGGCCAGACACGGGGAGCACCTGAACTGCAACCGTGCTGAGCCGATGCCAGACCTTGCAAGATGATGAACAGATGGTGCGACCGATCAATCCACGGCGCGGGACACTCCGTCGGCTCCGGTGGCCCTCCACGAGGCCGCCATGTCGTTTGGAACCCGTGTCGCGGAAACCATCTTGGCCAGCGCTCATGTGCGAGCGCACCGACAGGCCGGACATATGGACGCAAGCGATCTGATCAAAGCCCTGCAAAACACCTTGCGAGGAGGGGCCGTTCACAGATGGAGTTGGGACACCTGAAGTATGTCCGCATTGCCTAACCCCGAACGGGGTGGGGGCAGCTACGCCCTCACGCCTGATTTGCGCACCACGCTGACGCAGGTGGCCGTGGTGTGCCTGCGGCCAGATCACCTCCATCGCGCCTTGCTGGCGCTGCTGGGCCGTGATCTTTGGTTCTACCCGGCTGGGACTGACACGGCGCCCCGATCCGGTCAGGCTGGCTGGACGAGCCGGATGCGCCCCGCCTCAATCGCGGCGGTCGATGAGGCGAACCGTGTCACTTCGATGACGAGCGGGCGGCTGCTCGACCGCACTCGGACGGAAAGGCCGGTGGTCGTCCCAGGGATGCCGTTGATCTGCTCGGCGGTGGCGAACCGGCGCATCCCGAGGTTAAACGACACCGCACACAGCGAGTGCGGCAACGGGATCAGCACGGCCTCGCCTGGCCGCAGTTGGGCCGCAAGCCGGCCGTCCAGCGACACGTCCAGCCGGTGGCGGCGGAGCCAGTCGGGCTCGAACTGCACGAAGACCGTCGCGGCACCTTCCGTGGCGGCGGTGACCGAGCGGACCGCGTCCGCGACCGGGATGAGACGGATGGCGGCGTCGGCCGGCAGCCGACGCCGGAACAGGACGACACCGGTGACGGCCACGAGCCCGGCCGCCGCCGCAAGGGCGTCGCGCCATGGCTGGCCGGGCCGGTCGCCGGGCCAGCCCAGCATGGCGGCTGCGGCGAACATGCCGGCGGCCAACGCCAGCGCCCGGGTGTCGCGGCGCCTGAATACCAGCATGATCGTCAAGGCCGCCGCATGGTGGCCGCCTGCGTCGTGTCGCTCCGACGCAGCAGCAGCGCCGCCCGCCAGGCCGCCCACGCCGCCAGCAGGGCCATTGGCACGGTGAATACGCTCATCGCGAGCTTCAGCGGCAGCATGGCCGGCAGCAGCCAGAGGCCGGCCAGGAACGCCCATGCCGCGACCGCGCCGGCGCCCCATGCGCGGCGCAGCCTCGGCTCGGCGCCGGGGACGTTGCGGATCAGCGCCGTGGTACTCCTGAACACGCTGGCGCCGATCGTCGCGCCAACGACCGCGGGGATCAGCATCGGCCAGAAAATGGCGAGGGAGAACGGGGCGTCGTCATTGATCCGCCCGACCGTCAGGACGATGGCGAACATCATGCCGTTGATCACCGTCCCGCTCAGCGTCAGCGAACCGACCCGCAGCGCCCCCGTCGTTGCTGGCGAGACCTCGACCAAACCCGGCGGCTTCGTGCCCGGCTGCCTGTAGGCGGGTGGCAGGGACCCACCGGGCAGGCTGGACCGGCGTAGGGCTGCGAACCCGCCCAAGGCGAAGATCAGGGTCATGACGAAGATGATCGCCATCGCAAGCGGAGTCGCGAGGTCCAGGCCCGGATCGCGCAACGGGGTGCGATGCGCTGCTGTCACCAGGGCCGCCAAAGACAGGCACGGCGCCACCGCTAGCACCAGCCAGGTGGCCATGACCACCGGCCGCACCATCCGCATCCAGGCGCCAAGCCAGGCCATCATCGGCAGGGCGAGCAGCCAGAATAGCGGGTTGGACCGCAGATTGCCGAGGTTCGGGACCAGGACCGCAACCCAGGCCATGAGGCTGGCCATGAGGGCTGCCAGCGCCCCTAGACACGCCCACATCGCGGGCTTCTCGTATTCCAGTGCAGCGGCGCGGGCGGCCCAGCTATGGTCGACCGGCAAAGGCGCGGCTGGCCGTCGCTTGGGGGGCTTCATCGTAGGGCCAGCCAATACATGAAGCCGATCACCCCGGCCGTCGCCGTGACGCAGGCGGTCACCGTCCAGCGGATCAAGCTGGAACCGGGCGGCGCGTTGGGTCGGTGGCGTAGGGCATGGAGGGTGGACACGACACTGAGGCCGCCCACGACCAGCGCAGCCACTCGCAGGTCAAACTCCATCCCGCCGGCCTTTTCGTGTTCGTCGTGGAACAACCATCGTAGGACGATCCAGTTGCTCGAAGCAGCTCAATTGGCCGGGCGTGAGCGCGTCTGGCGGGGGAGTGTCAAAAAGGCATTGTCAACTTAAGTCGCGCAGACCGTCGATGTCGCAACTTTCATTCACCGACACGGTAGAGCGGTTGGTCATCGTCTACCGTGAGCACCGCGAGCGAACGGAAATTGCGAAATTCTGTTCTGAAACCCCTTGAGTTGATGATGCCCGAAATGGGGTTTGCCCGCCGCATTGCCGATCTCCTGGTGTTCATGCATGGCGGCCGGGTGAAGGAAGTGGGCCCATGCAGCATCCTGTCCGACCCGCAGAGCAGCGAGCTTCGGCAGTTCGTCTCGCACGAGCTGGCGCACGCGCATCAACAACAACGATTTAGGGGGGTGGGCCGATGACCAAACGAGGATTTCTGGCTGGGATTGCAGCCGTGGCGATGCTGGTGGCCAACGTGCCGTCGGCTCACGCGGACCATTTGGACGACATCATGCGGTTGGCCACCATCGCATCTCCACCGACGTCGCCATCCCCCCAGTGGGGATGCTGAACGGCTCGATGCAGCCTATCGGCTCGGACGTGGAGACGGCGCAGTTGCTGGCAAAGGATTGGGGCCTGAAACTGGAGCTCGTGCCGACGACCGGCGCGACCCGCATCCCCAACGTGCTTTCGGGGAAGGCGGATATCATTATCTCGACCCTGTCCGTGACGCCGGAGTGGGCGAAGGTCATCGATTTCAGCCGCGCCTACACTGTGCTGCAATCCGTCGTCGGCGGTGCCTCGTCCGTACACGTGGATAACGTCGCTGGGCTGAAGGGCATGACGGTTGCCGTGACGCGCGGCACGACGCAGGACACGAAGCTGGCGAGCCTGGCAGCCGCCAACGGCTTCACCGTGCAGCGCTACGACGACAATGCGACCCTGGTCACGGCGGGCGCAACCGGCCAGTCCCAACTGATTGCGACCTCGGTGGCGCCCGTCGATGCCGTCAAGCAGAAGAACCCGGTTTCCGAGTTCGCGCCCAAGTTCGTACTCGACAACTTCGACATCGCCGTCGGCATGAAGAAAGGCGAGCCTCGGCTCATGGCCAAGGTGAACGAATGGGTGTTGGCCAATTTGCAGAACGGGAAGCTCAACGCCATTTACAAGACATACTACAAGGACGACCTGCCCTCCTCGATGCGCCCGCCAGAGGTGCATTGAGACTCAGCTGTGAACAGGCGCCGAACCGGAATCCCGCTGGAGTCGGGTCTACTGCGTTGATCGCACTCAGAATAACGCCGCAGGGGTAGGGTTCTGATCGGCGCCGATCGGGACGCTACTTATCCGTCACTTGTATTTGTGAAATCAATGTGCTGCAGCCGTTTTCGGGAGGGGTTCAGCGCGTGTTCACAGTTCAGCCCGCATCAAGTACGGCTGGCACACGTCCTGCTGGGCCGTCAGGCGGCGGTTCTTCGTCCGATCACGTTGCATCCCACGGCCATGACGGCTCCCAGCAGCATCAGCGAGGCCATCAATACCGGTTCGTAGTCCGGGACCAGGCCGACGCCAACCGAGCCGAGCGCGCCGATTGCGAATACCAGCGTTCCGTAAAGCGCGGACGCGATGCCGGCATCGCGCTGGTAGGGCCCGACTGCGCCGATCGCCGCGTCGGGCAGCAGGCAGCCCAGCGTCAGCATGACCGCGGCGACCAGGACCGCCATCACCCACACGCCGCCGATTTTGGTGGCCATGCACACCAGGATCAGCCCCGAGAGGCCGACAAGCACATGGCCCGCACGACGCAGCACACGCCCGCGGCCATATAACTTGATAAGCCGGGAGTTGAAGGCGGTTCCCAGGGCATAGCCGGCACCGTTGGCGATGAACGTGGCCCCGAACAGGGTCGGGCTTATGCTGAAATGGTGCATGAACACCGCCGGCGCCCCGCCGAGAAAGGCAAAAAGGCTGAACGTTGCAAAGCTTCCGGTCAGGGCATGCGTGAAAAAGTATCGGTCGCGGCCCACCCGGAGGTAATCCGCCATAACGGTCAACAGGCCGCCGTGGCCGCGGGCGGACTGCGGCAGCGTCTCGCCGAACGACGTCAGGATCAGCGCGATGCAGGCCACGCCATACACCACGGCCACCCAGAAGATCGTCCGCCAGCCGGCAAACTCCACGATGAACCCCCCGAGCGTCGGCGCCAGCATCGGGATCACGGCAAGGATGAGCTGCTGGCGCGAGATGAGGTCTGCGGCCTGCTGGCCGGTCTTGGCGATGTCGCGGACGATGGCGAGGGGGATGACGAGGTTCGCCGCACCCCCGAATGCGGCCAGGGCGCGGAAAGCGATCAACTCCGGCATGCTGGTCGAAAGCGCGCAGGCGGCGGAGGCCAGGGCATATAGGAGACACCCCAGCAGCATGGGCGTCCGGCGTCCGAAGTGGTCGGAGAGCGGGCCGTAGATCAACTGTCCCACCGCGAGGCCGCCGAACCAGGCGGCCAGCGTGAGCGGGGCCGCCGCCGCGCCGCCGTGCAGATCGACGCGCATGACCGTAAAGGCCGGCAAGTACATGTCGGTCGAGATCGGGCCGACCGCGGTCAGCACGGCCAGGAGGCCCGGCCCGGCGCCCAGGCCCGCTCGCGCGAATTGGGGCTCCTCGGTTTGAGGTTGCCCGTCTTGAAGTTGCTCGTCTTGGGGGCGCCCGTCTTGAGGTTGCCTGAAGTTCACGTCAGCTCTTCCTGTGTCGCGGCCGAATTCTTCACGGGGGCGTCCGGCGCAACGAGGCGAGCAACGCCGCTGCCGGGATTAGGCCGCTGTCAAAGTCAGGCTGGCAAGCAGTTCGGCCCGGCGCTCAGG
>CAXTCI010000131.1:0-2118 GCA_964242325.1 uncultured Acetobacteraceae bacterium
AATCCCGCCGGCCCACACGCGGAGCATAGGTCAGGTAGGCGCCGACGCTGTTGGCTACGCTCAGCCCCGGCCGTTCCCCGATCAGCACGACGCAAAGCCGCGCCCCGATCCGTTCGGCAATCTCGTCGCCCAGCGCCACCCGCGCCTGCATCGCGATGACCACCGGCGCCACCGCCCAACCCGGCAGCAAAGCCACGCACGCCTGCACCAACGGCACGGCGTGCTGCTGCATCCCGACCGGAGACAGCCCGTCGGCCACGACAAACACCGCGTCCCATCCCCCCTCCGGCTGCCGCACCCCTGCCAGGACATCGCGGCAGCCAGGGTCCAGCGCCCGGCCCAGGTCCGGCCGCCGCAGGTAGGTGTCACGGTCCCCAGCGGCGCTTCGCACGGTCACGCTGGGACCGGGCAGCAGTCCCAGCCGGACCGCCTCCGCGTCCAATGGCGTATGCACGGCATCGCGCGCCCGGGCATGGGCAAGCTGGAAGGCCAGCACCTCGTCTAGCGGCATCGCATTCCCCACCCGGCCCAGCCCGATCCGCGCCCGCGTCGTGCCACGCAGCCGCGCCCAAATATCCGGCGCCGGCGGCTCAGCGCGGGGCATCGAAGGGGTCCGGGTCGGCCAGCGCCAGCATCCGCACCGCCTGCGGCGCGGCTTGCCGGATGCGCCCGGCGCGATCCTTCATCTGCATCCGTTCCAGCCAAGCCTCGAACTCCGGCGCAGCCCGCACGCCGAACTGCTCGCGCAGATACAGCATGTCGTGGAAGCTGGCGCTCTGGTAGCTCAGCATCACGTCGTCGGCGCCGGGCACGGCGATCAGGAAGGTGACGCCGGCCACCGTCAGCAGCGTCATCAGTGTGTCCATGTCGTCCTGGTCGGCCTCGGCATGATTGGTGTAGCAAACGTCGCAGCCCATCGGCACGCCCAGCAGCTTGGCGCAGAAATGGTCCTCCAGCCCCGCCCGGATGATCTGCTTGCCGTCGTAAAGATATTCCGGGCCAATAAACCCGACGACGGTATTGACCAGCAGCGGCTCGAAGGCCCGCGCCACCGCATAGGCCCGAGCCTCCGCCGTCTGCTGGTCCATGCCGCAATGTGCCCCGGCCGACAGCGCAGCGCCCTGACCGGTCTCGAAGTACATGACGTTGCGCCCGGCTTCGCCACGGTCCAGCGCCAGCGCCGCCTCCTGCGCCTCCCGCAGGATGCCGAGGTTGACGCCGAACCCGGCATTAGCCGCCTCCGTCCCGGCAATGGACTGGAACACCAGGTCCACCGGAGCGCCGCGGCGCATGATCTCGATGGCATTGGTGACATGGGTCAGCACGCAGCTCTGCACTGGGATCTCGTGCCGCAGCCGCAAGCCCTCCAGCATGTCCAGGATGGCGATGCAGTTCGGCACGCTGTCCGTCGCCGGGTTCACTCCGATCACCGCGTCGCCCACGCCATACAGCAGCCCGTCCAGCGTCGCCGCCGCAATGCCGCGCAGGTCGTCGGTGGGGTGGTTCGGCTGCAACCGGCTGCCCAATCGCCCCGGCAGGCCAAGGGTGGTGCGGAACGCCGTCGTAACCCGGCACCGGCTGGCCACCGCGATCAGGTCCTGGTTCCGCATCAGCTTGGACGCCGCGGCCACCATCTCGGGCGTCAGCGCCGGGGCCGCCGCCGCCAGCGCCGCCGGCGTCGCGTCATACGACAGCAGCCAGTCCCGCAATCCGCCCACGGTCAGGTGCGACAGTGCGGCGAAGCCAGTGGCGTCATGCGTGTCCAGGATCAGCCGGGTGACCTCGTCGCTCTCATAGGCGACCAGCGGCTCGTCAAGGAACACGCGCAGCGGCAGGTCGGCCAGCACGGACCGGGCGGCCACCCTCTGGGCGTCGCTCGCCGCCGCCAGCCCCGCCAGCTCGTCGCCCGACCGGCGAGGCGACGCGCAGGCTAGCACCGCCCGCAGGTCGGCGAAGCGGTGCCGCTCCCCCCGGAAATCACTGGCGTAGGTGGGCATCTGCTTCCCTCCTTATGCCCGGCCGCACCGGCCGGTAGGGCCTGCAACGCGGACACCGCGCACCGCCGCAACGGCACAGGGATGAGTGTGACGGTAAACCCGCCGGCGGCAAGCGCCGTGT
>CAXTCI010000131.1:2218-15587 GCA_964242325.1 uncultured Acetobacteraceae bacterium
CCCTGCGTCCAACGGCTCGGTGCCGGCGGCAGCCCCAGGTTCTCCCGCAGCGTCGTGCCCTCATACTCCCGCCGGAACCGCCCGCGCCGCTGCAACTCCGGCACTACCAGATCCACGAAGTCGTCAATGCCCCCCGGCAGGTGCGTCGGCGTGATGTTGAAGCCATCGGCGGCGCCCCCGTCCATCCACGCCTCCATCGCATCCGCGACCTGGCTGGCCGTGCCGATGACGCGAAAACCCTCGCCGATGCCGTATTCCTCATACATCCGCCGGATGCTCCACCCCTCCTGCTTGGATCGCTCCCACCAGCCATAGGCCAGGCTGCGAACCTTGGCGCCCACCGGCTCCGGCACCGGCCCATCCAGGTCGTGACCGGACAGGTCGCCCATCAGCCCATAGATGCGCGAAAGGCCCACCAACGGGTCCATCAGCGCCTGCAATTGCTCCAGCTTGCCCTGCGCCTCCGCGGCCGTCCGCCCCACCACCGGGATCAGCGCCGGCATGATCCGCAGGTGGTCGGGGTGGCGGCCGTACTTGGCCATGCGCCCCTTGACCTCGGCGTAGTAGGCCCGGGCCTGCTCCAGCCCGTTGATGGACGCATAAACGACGTCGGCGCTGGCCGCCGCGATCTCCTGCCCCATCGGGTTGGCCCCGGCCTGCACCAGGATCGGCCGCCCCTGCGGCGTTTGCCGCACGCTCAGCGGCCCGCGCACCTGGAAGTGCTTGCCCCGGTGATGCAGCGTATGCAGCCCCGCCGGGTCGTAGAACCGCCCCGTCGCCTTGTCGTGCACGAAGGCGTCCGGCGCCCAACTGTCCCATAGCCCCGTCACCACCTCCACGAACTCGCGGGCGCGGTCATAGCGCGTGTCGTAGTCGAGGTGCGTGTCCCGGCTGAAGTTCCACGCCTCCTGCTCGGACCAGGAGGTCACGATGTTCCACCCCGCCCGGCCGCCGCTGATGTGGTCGAGCGAGGCGAACTTGCGGGCGACGTGATATGGCTCGTTGTAGGTGGTGCTGGCCGTGCTCACGAGGCCGATGCGCCGGGTCATCGGCGCGAGCGAGGACAGCAGCGTCAGCGGCTCCAGCTCGACATTGCGGTTGGAGTGGCTGAGCGACCCCGGCGGGTCGTCGTTGGCGCGCACGCCGATGCCGTCGGCGAAGAACACCATGTCGAACAGACCCTCCTCCGCGCGCTGGGCGCAGCGGAGGAAATGCCCGTAGTCGGAAGACCCGCCCGCCGGCACCTCCGGATGCCGCCAGGCCGCGTCGTGGTAGCCCAGGTAACGCATGGACAGGCCCAGCCGCATCTGGCGCTTCGTCATCACAGGCTCTCCTCGTCGCCGCCCCCGGCGGGATGGTTGATGCAACACGCCATTCGGACCGCGCGCCGCAGCATCCCACCGCCGCAGCCGTCACACAATTGCATCCGTGCCAATTGCCGCCGCACCCGCGCAAGCCGCTGCCGGACCTGGGGACAGCCGGCGCATTGCGTAGTCGCCGCCAACTTATGACCGTGAACCACCCCGGCAAACGCGCCCGGCGTAGCGGCGGCCAGGCATTTCGGCGATAACCGGGCCATGACCGACCCGCGCCCAACCCTCGCTGCGCCCGACGACGATCCGCATCTTTGGCTTGAGGAGGTCGAGGGCGCGCAAGCAACCGCCTGGGCCGATGCACGCACGGCGGACACCGTCGCCCGCCTTGTGGACGCGCGTTACGAGCGGGATCGCGAGACACTCCGGGTGCTGCTGGACCGGCCCGATAACCTGCCGGTGCCGGCACGTCGCGGCGGGCTGCTCTACAACTTCTGGCGCGACGCGGCGCAACCGCGCGGGCTGTGGCGCCGGGCCACGCTCGACTCATATCGGACACCGGCGCCGGAATGGGAAATCCTGCTGGACCTCGACGCGCTCGCCGCCGCCGAGGGCGAGGACTGGATTTGGCAGGGCGCCGCGACTCTGCCGCCTGACCACGCCCGCGCCCTGGTCCGGCTGTCGCGCGGCGGCAGCGACGCGGTCGTCCTGCGCGAGTTCGACCTTCCGTCCCGCCAGTTCGTCTCCGGCGGCTTCGTGCTGCCCGAGGCCAAGGGCGGCGTTGCCTGGCTGGACGCGGACACGTTGCTGCTGTCCTCCGCGCTGGGCGGCGAAACGCGGTCGGGCTACGCCAGCACCGTCCGGCTGTGGCGCCGTGGCGAGGACTGGTCGGCGTCGCCCCCCCTGTTCACGACCGACCCGGCCAACATGAACACCTGGGGCGGCTACGACCGCCGGGACAACCGGCTGGTGTTTGCCGAGAAGCCCGGCTTCTTCGACGTGCGTGTCTGGTTCGGCGACCGCACCGGCCCGCAGCAGCGGATCGAGTTGCCGGAGGATGCCCGCTTTCAATGGCAAGACGACTGGCTGGCGGTGGCCGGGCGGACCGAATGGACAGCGGGCGAGCAAACATTCCGCCCCGACACCGTAGCCGTCACCGGCCTGGGTGCCTTCCTCGCCGGCGAGCGACGGTTCACGGTCATCTTCGAACCAACGCCGCGCCGCTCGCTGCAAGGCTTCTTTTGGACCGCGGGCTGCCTCGTGCTGAGCATCCTGGACGAGCTGCGCCCGGTGTTCACCGTCATAACGCCAGGGACCTGGGAGACCGGGGAACTTGCCGGACTGCCGCCAACCGGGACGGTGAACGCCTGGCCACTCGATATGGAGTATGAGGAAGGCGACGGCTCGTTGCTGGCGATGGCGCAGGACCCGGTGACACCGCCAACCCTGCTGCTGACCCGGCCGGGCCTGGCTACGCCGGAGGTCCTGCATCGGTTGCCGCCGGCCTTCGACGCCGCCGGCCTCACGGTGACCCGGCACGAGGCGGTCTCGACCGACGGCGAGCGCATCCCCTACGTCCAGTGCGGCCCGGCGACCGAGACAGGGGACGCGCCCGTGCACCTGTCGGCCTATGGCGGGTTCGGCATTTCCGTCCTGCCGACCTACCGCATCGCCGCCGGCAAGCTCTGGCTGGAACGGGGCGGCACGACCGTGACCGCCAGCCTCCGCGGCGGCGGCGAGTTCGGCACCCGCTGGCACGAGGCCGGGCGCCGCGAGGGCAAGCGGCTGAGCCATGACGACTTCGCCGCCGTGGCCGCCGACCTGGTCCGCCGCGGCGTCACCCGGCCGGGGCGGATCGCCGCCGAGGGCGGCTCCAACGGCGGGCTGCTGATCGCCAACATGCTAACCCGCTACCCCGAGCGGTTCGGCGCCCTGTTCTGCACCATCCCGCTGATAGATATGCGCCGTTACAACAAGCTGCTGGCCGGTGCGAGCTGGGTTGCGGAATATGGCGACCCGGACTCTCCGGACTGGGACGCGTTCCTCGGCGCGATGTCCGCCTACCACGCCGTCGAACCGGACCGGCGCTACCCGCCCATCCTGCTGGCCACCACGCGGCGCGACGACCGCGTCCACCCCGGCCATGCGCGCAAGATGGCCGCCAAGCTGCAGGCCCTGGGGTATGAGGCGCTGTTCTACGAACCGGCTGCCGGTGGGCACGGCTATGGCAAGGACAATGCGGAGGTGGCCAGCTTTGCCGCGCTCGGCATGGCGTTCCTACGCCGGGCGATTGGGTGGGAGGCGGCGTAACGCGGCGACTTTTGCGGCGAGGCGGCGTGCCGCATCAAGGCTCCTCGCACGTCTGCACGCAATGGTCTTCTGTGTCAGTGTGACCGGCAACGATACGGGGTCAGCCAGCAAAGCAGTGGAGCCAGAGAATGCCTCGCATGGTCATCAAGCTTCCAAGGTCTTCGATCAATAATCCGCCAGCGCAGGACGAAGAAGAGGACGCGGGCAAGGTCCCGGTTCCAAGCAAACCGCAGGGCTCGGGTGGTTCAGGGGCGCCGGCAGCGCCGCAAGGGCCAGGCCGTGAGCCGGGCGACGCGGTCGAGGATGGCGGGCTCCGTGTCCTGGTTCAGTCGGTGTGCCTGCAAAGGACATAGCCGCCCTGCCTTTGATGCGTGGCCTTACACGACCGCACCCGTGATCGCCTGCGGATAAGGCACGGTCGCCTGGAACGACGGCCGCTGCATCAGCCCGTCCATGTATCGTCCGAGGTTCGGATGCGTGCCGCGCCAGTCCAGCTCGGGCATCCGCACCTCCAGGTAGCCCAGCACGCTGCCGGCCGCGATGTCGGCGATCCCGAAGGCGCCGCGGACCGCATGGGCCTGGTCGGCCACCACACGGGCGATCTCGGCAATGCCGCCGTGCACCTTGCGCATTTGCCGGGCAATCCACGGCTGGCTGCGTTGCCCTTCCGGCCGCATCCGCTCGAAGAACACCAGCAGGAAGGCGTCGCACACCCCGGTCGCCAGCGCGTCCATCCGCTTATGCGCCAGGATGCCGTCGTCATCCGGTGGCAGCAGCGGTGGCTGCGGATGCTTGCGTTCGATCCATTCCAGGATGTGGCTGCTTTCCCAAACGGTCGAGCCGTCGTCCAGGATCAACACTGGCAGCTTCTCCAGCGGATTGTGCTGCGGCAGGCTGGTATCGTCGTTCCACGGCACCTCCGTTCGCAACTCGAAGGCAATGCCCTTCTCGGCCAGCGCAATGCGTACTTTCCGGGCATAAGGGCTCGGGGTTGCGCTGATCAGCTTCATCTCGCCGCTCCTGGCATGGACGCGCCGGCCATCAAGCGTCCGGCGCCGCAGGCACGATGGCAAGTAACGGGCCAAGCGCGCCAGGGCAGGCGAAGCCCAACACAGGTCAGGCGAAGCCCTTGCATCCCGCGGGCCTTGGGGGAAAGCTGGCTCGTGGCCATCGCATCGCAGTCCCTGCCGACCCACGGCGCCCGCATGGCGGCAGAGATCGCGGAGCAGCCCGCCGTGTGGCGTCGCCTGCTGGCGGGCCGGGCGGCCATCGCGGCGGTTGCGGGCATTATCGCGGCGGCTCGCCCGCGCTTCCTGCTGTTCGCGGCGCGCGGCACCTCCGACCACGCCGCGCTGTATGCCAAGTATCTCACCGAGATCGTGCTGCGGATGCCCGCCGGCTTGGTGTCCCCCTCCACCATGACCGCCTACGGCGCCCAGCCCGACATGCGCGACGTGCTCCTGGTGGCCGTCAGCCAGTCCGGCGGCTCCCCCGATCTGCTGCGCACGATCGAGGCGGGGCGGCGAGGCGGCGGCTTGACCCTCGCCGTCACCAACAATCCCGCCTCGCCGCTGGCCCAGGCTGCGGACCTGCACCTGGACGTCATGGCCGGGCCGGAGCAGGCGGTGGCCGCGACCAAGTCTTACACCGCGCAGCTTCTGGCGCTCTACCTGCTCATGGACCACCTGCGCGGCGGCGGCGGCAATGCCGCCCTGGTGCTCCCCGATGCCGGCGACGCCCTCCTGCACAGCGCCGGCCCGGCGGTGCAGGCCCAGGCCGCCCGCCTCCGCTTTGCCAGCCGCATGGTGGTGATAGGTCGCGGCTACGCCTACCCGACCGCGCGCGAGGCCGCACTGAAGCTGATGGAAACCAGCTACGTCGCCGCGCAGGCCTTCTCCGGCGCCGATCTGCTGCACGGCCCGCTGGCGATGCTGGACCCGCACGTCCCGGTGCTGGCCGTGGTGCCCGGCGGCGTCGCCGGTGCCGCGATGGACCAGGTGCTGCACCGGGTGCGCGGCACCCGCGCCGACTTGTTCGTAGTCGGCAGCGCCGCCGCCGGTGCCAACTGCGTGCTGCCTGAGGACACGCCGGAGGAGCTGTCGCCCCTGCTCGAAATCCTGCCGTTCCAGCTCATGGCGCTCCACCTTGCCGTCGCCCGCGGCGAGGACCCGGACGCCCCGCGCGGCCTCCGCAAAGTGACGGAAACGCTGTGAGCGCGCCTCCCGCACCGCCCGCGCCGCGCCCTGGAACACGGGAGTAACCCCTTGCGCGCGTTGGACCTGTCCATCATCGTGATCTACATGGTCGCCATCGCAGCGGTCGGCCTGCGGCTGTCGGGGCGCCAATCCAGCGCCGCGGCGTACTTCGTCGGCGAGCGGGACCTGCCCTGGTGGGCCGTGTGCTTCTCCATCGTCGCGACTGAGACCAGCACCCTCACCGTTATCTCCGTGCCCGGCGTCGCCTACCTCGGCGCATTCGGCTTCGTGGAGCTTGCCATCGGCTACCTGTTGGGCCGCTCGCTTGCGGCGTGGCTGCTGCTGCCGCTCTACATGCAGGGCCAGTTGGTCAGCGCCTACCAGTATCTCGGCCTGCGCTTCGGCCCGCGGCTGCAAGCGGTCGCGTCCGTCACCTTCCTGGTCACCCGGCTGCTGGCGGAGGGCGTGCGGCTGTTCGCCTCCGCCATCCCGATCAAGCTGCTGCTGGACGCCATCGGCCTGCCGACCGGCTACGTCACGATCATTGCCGGGCTGTCGCTGGTGACGGTGCTCTACACCTACGTCGGCGGCATACGCGCGGTAATCTGGACCGACGCCATCCAGATGTCGCTCTACATCGGCGGCGCCTGCGTCTGCATCGCCGTGCTGCTGGGCGAGGTCGGGGTGGGCGGCCTGGGACAGGCCTATGCGGCGGGCAAATTCCAAGTGATCAACCTGTCCGCGCCCATCCTGACCAGCCCGTTCAATGCGGTGGCGGCCATCCTGGGTGGGGCGGTGTTCTCCATGGCGTCGCACGGGACCGACCAGCTCATGGTGCAACGGGTGCTGGCCTGCCAGACCCTGGCGGACGGGCGCCGGGCGCTGATCGGCAGCGCCGTGGTGGTGATGGCGCAGTTCGCGCTGTTCTCCCTGGTCGGCGCGCTGCTGTGGGTCCACTTCGGCGGCAAGACGGTTACCGAGTTGGGGCTGCGCTCCTCCGACGACCTGTTCCCCCGCTTCATCCTCGACGAGCTGCCGCCGGGCCTGTCCGGGCTGCTGATCGCGGGCATCCTGTCGGCGACCATGGGGTCGCTGTCGTCGGCGTTGAACTCGATGGCCAACTCCACCGTCGCCGACCTGTGGCACGCGATCGGGCGCGGCAAGGACGAAGCCGGTGCGCTGCGGCTGTCGCGGCTGCTGACCCTGGCCTGGGCCGTCGTCATGGCCGGGTTCGCCTGCTTGTTCACCGACACTAGGGGCCAGGTGGTTCTGCTGGGCCTCGGGATTGCCGGCTACACCTACGGCGCGCTGCTGGGAGCTTTCTTGTTAGGGCTGGTGGTGCCCTGGGCGCGCGAGCGGGACGCAATCGCCGCCTTCCTGGCGACGCTCGTGGTGATGACCGTGGTGGTCCGCACCTACGCGTTGGCCTTCACCTGGTATGTGCCGCTGGGTGTCATCGTGACGCTGGCGGTGGGCGGCGCCCTGTCCATGACCGCCCGGAGCGACGATCAACCTCGGGCTGCCGGGTCAAGCGATACGGCACATTGGTAGTGCCTCAATTTGAAATCCGGCTGAGTCTGGCCGTTTGCTGCCGGACCCTTGCTCGCCGGTCACGGTGCTCTGTGCTATTCTTCGAGGCGGACGTTCACCCAAGGAGGGTCCCATTTGCTTGCTACGTCTCTTTCCGATCTCTACCGCGCCTACATCGGCTGTTTGAACAGGCAGGATTGGGCTCAGCTCGGAAGCTACGTTGACGACGAGGTTGAGCACAATGGCCGACCACTCAAGCTGTCCGGCTACCGAGATATGCTCGTGAATGATTTTGAGCACATACCGGACCTTAGCTTCAACATTCAGATTTTGGTTTGCGACCCCCCGCGTGTTGCAGCTCGACTCGCCTTCAAATGCTCTCCGAAGGGGGAGTTCCTTGGGTTGAGCATCAACGGGTGCACGGTTTCGTTCGCGGAAAACGTCTTCTACGAGTTTAAGGGCGCCAAGATCAGATCGGTCTGGTCGGTTATGGACAAGACTGCGATTGAGGCCCAGCTGCAACGATCAGCAACGTTCACGTCCTGACCGCGTGGGCTCAGAAGCGGACCAGCAGCTTCCCACCAACAACGGACCACAGCCCCGGCGACCCGGCTTCAACCGATCCTCCAACGGTAGGGCTGACCAGGCCCGGAGTTCAAACCGAGACACTACCCGCGCTCGGAACGGTTTGACCCGCCCCCGGCATAAATCTAAACCCGGCGCAGACATGGTTGCAGTCCTTACCCTCGCCCGCACCCGCAAGCCCCGCGGCCAAGGCGCATCCCGCCGGGGCGAAATCCTGGAAGCGGCCAAGCGCCTGTTCCTGCAGGATGGCGTCCAGCACGCCACCATGCGCCGCATCGCCGCCGAGCTTGGGGTCAGCAGCACAGCGCTCTACGTCTACTTCCCGGACAAGACGGCGATCCTGGACGCCATCGCCGAGGCGATGTTCGAAGCCTTGCTGGTCGCCTATGCCAACTCGCAGAACCCGGACCTGCCCCGCTTGGACCGTTTCCGCGCGGGGCTAATGGCCTATGTGGACCTGGCGCTATGCCGTCCCGATGAATATCGCCTGACATTCGATGCCAAGGCCGCCAATGCATGCGGCACGGCAGCAGCCGCGGACAAGTCGTTCGGCCTACTGCAAGCCAACGTCGCCGAGTCGATGGCAGCCGGCGTATTCCGGCCCGGCAATCCCTTGGAAGTGGCAGAAGCGCTCTGGGCCTGCATGCACGGCGTCATCATGCTGCTGCTGAACCAGCCCAAGCATGTCGAAACCGAGCCGCGGCGGCTGGTGGACGTCGTAGTGGATGCAGCCGTCCGCGGGTTCCTGCTCCACCCGGCTTAGGCAGCCCCGTCCATCGCGGACCCGCCTTGTCTCGAACAACTGGGTCTCGAACAACTGACAACAACACAAACCATTACCGTGGATTGCAAGATGCGGGATGTGGTGTATTCCCTCCGTCTCCGCATGCGGGATGGCGGCCGGTGCACCAGTGCAGTAGGCAACGCAGCCGCCCATCCCGAGCCGCCAACTCTCAACTAACCATTGGTAACTGAACGCCGTTATGTTAGGGGTTGGGGAGTGCGGATGGAGGTCACATGATGCGTGCCGGCCCAGCTCTCGCCCTGCTGTCCCTCCTGGTATGCGCCGCCGGCGAGCCGCCGCGGCCGGTCCGCGTCGCCACCGTAACCGTGCAGCCGGTTCCGTCGCAGCTCGTGTTCTCCGGCACGGTCCAGGCGCGTGTCCAGGCCGACCTTGGATTCCGCATCCCCGGCAAGGTGACGGCCCGCCTGGTCGAGCCGGGCGACCGCGTCCAAGCCGGACAAGTTCTGGCCCGCCTGGACCAGGGCGACATGGCACTGCAAGAGCAGGCCGCCGAGGCGGCATTGCAGGCAGCCTCCGCAGACCTGGCCAACATGCGTGCGGACCTGGGCCGCTACGGCCAGTTAGGCCGCGCCTCCCCGGCCTACGTGCCGTCCGAATTCGACAAGCGCACCGCGGCCAGCCAGATGGCGGATGCCCGGGTGCTGCAAGCCGCCCGGCAGCTCGCCCTGGCCCGCAGCCAGCGCGCCTACGGCGACCTGAAGGCGGAAGCGGACGGCATCGTCACGGATGTTCCGGTCCAGGCCGGGCAGGTCGTGGCCGCCGGTCAGACGGTCGCAACCGTCGCGCAGCTGAATGGCATCGAGGTGGTGGCGGATGTGCCGGAAAACCGCTTGGGCGCGGTCAGGGCCGCGGGTGACGCCGCGATCACCCTGTGGGCGGCGCCGGGTCAGGTGCTGCACGGGCGGGTGCGGGAAGTCGGCGCACTGGCCGATCCAGGCAGCCGCACCTACCGAGTGAAGGTCGCGATACCAGACGCGCCGGCTGGAATGCTGACCCTCGGCATGACCGCAACCGTCGCCTTCGGCGGGGCCAGCATCCCGGTCGCCCGCCTGCCGGCGACCGCGTTGACCGACAAGGGCGGTGCGCCCGCCATGTGGGTGCTGGACGCCGCCCGGCAGCGCGCCACGTTGCGCCAGGTTGACGTCGCAGGCTACGGCGGCGACGGCAGCGTGCTCGTGAGCGCCGGGCTGCGCGAAGGAGAGCAGGTGGTGACTGCGGGCGTGGGACAGTTGAACCCCGAGATGGCCGTCACCGCATGGGCCGGAGCAGCACGATGAAGGACGGCCCGGCTGCCCCAAACCTGTCGCTTTGGGCATTGCAGCACCGCGCGCTGACGCTGTTTGCGATGCTGGTGCTGGCAGGAGCCGGCGTTTGGGCCTACCTCGGTCTCGGCCGGGCCGAGGACCCCCCCTTCACCATCAAAGAAATGGTCATCATCCTCGACTGGCCCGGTGCCGACGCGGATGAGACGTCCCGCCAGGTCACCGATCGCATCGAGCGCAAGCTGCAGGACCTTGCCCACCTCGACCACACCGAAAGCCAAACCCAGCCCGGCCATGCCGTCGTGCGCGTGACGCTGCGCGACGACACGCCGCCGAAGATCGTGGGCGACCTGTTCTACCAGGTGCGCAAGAAGGTCGCCGACATCCGCGGCACCCTGCCGGACGGCGTGCAGGGACCTTATTTCAATGACGAGTTCGGCGACACATTCGGCATCGTCTATGCCCTGACCGGCGACGGCTTCACCCTGCCGGAGCTGAAGCATGTCGCCGAAGACGTGCGCGAGCGTCTGCTGTCCGTGCCCGGCGTCGGCAAGGTCGTGCTGGTCGGCCAGCAACAGGAGCAGGTCAACATCGAGGTGTCCTACCGCAAGCTGGCGGAGCTGGGCCTGACCCTGCCGGACCTGTTCGATGCAGTGCGGCGCGAGAACAGCGTGGTGGCGGGGGGCTTCGTGGACACGGCGCACGACCGCATCCATGTCCGCACACGCCCGGCGCTGCATGCGGCGGAGGCGCTGGCGGCGCTGCCCATCTCCGCCCACGGGCGGCTGCTGCGGCTGGGCGACATCGCCGCCATCAGCCGCGGCGTGGCGGACCCGCCGGCTTCCACCATGCGCTACAACGGCCATCCCGCCATGGGCATCGGCATCAGCATGGCAGACGGCGGCAACATGCTGTCGCTTGGCCGCCTGGTTTCAGAGCGTATGGCTACCGTGCTCCCCACCCTGCCCCTTGGCGTGGAGGTCGGGCGGCTGCACGACCAGTCCACCGTTGTGGCGGCCGATGTGGGCGAGTTCGAAGGCTCGTTCGTGGCTGCGCTGTGCATCGTCCTTGTCGTCACCTTCATCAGTCTGGGCTGGCGCAGCGGCGTCGTCGTGGCGATCAGCGTGCCGCTGGTGCTGGCCGGGCTGTTCATCGGCATGAAGCTGCTGGGCATAGACCTGCAGCGCATCTCGCTCGGCGCGATGGTGATCGCCCTCGGCCTGCTGGTGGACGACGCCATCATCGCCGTGGAAACCATGGTGGTGAAGCTTGAGCAGGGCTGGGACCGCGTTCGCGCCGGCAGCTTCGCCTATACCTCCACGGCGATGCCGATGCTGACCGGCACGCTGGTGACGGCTGCGGGCTACCTGCCGGTCGGCCTCGCGCAGAGCAGCACGGGGGAATATACCCAGGATATCTTCCGGGTGGTCGGGCTTGCCCTGATACTGAGCTGGTTCGTCGCCGTGCTGTTCGTGCCGCTGATCGGCGCGTCGCTGCTGCCCACGAAGAAGCGCCGCCCACAGGGGCACGACGTTTACGACGGGTGGACCTACCGCGTCTTCGCCCGGCTGGTCGGCTGGTGCGTGCGGCGGCGCTGGATGGTGATCACGCTGACCGTAGCGGCGTTCGGCGTGTCGGTCGCAGGCTTCACCCGGGTGCCGCAGCAGTTCTTCCCGGCGAGCGACCGGCTGGAGGTCCTGGTGGACATGCGCCTGCCGGAAGGCTCCAGCTTTGCCGCCACCGCGGCGGAGGTCGCGCAACTGGAAGCATTGCTGCAGCATCAACCCGGCGTTACGTCCTATGCCGCCTACACCGGCACCGGCACGCCACGGTTCTTCCTTGCGTTCTCGCCTGAGCTGGACCAGCCGAACTACGCCCAGGTCGTCATCAACACCGCGGGCATCCCCGAACGGGAGGCATTGCTGCGCGCCCTCAACGCGTCGCTGGACCGTGGCGACTTCCCCGACGTGCGCCTGCGTCCCTCGCGGCTGGAGCTGGGGCCGCCGGTCGGCTACCCCGTGCAGTTCCGCATCACCGGTCCCGACGCCATGCGGCTGCGCGACATCGCCGCCGACGTCGGCCGGGCGATGCGCGCCAGCCCCCTAGTCCGCAACGTCAGCGACAACTGGGGCCAGATGGGCAAGCAGGCGACGGTGGTGCTCGACCAGGACAAGGCGCGCATCATGGGCCTGTCGAGCGAGGCCGTGGCAAACACGCTGCAAACCCTGCAGCAGGGCGCCACGATCACGCAATACCGCGAAGGCACCGACCTGATCCCAGTGGTCGCCCGTGCCATTCCATCCGAACGGCAGGACATCGCCGGGCTGGGCGACGTGACAGTGACGTCGATCAACGGCCGCGCCGTGCCCCTGGCGCAGGTGGCGACCATCGATTGGGGGCTGGAGCAGCCTGTGGCCTGGCGTCGTGACCGCACGCCGATGCTGGTGGTACGCGCCGACACCATGCCCGGCGTGCAGGCACCGGACGCCACTGCCGCCATCCTGCCGACGCTTGCCGCGGTGAAGGCTTCGTTGCCGCCGGGCTATGCCATTGAAACCGCAGGCGCGGTGGAGGAAAGCGCCAAGGGATCGGCCAGCATCAACAAGGTGATGCCGCTGATGCTGGTGGCGATGCTGTCATTGCTGATGGTGCAGATGCAGTCCTTTGCCCGGGTGCTAATGGTCGTGGCGACCGCGCCGCTCGGCCTGGTCGGCGTCACCGCGGCGCTGCTGCTGACCGGGGCGCCGTTCGGCTTCGTGGCGACGTTGGGGTGCATCGCGCTGGCCGGGATCATCATGCGCAACTCGGTCATCCTGGTGGACCAGATCGAGCGCGACATCCGTGAAGGCGTACCGCCGGCAGAGGCCATCGTCGGCGCTACGGTGCGGCGGTCCCGGCCCATCCTGCTGACGGCCGCCGCCGCGATCCTCGCGCTGCTTCCCCTGGCCTACTCGGTGTTTTGGGGGCCTATGGCCATTGCGATCATGGGTGGTTTGGTGGGCGCGACGGTGCTGACCCTTTGCTTCGTACCGGCGCTGTATGCGGTGGTCGCCCGGGTCCGCGTCGAGGTGCAGCAGGATGCAACAACCCCGGCGATAAATCCGGCGGAATAGCCGGCAGGAGCGCGGACAGGAGCAAGATCCGCTCAGGCACCGGCCGAGCAGGCTTCTTGGCGTCCGCCCCCCTGGGTGCCCGCTCCCTTTGGAGGTGGTCAACGCACGGCCGGACACGTGCTTCCCGGTGCGCAGCCTGAACGGCTATGATCCTGCCAGCATGGGTAGTAGGTCGCAGGCGCGTGGGACCGGCTGACGCGGACTGCTTTACCGTCCCGACCTTTGCCGGTCTCCCCCACGCTTGCTGGCCGGGGCC
>CAXTCI010000132.1:0-15575 GCA_964242325.1 uncultured Acetobacteraceae bacterium
TGCGGCAGCCCGAGCGACCATCTTAAGGTCTGGAATACTAACCTGGCCTGGAATGACGGCAGACGGTTCGGATAACATCGCCGGATGCAGCTTGGAGGCTGCCGGAGCTTCCGCAACCTCCGGATTAGAATCGGGCGTGGACCCTGGCAGAGGGCCAGGCGCTTCGGCCTGCGCCGTCCGGGGCTGAGCCGGTGCATCGACGACCCCAGCAGCATCGGCAGGGCTTGGCTCACCCGGCGTAGGGTCTGTCACTTCCGGGGTGGACGCGGGCACAGACGTCTGCGGGACGTCAAAAACGTTGACGGTTGCCGCGCCGGCAGCCGCGGGTGCTTCCGCGGCGAGGATGGGTTCAACCCCGGTCGCCGGGCTGGGGAGCGGTGCTGCGACTGGCGCCTGCTGTGCCGCGGCAGTGCTGGTGTCCGGTGCCGAGACCGAACCTGCGACCGCCACCGGGGCCGGCTGGGCGTTGGCCGGCTCAGGTGTTGGTTCAACGGCCGCGGCGAACGGTGCCGCACCAGGCCCAGCCAATACGGCCCTGGCTGGCGGTGCAGAGAACGAGAAGGACATTATGCCGACGACCGCCAGGCCCGCAGCGGCAACGGCGGCAGCCAGCAGGCGGGGCGGTGTCATCCTATAGGCAAGAGCAAGGTTGGAGGCGCTGGAAACGGGGGCTGCGGGAGGAAGACCGGTGTGCGCCGCGCCGGCATCAGGCAGCACGAGGTGGACCGGTATCCGGTTGCGCAGCCCGGCGAAGCCATCGAGTGCCATCATATCCAGAAGCCCATCCTGCCCGGCCAGAACCACCGTCAAATGCGGCCCGGCATGGAGCGCGAATTCAATGTAGCGCATGGTCGCGTGCGGCAGCAGATGAGCCTCCGCCACAAATAGGACAACGCGCTCGCACTCAGCGCTGGGTGTCATAAGGGAGTTGAAGCCCTGTTCGAGCGTGGCATCCTTGAGGCCAGCGTCGGCGGTCACCTGACGCAGCATCGAAATCAAGTCGAGCGGCGGGCCTACCTGGAACATTGTGGCCCGCAAAAGCCGGGGATGCCGGGCCGCAGCAGCAAACAGGGGGTAGGGATCGGCGGGCCCGGTCAGCAGCACCGAATCGCCGTCTGCCAGCGCCTCCACGAGCCTGTCCGCCAATTCTGCAGTGAGGTTGGAAGGCAAGCGGTGGTCGAGGGGAAGATGGTCCATTCTGCTTGCCATTCGGCTATGCCCGTGAAATCGGCTGTTTCCTTGTCACACTAAACCGACCGGCAACAAAATGATAATCGATATTGCATCAATCTTTTCGTGTGATGCTCCATCTTGCAATAGTGATCGGCTCGGCAAAGCGAGAGTGATCGGCGCGGCAAGGCGAGGCTCCAGGGCTGCGGGCGATCCCTGAAGCCCAACACCGCGAACACGGCTTTCGATGGCAACGCAGCGGTAGCAGCGGCGGGCCAGACAAGGTTCGAGAACTATACGGAACGCCTGGCGCCCACTTGCCTGGCGCCTGGGAAACTGACCTTCTTCGGCAAGGGCTGCCGGCCAACGGCAGCCCTCGCAGCACCGCGGGACGGGAGCGCCGTGCTTGGCGTGCGGCGCCGATGCGCCCATATCGTCGTTCAGCACATCTCGGAGGCCTCAATGTCCCTGTTCGCCACCAAGACCAAGCCCGCCGAAACCTATGCCTTCACCCGCACCGACGCCGAATGGCAGCAGATGCTGACGCCCGAGCAGTTCAAGGTCATGCGCGGCCACGGCACCGAACGCGCCTGCACCAGCCCATTGAACGCCGAGAAGCGCGCCGGCGCCTACAACTGCGCCGGTTGTGGCCAGGTCCTGTTCGACACCACGGCCAAGTTCGAGTCCGGCACCGGCTGGCCCAGCTTCTTCCAGCCTGTCACCCGCGACGCCGTGGGCACCACCGAGGACCGTGCCTGGGGCATGGTCCGCACGGAGGTGCATTGCAGCAACTGCGGCAGCCATGGCGGCCACGTGTTCCCGGATGGACCCGCGCCCACCGGGTTGCGCTATTGCATGAACGGCGTCGCCCTGACCTTCCAGCCCGCCAGCTAGGGCGCGGCCATTGCCCCTGGAGATCAAGGTCGGCCCCGCCCAGGTCGCCATCCACCAGGGGCACACGGTCCTCATTACCGAGCCGGACGGCCAGGTGTCCTGGCCTTCCGATAAAGGGCTCTACTTCTACGATACGCGGCTAATCAGCGCCTATGCGCTGTATGCCAACGGGCAGCTCTGGGACCTGCTGAACAGCGGCGCCCCGGCCTACTACGCCGCCCGCATCTTCCTGACCAACCGCGCCTTCGCCAGCGAGGGCGGGGACGTGCCGGAGCGGTCGTTGACCCTGGTGCTCAGCCGGGCCGTGGATGGCGGGATGCACGAGTGCTACGCCATCACCAACCACGGCCGCACCACCGTCCGCTTCAACCTGGAAATCGCCATCCGCAGCGACTTCGCCGACATCTTCGAGGTGAAGTCCGGCCACATCGTCCGCCGCGGCCGCATCAGCAGCGCCTGGTCGGATGGCGACGGCATACTGACGACCGGCTACCGCAACGGCGACTTCTACCGCGAGATCCGCGTCACCGCGCGCAGCCCGGCGCCGGCCGTTTATGCCAACGGCCGCATCAGCTTCGCCATCGAGCTGAAGCCCGGCGCCACTTGGGATGGTACGCTGCTGTATGACCTGCGCGACGGCGACATGTCCTACCCGGCGCCCATCAGCTGCGACCTTGGTCCCGGCAGCGGCCAGGCGCGGGAGCTGGCGGACTGGCGGACTGGCGTTCTCAAGCTGGAAGCCGATGGCGATGCCTTTGCCCGCATGTATGAGCAGGCGGTGGAAGACATCGCCGCCCTGCGCCTGCCCGTCGAGGGTTCAAATGGGGCAAAGACCATCACCGCGGCCGGCCTGCCGTGGTTCGTGGCATTGTTCGGCCGTGACACGCTGATCGTCGCCCTGCAGACCATCATCCTGGACTCGCAGTTGGGCCGTGCGGCGCTGGATGTGCTCGGGCGCTGGCAGGCGAAGACCCGCGACGACTACCGGGACGCCGAACCCGGCAAGATCCTGCATGAGCTGCGCCTGGGCGAGCTGGCGGCTTTGCATCTGATCCCGCACACGCCCTATTACGGCACCGCCGACGCGACGCCGTTATACCTGATGGTCCTGCACGCGACCTGGCGGGCGACCGGTGACCTGGACCTGCTGCGCCAGCATTTGCCGACCGCCGAGGGATGCCTGTCCTGGATCGACGATTACGGTGACCGGGACGGTGACGGCTTCCAGGAATATGGCACCCGCTCCGGCGCGGGCTATGAGAACGTCGGCTGGAAGGACAGCGGCGACGCCATCGTCAACACCGACGGCACCCGGGTCAGCAACCCCAAGGCGTTGTGCGAACTTCAAGGCTACGTTTATGCCGCCTGGCGCGGCATGGCGGAGGCTTATGCCGCGCTGGGCGATGCCAGCCGGGCCGCCGCGCTGGACGCCAAGGCCGAGGCGCTGTTTACCCGGTTCAACGAGGTGTTCTGGGATGAAGCCGAAGGCTGCTACGGCCTGAGCCTGGACGCGGACAAGCGGCTGGTGACCACGGTGGCAAGCAACGCCGGGCATCTGCTGTGGTGCGGCATCGTACCGCCAGACCGGGCCGTGCGTGTCATGCAGCGGCTGATGCAACCGGACATGTGGAGCGGCTGGGGCATCCGGACGCTGACGGCAGAGAACCCGTCGTTCAACCCGTTTTCCTACCAGAACGGCTCGGTCTGGCCGCACGACAACAGCCTGATTGCGCTGGGATTCAAGCGCTATGGCTTCCATGCCGAGGCGAATGCCGTGGCGCAGGACATCAACCGCGCCGCCGGATTCTTCACGCAGCGGCAATTGCCGGAGCTGTATTCGGGACTGCAGCGGGAGGACACGAGCTTTCCCGTGCAATACCTGGGCGCCAACGTGCCGCAGGCCTGGGCGGCTGGGTCGGTGTTCGCGCTGTTGCAGGCGATGCTGGGCCTGCAGCCGGACGCGCCGGCGGGCGTGCTACGGATTGACCCGGCGCTGCCGGACTGGCTGCCGGAACTAACGCTGCGCGACCTGCGGGTGGGCGGGCAGATGTTCGACATACGTTTCGTGCGGGAAGATGGGGGCACAAGGCACGAGGTGCTGCGCGGCGACCCGGCGGCGGTGGTGCGGAGCTGCGCGACGGCATAGCGTGCTCCCTTTCCCTCCGGGAAAGGATCGGCGTGAGAGGGGCGGGTAGAGGCGGGCTTTTATGTGTATTACGCCTCGGCTCAGCGGCACCGAAAGTTTTCCGCTCCGCGGCCAGACCCCCTCACCCCGGCCCTCTCCCGGGGGGAAAGGGAGCAAAGAAGCTGGACTTTGGCGTTTTCCGCACCGGATATCCCGCCGCATACATCCTGTATCCGACGCTGACCCGTTCAGCGCCGCAGGTTTCGGCAATTATTTTCCAGTATAGGCCGCCGTAGGCGATGCCAGGCCAGCGATGCGGCAACACGCTACGGTCGCTCCGCAGCCTGCCGCTGCGGGTGACGGCCAAATGTCAGCCCGAGGACGGCGCATCCGGCATCCCCGCGATCTCCTGGACCAGCTTCCGCCGTATGGCGGCGCCAAACGATGCGAAGTCCTCCGCGGCAATCAGGAACGCGCCGGGACCGCCGATCACCGAGTTCCGGTAATACGGCTCCAAGTCCTGGCCGGGCTGCACGCCGAAGTTGGGGCGGTCGTTGACGATGGGCAGGCCGTTGATGGTGATGCCCTCCGCGACTAGCCGGTCCCGCTCATCCTCGGCCGGCGGGCCGTTGTTGTTCGGGCCGTCGCCGGACACGTCCACCACGCGGCGGGTCCCCTCCCACGGGCACTCGGTCAGCAGGCGGCTGCTGAAGGAAAGAGCGCCGGAGATGCTGGTCCAGGACACGCTCTGCCGCGGGCTGCGCGCCAGCCGGTCGGACCATGCGGCGGCTTCCACCGGCCCGGCGATGCGGGTCCAGGGGATGACGAGTTGCTGGTAGTTCATGCCGGCCCACTCGACATAGGCGACCGCCACCGCACCCGTCATGCCGCCGGTGACCGCGGCCACCACACGTGGGTCTATCATCGCGGTGCGATAGCCCTCGCGCTGCAGCCGGGCCTCGTCCTCATCTATGGAGCGGGACACGTCCACGGCCAATACGAGCTGCAGGTCCACGGCGTCAGCCGCCCGGGCCGGGGCGGGCAGGACAAGCGCGCCACCTGCCGCAAGGAGCGTCCGCCGCCGCATCACCGCCGCCGCACCGTCAAGATTTCAGCCAAGCGCGAACCGGGCCGGGGCGCAACGTCTGTCAGGCGCGGCGGACGACATACCGCACCGCCAGGGCCTCGGTGATCTCGTCTGCGTGGGCCGGGTCGCGCGCCTCGACCATCAGCTCCAGCTCCGCCGCCTGGACGCTGGGGGCGTCGAACAGGCGCTGGTGCACGACCTCAATGATGTTGCCGCCGGAATTGCCGATCAGCCCGGCGATATCGGCCAGCACCCCAGGGCGGTCAGGGATGTCCATGTTAAGGCGCAGCAGCCGTCCGTCACGCAGCAGGCCGCGCAGCAGCACATTGGCCAGGATGCGCCCGTCTATATTCCCGCCGCAGACGGGAATGCCGACGCGCCGCCCGGCAAAGCGGGCGGGATGCGCCAGCAGGGCTGCGACGCCCACCGCGCCTGCGCCCTCCGCCACCTGCTTGGCGCCCTCGGCGAGCAGGGCGATGGCGTCTTCCACCACGCGCTCCGGTACGACCACCACGTCCGACACGTGAGCGCGGATCACCTCCAGGCAATGCGCGCCGACCTGATGGACGGCGATGCCCTCGGCGATGGTGGAGCCGCCGGTCTGCACGGCGACACCAGCCAGGGTCTGGCTGAGGCTGGCATAGGCGGCGACCTCGACGCCGATCACTTCGATGCCGGGCTTCATCGCCGTTGCGGCGACCGCGCAGCCGGAAATCATGCCGCCGCCGCCGACGGGGATCAGCAAGACATCCAGGTCCGGGGCATCCTCCAGCAACTCCAGCGCCAGAGTGCCCTGGCCGGCCATGACGGCCGGGTCGTCATAGGGATGAACGAACACCAGGCCATCCCGGGCAGCCAGGGTATGGGCATGTGCCGCGGCCTCCAGCAGGTTGTCGCCATGCAGGATGACTTCGGCCCCCCAGGCGCGGGTACGCGTGACCTTGGTGCTGGGCGTGTGACGCGGCATGACGATGACCGACCGCACGCCCAGCAGCCCGGCATGGCGGGCGACGGCCTGGGCGTGGTTGCCCGCGGACATCGCGACAACGCCGGCCTGGCGCTCCGCCGGGGTCAACAGGGCGAGGCGGTTAGCAGCGCCGCGCTCCTTGAAGGAGCCGATAGCCTGCAGGTTCTCCAGCTTCAGCGTGACCTGCGCGCCGGTGGCCCGGCTGACGGCATCGGACGGCAGGGCAGGGGTGCGCAATACGCGTCCAGCGATGCGCCGTGCCGCCGCCTGCACATCGGCAAAACCGATCATCTCCTGCTCCCTCTCCCTCCGGGAGAGGGTTGGGGTGAGGGGGTCTTCAAGCACCGCAGTTACCTGACCTGGACTGCGTTCCGGCAACGGCGGCAAGCTCCCGCGCCGCAAGCAAGACCCCCTCACCCCGACCCTCTCCCAGAGGGAGAGGGAGACGACTAACCTTCATCACCCGTACTTGACCGCCAGGATCTCGTATGTCCGGTCCCCACCAGGCGCCGGCACGGACACGGTATCGCCAATCTTCTTGCCGATCAGCGACTTAGCCAACGGCGCGGAGATGCTCAGCCGCAGGTGCTTGATATCCGCCTCATGCACACCGACGATCTGGTAGGTCGCCTCCTTCTCGGTCTCTTCATCGAGCAGGTGGACGTGCGCCCCAAACTTTACCTGGTCGCCGGACAGCGTGCTGGGATCGATCACCTCGGCGGCGGAGACGATCTCCTCCAGCTCGATCACCCGGCCCTCGATGAACGATTGGCGCTCGCGGGCGGCATGATACTCGGCGTTCTCGCTGAGGTCGCCGTGGCTGCGGGCCTCGGCGATGGCGCGTATGATGGACGGGCGCTCCACCGATTTCAGGTGCCGCAACTCCTCTTCCAGCCGTTGCAGGCCAGGCGCGGTCATCGGAAATTTCTGCACGCAACGTCCCCAAGCCAGATGGTCCAGATACGTTCGCACCACCCTGCCGGGTTGACCAGGGCGGCACGGCGGCTGGAAAGGTTCGGGAAGGCCGGAGCCTTCCTGGAAGCTCGTCCAGTACGGTATTCCGCCCCGCCAGGCGATCCCGGCAGGGCGAGGCCGTACTAAAACGATCCGCGAAAGTAGGACTGTAGGGGCGCGACTTCAAGCGTCCCCGCCTTGAGCGCCGCAATGGCATGCACCGCCGCCCGGGCGCCGGCGATGGTCGTGTAGTGTGGCACCCCATGGAGCAGCGCGCTGCGCCGGATGTCGAAGCTGTCGGCGACCGACTGCGCCGCGCCGGCCGTGTTGATGACCATCTGCACCTCGCCGGACCTGATGGCGTCCACGCAGTGCGGGCGTCCCTCCAGCACCTTGTTCACCGTACGCACCGGCAGCCCGGCGGCGGTGATGCGGGCCGCGGTACCGCGGGTGGCCATGATCTTGAAGCCCATGTCGGTCAGCCGCCGGGCCATCGGCACCAGGCCCATCTTGTCGCCGTCGCGCACCGACAGGAACACCGTGCCGGCATCCGGCAGCTTCACGCCGGCACCGAGTTGCGCCTTGGCGAAGGCGCGTTCGAAGCTGGCGTCCAGGCCCATGACCTCGCCGGTGCTCTTCATCTCCGGCCCCAAAATGGTGTCCACGCCGGTGAACCGGGCAAAGGGGAACACGCTCTCCTTCACCGCGACGTGCGGCGCGATGGCGTCGTCGTCCAGCCGGAACTCGCTCAGCCGGGCACCGGCCATCACCCGGGCGCCGATCTTGGCGATGGGCACCCCGGTCGCCTTGGCGACGAAGGGCACGGTGCGGGCGGCACGCGGATTCACCTCCAGCACATAAACTTCGTGATCCTTGATGGCGAACTGCACGTTCATCAGCCCAACCACGCCGATCGCCCGCGCCATCTCCTCCGTCTGCGCCTTCAATTCGGTGATGGTGCTGGGAGGCAGCGAATACGGCGGCAGCGAGCAGGCGCTGTCGCCGGAGTGGATGCCGGCTTCCTCGATGTGCTCCATGACCCCGGCGACATAGACCGTCTCGCCATCCGAAATGCAGTCCACGTCCACTTCGATGGCGTCATTCAGGTAGTGGTCAATCAGCACCGGGCTGGTGCCGCTGACCTGCACGGCCTCGCGCATGTAGCGGTGCAGGCCGGTGCGGTCGTGCACGATCTCCATCGCCCGCCCGCCCAGCACGTAGCTGGGGCGGATCACCACGGGATAGCCGACGCGGTCCGCAATCGCCTCGGCCTCGGCCGCCGACCGAGCGGTGCCGTTCTCCGGTTGGCGCAGGCCAAGCTTCTGCAACAGCGCCTGGAACCGCTCCCGGTCCTCCGCCAGGTCAATCGCGTCGGCTGACGTGCCGAGGATCGGGATGCCCGCGGCGGCGAGGGACTGCGACAGCTTCAGCGGCGTCTGCCCGCCGTATTGCACGATGCAGCCCAGTACCTCGCCCTGTTCCTGCTCCTTGCGGATCAGGGCGATGACATCCTCGGCGGTCAGCGGCTCGAAATACAGGCGGTCGCTGGTATCATAGTCGGTGCTGACGGTTTCCGGGTTGCAGTTGACCATGATGGTCTCGAACCCGGCCTCGCGCAGCGCATAGGCCGCGTGGACGCAGCAGTAGTCGAACTCGATCCCCTGGCCGATCCGGTTGGGTCCGCCGCCGAGGATGATCACCTTCCGCCGGTCGGTCGGCCTGCTTTCGCACTCCGGCGGACCGAAGCCGCCCTCGAACGTCGAATACATATACGGCGTGGCGGAGGCGAACTCCCCCGCGCAGGTGTCGATGCGCTTATAGACCGGCAGCACGCCCAGTGCGGTGCGGGCGGCGAACACGTTCTCCTCCGTCCGCCCCGTCAGCCGGGCAAGTTGCTTGTCGGAGAAGCCCATCGCCTTGATCCGGCGCATCGCCGTTGCGTCTGCCGGCAGGCCGGAGGCCGTGATCTCCCGCTCCGCCTGCACGATCCGCTCCAGCTCCCGCAGGAACCAGGGGTCGAACTTGCTGATGCCGTGGATGTCCTCCACCGACAGCCCGGCGCGCAGCGCCTGCGCCGCCATCACGATCCGGTCCGGCCGCGGCGCCGACAACGCGGCGCGATAGGCGTCATGGCCGCCATCACCGGGCGGCTCCACCGGGTCAAGGCCGGCATAGCCGGTTTCCATGCTGCGCAGGCCCTTCTGCAGCGCCTCGGCGAAGCTGCGCCCGACCGCCATCGCCTCGCCGACCGACTTCATGCTGGTGCCCAGCAGCGCCGGCGTCCCCGGGAACTTCTCGAACGTGAACCGCGGCAGCTTGATGACGACATAGTCAATCGTCGGCTCGAAGCTGGCGGGGGTAGTGCGGGTAATGTCGTTGGTCAACTCGTCCAGGGTGTAGCCCACCGCCAGCTTCGCCGCGACCTTGGCGATGGGAAAGCCGGTCGCCTTGGACGCCAGCGCCGACGAACGTGACACGCGCGGATTCATCTCGATCACCACCAGGCGGCCATCCGCCGGGTTGACGGCGAACTGCACGTTGGACCCGCCGGTTTCGACGCCGATCTTGCGCAGGCACGCGAGGCTCGCGTCGCGCATGATCTGGTATTCCTTGTCGGTCAGCGTCAGCGCCGGGGCGACGGTGATGCTGTCGCCGGTGTGGATGCCCATGGGGTCCACGTTCTCGATGGCGCAGATGATGATGCAGTTGTCGGCGCTGTCGCGCACGACCTCCATCTCGTACTCCTTCCAGCCGAGCACGCTCTCCTCGATCAGCACCTCGGTGGTGGGCGAGGCGGCGAGGCCCGAGGCGACGATCTGCTCGAACTCCTCGCGGTTGTAGGCGATGCCGCCGCCGGTGCCGCCCAGGGTGAAGGACGGGCGGATCACCGCCGGCAACCCCACCAGCGCCAGGGCCTCTCGCGCCTCCGCCATGCTGTGGGCGATGGCGCTGCGGGGGGATTCGATGCCGATCTCGCTCATGGCGTCGCGGAACTTCAGCCGGTCCTCGGCGCGGTCGATCACGTCCGCCTTGGCGCCGATCAACTCCACGTTGTGCCGGGCCAGGGCGCCGTTGGCATGCAGCTTCATGGCTGTGTTGAGCGCGGTCTGGCCGCCCATGGTGGGCAGGATGGCGTCGGGCTTCTCGCGGGCGATGATCTTCTCGACGATCTCCGGCGTGATCGGCTCGATGTAGGTGGCGTCGGCGAGGCCGGGGTCGGTCATGATGGTGGCTGGGTTGGAGTTGACCAGGATAACCCGGTATCCCTCGGCCCGCAGCGCCTTGCAGGCTTGCGCGCCGGAGTAGTCGAACTCGCAGGCCTGGCCGATGACGATGGGGCCGGCGCCGATGATGAGGATAGAGTGGATGTCGGTGCGCTTTGGCATGGCTGGCTCCTACATCCCATCCATCATCGCCACGAACCGCCGGAACAAATGCTGGCTGTCCGCCGGCCCCGGGCTGGCCTCCGGGTGATACTGCACGCTGAACGCCCGCCGCGCCTCGCACGCAATGCCCTCGTTGCTGCCGTCGAACAGGCTCGTATGCGTGATCCGCACCCCCGGCGGCAGGCTGGCGTCCTCCACCGCAAAGCCGTGGTTCTGGCTGGTGATCTCCACCTTGCCGGTCGCCAGTTCCTTCACCGGCTGGTTCGCGCCGTGGTGGCCGCGGTCCAGCTTGTAAGTACGCGCCCCCAGCGCCAAAGCCAGCAACTGGTGCCCCAGGCAGATGCCGAACACCGGCACCTGCTGATCCAGCACGCCCTGGATCGCCGGCACCGCGTAGGCGCCGGTGGCCGCCGGGTCGCCGGGGCCGTTGGACAGGAACACGCCGTCGGGCTGATGGCGCAGGATGTCTTCCGCCGTCGCGGTCGGCGGCACCACCGTGACCCGGCATCCCACGGCAACCAGGCTGCGCAGGATGTTGCGCTTGGCCCCGTAGTCCACGGCGATGACGTGGTGACGCGACGCCGGGGTGTCGTGCCGGTCCGGCCAGGCCCAGGTGCCCTCCTCCCACGTGTAGGATTGCGTGCAGCCGACCTGCTTCGCCAGGTCCATCCCTTGCAGGCCCGGCCACGCCGCCGCCTGCGCCTGCAGCGCCGCCAGGTCGAAGCGCCCATCGGCCGGGTAGGACAGCACGGCATGGGGCGCGCCGGCGTCCCGTATGCGTATCGTCAACGCCCGTGTATCAACCCCCGACAGGCCCGGCATCCCCTGGCTCCGCAGCCAGGCATCCAACGGCTGGGCGCTGCGCCAACTGCTCGGCTCGGTCACGTCCTGCTTCACCACCAGGCCCAGGGCGGCGATGTTGATGGCCTCCATGTCCTCCGGATTGATCCCGGTGTTGCCGATGTGCGGGAAGGTGAAGGTGATGATCTGCCCGGCGAAGGACGGGTCGGTCAGCGTCTCCTGATATCCGGTCATCCCCGTGTTGAACACGACCTCGCCCACCCGCTCCGCACCTGGCGCCGTATGTGCGCCGAAGCCGCGGCCCCAGATGGCAGCCCCGTCCGCCAGCACCAGGACGGCTGTGGCGCCGGCGGGCACGTCATGCGGGGCAGGGGTCATGGCAGGCTCCGGGGTAGGGATGCCCGACAGGGCGGAGAACGGCAGGCCGGTCGCGGCGATGATGGCTGGCCAGTGCTTGCTGGGAATGGCGCGGGACTGACGCCATTTGCGTATAGCTTCCAGCCCCACGCCGGTTAACCTGGCGGCAGCCTCGGCCCCGCCAAGGCGGGAAATAATCTCGTCGGTTGTCGGCATGGCGGAACCCTATGGGAAATTTTTTCCCAGGACAAGTTCAACATAGCTCGAGCGGCGTTTTGGCCGGCGCGGCCACCAAGTGTATAGGGTGCCGGCTTGGAGGACAGATGATGAGTTTGCGTGAACGGTTCACCGATGAGTTGAAAGGGTCCATGCGCGCCGGGAACGCCGCGCGCACCTCGACCCTACGGATGATCCTGGCCCGACTGAAGGACACCGACATCGCCGCCCGGCCGAAGGGCGTCACCGCGATCCCCGACGATGACATCATCGGCATGCTGCGCGGCATGGTGAAGTCGCGCCGCGAGTCCGTCACCCTCTATGAGCAGGGCAACCGCCCTGAACTGGCCGCCAAGGAAATGGCCGAGATTGGGGTGATCGAGGGCTTCCTGCCGCAGGAGATGGACGACGCCGCCCTGGCCGCCGAAGTGGAGGCCGCCGTCGCCAGCACCGGCGCGGCGTCGCAGAAGGAGATGGGCAAGGTGATGGCCGCCCTAAAGGCGAAGCATGGCGCCGCGCTGGACATGGCCCGGGCCGGCGCCCTGGTGCGGGCGCGCTTGAACCAGTGACGGAGGTGGCGGTTCTGCATCTGCTCCCTCTCCCTCCGGGAGAGGGTCGGGGTGAGGGGGGCTTGGCTGCGGAGCGGGGCACTGCCGGAGCAGCAAGGCACCAGGCCGCCCTGGAACATGCGCCGTGCCTGCCCGTGCAAGGCTGGGTGCTGGCAGCACCTTCGGTCTCCCGCTCCGCAGCCAAGACCCCCTCACCCCAACCCTCTCCCGGAGGGAGAGGGAGCCGGGCAGCGACTCCTTAATGGCGCTGCCGCCGGCTTTCCTGGACGAGCTTCGGGCGCGTACGCCCCTGTCGGCGCTGGTCGGGCGCCGGGTCAAGCTGTCGAAGTCTGGGCGCAACTGGAAGGGCTGCTGCCCCTTCCACAGCGAGAAGTCGCCCAGCTTCTACGTCTACGAGGACGGCTTCCACTGCTTCGGCTGCGGCGCACACGGGGACGCCATCAGCTTCCTTATGCAGACCGCCGGCGCGTCGTTCCCGGAGGCGGTGGAGCAACTGGCGGCGGAGGCCGGGCTTGAGGTGCCCAAACCCTCCCCACGCGCTGTGGAAGCGGAGCGGCAGCGCCTGGACTTGCACGAGGTCCTCGAAGCCGCCCAGGCCAGCTTCGCCCGCCGCCTACGGGAGAAGGAGGGCGCTCCCGGCCTGGCCTACCTGCGCGGGCGCGGCCTGACCGACGCCACCATCGAGAAGTTCGGCCTGGGCTGGAGCGGCGACGGCCGCGGCGCCCTGGCGGCCGAGCTGGGCCGCGCCGGCGTCACGTCCGACCGAATGCTGGAGGCCGGGCTGCTGCGCGCATCCGACGACAACGGCCCGGCGCGGGAGCTGTATTGGGGCCGCGTCACCTTCCCGATCCGCGACCGGCGCGGCCGCCTCATCAGCTTCGGCGGGCGCACGTTGGGCGACGCGAAGCCCAAATATATCAACGGCCCCGACACCGCCCTGTTCTCCAAGCGCCGCAACCTCTACGCCCTGAACCTGGCCCGGGAGGGACTGCGGACCGGCGCCGACTTGATCGTGGCCGAAGGCTACATGGACGTGATCGCCCTGCACCAGGCCGGCTTCCCCGGTGCCGTAGCCCCGCTCGGCACCGCCCTGACCGAGGAGCAGATGGAGGAACTCTGGCGCCTCGCCCCCAACCCGTTGCTGTGCTTCGACGGCGACGCAGCCGGCGCCCGGGCCGGCGCGCGCGTGGCGGAACTGTGCCTGCCGCTGCTGACGCCCGGCCGCACCCTGCGTTTCGCCAGCCTCCCAACCGGCGAGGACCCGGACAGCCTGGCCCGGCGCGGCGGCAAGGCAGCGATCCAAGCTCTGATCAATGGACATCGGCCCTTGGTGGAGGCGCTGTACGACTTCGTGCGCGAGGGCAGCGCCGGGGACTCGCCGGAACAGCGCGCTGCGTTCCGTGCCCGGCTGGCCGAGGTCGCCAAGCGCATCCCCGACCGTGACCTGGCCAGCGAATACCGCAGCACCCTGCTCAACCGGTACTTCGAAAGCCGCCGCCCGGTGCCGCGGCGCGCACCCGGCGGGCGTCCCGGCCAGCCCGCGCCGCGCCAAGTCCGCTTCACCCGCGCCGCCACCGACAACGATGCGATCCAGGCGGAACGTGCGCGGTGCCTGCTTGCCATCCTGATCCGCCATCCCGACCTGCTGCACGACACCGAGGAAGCATTCCTCGGACTGTCCTTACCGCCCGCCTTGGACCGTGTCCGTGATGCAATCCTGCATCACGCCGATCACGGCATGCTTGATTCCGAAGGCTTGCTGTCCCACCTCCACGCTTCACAGGTCGCGGAGGAAACCACGCAGATCCTGGGTGCGTCGGCAATGCCGCTGCCCGAGTGTGCGCGGCCCGATGCCATGCCGGCGGAGGCGGAGGCGGGATGGTGGCATATCTTCGGCCTTATGAACCGCGGCCGTCTCGAGGAGGAATGGCTGGCCGCTGGGCGAGCCTGCGCCGCCCAGTTGGACGACGCATCGCAGCGCCGCCTGATTGCCCTGACCAAGGCGCGTGCTGATTTGTCTGCGTTGCAAGACGCGGACGCTGAACCCTGATCGCGGGCCGGGACGCCGGCCCGCAGTTCTTTTGGAGTGCTCCAAAGATGGCGACCAAGCAAGCTGCAACGACTGATGCAGCACCCGCGGACCAGGACGGCGACACCACCCTGCTGGACATCAGCGCCGTCGCCGTCAAGCGCCTGATCGCCAAGGGCAAGGAGCGTGGCTACATTACCTTCGACGAGCTTAACGCCGTACTACCGGCGGATCAGAACAGCTCGGAGCAGATTGAAGACGTGATGGCGATGCTCAGCGAGATGGGCATCCAGGTCGTCGAGTCCGAGGAGGGCGAGGAGGTTGATCCCGTCGCCGCGAAGGTCGAAAAGGCCGACGAGGACGAGAAGGAATCCGACGAGCCGCACGGCAATGTGGACGAGGCCAGCCTAGGCCGCACCGACGACCCCGTTCGGATGTATCTGCGTGAGATGGGCAGCGTCGAGTTGCTCTCCCGCGAGGGCGAGATCGCCATCGCCAAGCGCATCGAGGCCGGCCGCGACATGATGATCGGCGGCCTGTGCGAGTCTCCGCTGACCTTCCGCGCCATCATCACCTGGCATGAGGCGCTCAAGGCTGGGAAGATGCTGTTGCGCGACATCGTGGACCTCGAAGCAACGCAGGGCGGCCCCAAGGAGGTCGCGGGCGAGCCAGCGGACACCGCCGCCGAAAGCTTCGAGCCTGCCGAGGACCTGGACGGCGACGACGAGGGCGAGGGTCCAGGCATGTCCCTGTCCGCGCTGGAGGAGAAGCTGAAGCCGGACGTTCTGGCTAGCTTCGAGGAAATCGAGAACCTGTACAAGCGGCTGCACAAGGTACAGGCCCGGCGCCTAGAGCAGATCACCGGTGGCGAGGAGATTAACAACAAGTCTGAGCGCGGCTATGAGAAGCAGCGCGAGGAACTGGTCGGCAAGGTCGAGCAGGTGCGGCTGCACAACAACCGCATTGAGGAGCTGGTCGTGCAGCTCAAGCAGATCAGCCAGCGGCTGAACGGGCTGGAGG
>CAXTCI010000133.1:0-15559 GCA_964242325.1 uncultured Acetobacteraceae bacterium
TGTGCCTGAAGACGGTGAAGCTGGCTTCGACCCGGTATCTCGACGCGCTGCCGACCAGCGGCAGCAAGGCCGGGCATGCGTTCCGCGACTTGGAGCTGGAGCAGAAGGTGCTGGAGCTGACCCGGACCATCGGCATCGGCGCACAGTTCGGCGGCAAGTACTTCTGCCATGACGTGCGGGTGATCCGGCTGCCTCGGCATGGGGCCAGCCTGCCGGTGGGGATCGGCGTGTCGTGCAGCGCGGACCGGCAGATACAGGCCAAGATCACGCCGGAGGGGGTGTTCCTGGAGCAGTTGGAAACCGACCCTGCGCGTTTCTTGCCGGAGGCGACGGAGGATAAGCTGGGCGAGGAGGTCGTGCGCGTGGACCTGCACCAGCCGATGGAGGCGATACGCCGGCAGTTGTCGGCCTACCCGGTCAAGACCCGGCTGTCGCTGACCGGCACCGTCGTCGTGGCTCGGGATATCGCCCATGCCAAGCTGAAGGAGCGGCTGGATCGCGGCGAGGGGCTGCCGCAGTACTTGAAGGACCATCCGGTGTATTATGCCGGGCCGGCCAAGACGCCGGTGGGGTATGCCACGGGAAGCTTCGGGCCGACCACGGCCGGGCGGATGGATAGCTACGTGGCGGAGTTCCAGCGGGCGGGGGGCAGCTTCGTGATGCTTGCGAAGGGCAACCGGTCGCGGGCGGTGCGGGATGCCTGCAAGGCGTATGGCGGATTTTACCTTGGCAGCGTCGGCGGGCCGGCGGCGCGGCTGGCGCAGGACTGCATACGCAAGGTGGAGGTGCTGGAGTACGAGGAGCTGGGCATGGAGGCGGTTTGGCGGATCGAGGTGGAGGACTTCCCGGCCTTTATCGTGATCGATGACAAGGGCAACGACTTCTACGATGGGCTGGAGTGATGCGGTTTACCGTGGACCGGCTGGACCACCTGGTCATCAACACTTCGGATGTTGAGCTGGCGGCGTCCTGGTATCAGCGCGTGCTCGGCATGGAGCGGGAGGAGTTCGGGCCGGACAACCGTACGGCGCTGAAGTTCGGCGGGCAGAAGATCAACCTGCGCCCGCATGACGCGGACAAGCGGAAGTGGTTCACCGGCGCCAACAGCGAGCCGGGCGCCGCGGATTTGTGCTTCGTGACCGCGGTGGGGCCGGAGGACGTGGTGGAGCACCTGCACGACTGCGGCATCAGCATCGAGGCCGGGCCGGTCGCCAAGGAGGGTGCGCTGGGCATGATCCAGTCGGTGTATTGCCGGGACCCCGACGGCAACCTGATCGAGATTTCCTCCTACCTGGATCGGTGACGCGTTTATCTCGGAATGGGCGCGCCATCGGCTGGGCGGCGCTGGGGGCGTTCTTGTTGTGCGTGCCGCTTGCCAACTGGATGGTGCAGCATGTCGGGACCGTTTGCCCGGCGGATGGGCCGTGCCTGGTGCCGGTGGCGCCGGGGCTGATGGCGCCTTCGGGGGTGCTGACGGTCGGCGCGGCGTTGGTGCTGCGGGACGTGGTGCAGCGATACCTGGGTGCGATCTGGGGGGTGGGGGCCATCGTTGCCGGGGCCGTGCTGTCCACCGTTATTGCGCCGCCGTTCCTGGTACTGGCTTCGGGGGCGGCGTTCTTGCTCAGCGAGTTGGCGGACTTTGCGGTTTATACGCCGTTGCAGCGGCGGGGGCTGGTGCGGGCGGTACTGGCTAGCTCGGTGGCCGGGTTGGTGGTGGACAGCCTGGTGTTCCTGCTGCTGGCCTTCGGCAGCCTGCAGTTCCTGCCGGGGCAGGTGGTGGGCAAGGCCTGGGCGGTGCTGGTGAGCGTGCCGGTGATCCGGCTGCTGCGGCGGGTGGCGCCGACGCCGGTCCCAGCTTCGGCGCAGACGTGGTAGGGTCGCGCCATGAATGTCACGGTTCACCCTGCCCTTTCCATCCCCGCCATGACCAGGGAGCAGTTTCTCGACTGGGATGGGCACCTTGATGGCAGGTGGGAGTTCGATGGTGCCCGGCCCATCCCGATGGACGGGAATTCATGCGGCCATAGCTTTATCGTTGCGCGAGTAGCTTATGCCCTGCTCAAGCGCCTGGACGGCACCGGATGGGATGTCCTGGTTGACTGCGGCCTTGCTACCGGTGGCGGCAAGGTGCGTTACCCGGATGTACAAGTCACGCGTGCGAAGCGTCCCGCGTCGGCCAAGCTGATCTCCGGCACTGCGGCAGCGTTTGAGGTTCTCAGCCCGGGTTCGGTGCGGACAGATCGAGTGGACAAGGTGCAGGAGTACGCCGCCGTCTCCTCCATCCGGCGCTACGTCATCGTGGAGCAGGACGCTCCCGTGCTGACGGTGCTGCACCGGGCGGATGGCGGGGCTGGATGGAGCGCCCTGCCCCTTACCGCTGGTGAAATCTTGGAGTTGCCGGAGCTTGGGACCGCCGTGCCGGTGGATGAAATCTACGCTGGGCTGACGTTTCCAGGGGACGACGCGCCGGCTGCCTAACATGCGCTTGTCCGAGTTTGATTTCGACCTTCCACCCGAGCGCATCGCCCATGCCCCGGCCCGTCCGCGCGACGCCGCGCGGCTGCTGGTCGTCGGCGACACCCTGCAGGACCGGGTTGTCCGTGAATTGCCCAGCCTGTTGCGGCCCGGCGATGTGCTGGTGGCGAACGATACCCGGGTGATCCCCGCGCAGTTGGCCGCCCGCCGGGGGGATGCCCGCATCGGCTTGACGCTGGATCAGCCGGGGGCGGATGGGACGTGGCATGCGCTGGCCCGCAATGCGCGGCGGCTGCGGCCAGGGGACTGCCTGGCCTTCGATGGGGCGGACGACTTGGTGGCGGAGGTGGTCGGGCGCGATCCGGATGGGGGTGTGACGCTTCGCTTCAACCGGGCTGACGAGGCATTTGCCGATGCGTTGCGGCGGGCGGGGGCGCTGGCGCTGCCGCCCTACATCAACCGCCCGGACGGCCCGACCGAGCAGGACGCGCAGGATTACCAGACCGTGTTTGCCGACCGGCCCGGCGCCGTCGCCGCTCCCACGGCCGGGCTGCACTTCACCCCTGCCCTGCTGGCGGCGCTGGAGGCTGCGGGCGTTGCGCGGGCGCTGGTGACGCTGCATGTCGGGGCCGGCACGTTCCTGCCGGTGCGCACCGACGACGTGTCCGAGCATCGGATGCACCCGGAGCGCGGGACGGTCACGCAGGAGGCGGCGGACCGGATCAACGCGGCCCGGCGGGTGGTCGCTGTTGGCACCACCAGCCTGCGTCTGCTGGAGTCCGCCGCCGGGCCGGATGGGAGGGTGCAGGCGTTCCAGGGGGATACCAGCCTGTTCATCACGCCTGGCTTCCGTTTCCGGGTGGTGGACGCGCTGCTGACCAATTTTCATCTGCCGCGCAGCACGCTGTTCATGCTGGTCTGCGCCTTTGCCGGGCAGGAGCGCATGCAGGCGGCGTATGCCCACGCGATCCGCTCCGGTTACCGGTTCTACTCCTATGGCGATGCGTCCCTGCTGGAACGTGCCTCGCTGGAACACGGCCTGCCGGGAGGCGACTTGCTGGGACGCTCGCGGCTGGAACGGGGATGAATTTTGGGCATGTGACGGTCGCGACGGATGGCGCCGCCCGTGCCGGGGTGCTGCAGACCGCGCACGGGGCGGTGGAAACGCCGGTGTTCATGCCGGTCGGCACTGCGGGCACGGTGAAGGCCATGACGGCGGACCAGGTGCGCGCGACCGGCGCCGGCATCGTGCTGGGCAATACCTACCACCTGATGCTGCGGCCGGGGGCGGACCGGGTGGAGCGGCTGGGCGGGCTGCACCGCTTCATGGACTGGTCCGGGCCGATCCTGACGGATAGCGGCGGCTTCCAGGTCATGTCGTTGTCTGGACTGCGGAAGATGGATGAGGGTGGCGTTACGTTCCGCAGCCACCTGGACGGGTCGCAGCACCGCCTGACGCCGGAGGGTGCCACTGGCATCCAGCAGCAGTTGGACTCCACCATCACGATGGTGCTGGACGAATGCACGCCGTTTCCGGCCACGCACGATCAGGCCCGCGCCAGCATGGAGCTGTCGATGCGCTGGGCGGCACGGTCGCGCGCCGCGTTCGTGGCGCGGCCGGGCTATGCCCAGTTCGGCATCGTGCAGGGCAGCGTGTTCCCTGACCTGCGGGCGCGCTCCGTGGAGGCGCTGCTTGCGGTGGGGTTCGAGGGGTATGCCGTGGGTGGGCTGGCGGTCGGCGAGGGCCAGGCAACGATGCTCGGCGTGCTGGAGGCCACCGTGCCGCTGCTGCCGGCGGACCGGCCGCGTTATTTGATGGGGGTCGGCACGCCGGACGACCTGGTGGCGGCGGTTGGGCGCGGGGTGGATATGTTCGATTGCGTGATGCCGACCCGCGCCGGACGCACCGCGCGCGCCTTCACCAGCCAGGGCGTGCTGAACATGCGCAACGCGCGGCATATGGACGATGCCGGGCCGGTGGACCCGGCTTGCTGCTGCACCGCTTGCACCCGGCATAGCCGCGCCTACCTGCATCACCTGTTCCGGGCCAAGGAAATCCTTGGCCCGATGCTGCTGACCCAGCACAATATCACCTACTACCAGTCCCTGATGCGCGGCCTGCGCGCGGCGGTCGTGGCGAGGACGTTTGCCGACCATGCCGCCGGGCTCCGTGCCGCCTGGGGCGGCGGAGACCTTTCCGGAGACGTGTCATGAGCGACTACAGCGTCCTGACCCAGCTTGGCTCCGTCATCGAGGCGCCGACCAACCCGGATGAGGCCGTGCTGGAGCGGGTTGGCAACCCGCAGCCCGGCATGGATTACCTGGTGCGCTTCACCTGCCCGGAGTTCACCTCCCTGTGCCCGCTGACGGGGCAGCCGGACTTCGCGCACATCGTGCTGGACTATGTGCCCGACGAGTGGATCGTCGAGAGCAAGTCGCTGAAGCTGTTCCTCGCCAGCTTCCGCAACCATGGGGCGTTCCATGAGGCTTGCTCGATGCAGGTGGCGCAGCGGCTGGTGGACCTGCTGACGCCGCGCTGGCTGCGGATCGGCGCCTACTGGTATCCGCGGGGCGGGATGCCGATTGACGTGTTCTGGCAGACCGGGGCGCCGCCGACCGGGGTTTGGGTGCCGGACCAGGGGGTTGCGCCCTATCGCGGGCGCGGCTGATCCGGGATGGCGGCGAACATCGTGCCGCTGGCGAGCGCGATCCATATGCGGCGGCTGCCGAGGTAGTCCGATCCGATGATCATGTCCCCTGCCTGCGGCGGCAGGTCCGCGACGTTCAGGACGGGATCGTCAACGGCCTCATCGCCGATCTGCAGGCTGCGGAAGCGGCGCGGCCGGGTGATGATGCCCGCGGCGTCCAGGCTTTGCGTGACGCTGGATGGGCCGTGCAGCAGGTCGGACGCGCTGAGGCCTGCCGCGGCGGCGGCGGGCAGGCCGACCGTGCTGCGGCTGGCGCCGGTGTCCAGCAGGGCGCGGATCGGTTGTCCGTTCAGTAGGGCTGGGACGAACAGGTGGCCGGTGCGCTCCTGCTCGGTCGGCAGGCGGATGAAGGGCACGGTCCAGGGCGGCGGCGACCCGGCGCAGGCGCGAGGGCGGGCGCGATACAGCGCCACCTCGCCCTTCGGCGCGTTCAGGTCCAGCTCGAAGCCGGCGAGCACGTTGATGCCCAGCACGCCGTCAATCGGTGGGCGGAGGCCGCGGCCGATGACGGCCCGCACATGCGGCAGCACCGCGGTGCCGAATTGGACTTCCGGCAGCACCGCCGGGTTGGCGCTGGCCTGGCCGCCGGCGCCGTTCAGCCGGACGGCCAGGCGGTCGTCGAACCGTACGCCCAGCCGCAAGGCCGCCACGCGGCTCAGCAGGGTGAGATCCGAGCCGATGTCCAGGATCAGGGCGGCGGGACGCTCGTTGATGCCGACGACGGTGACCGGGACATTGCCGATCAGCCGCACCGGCAGCACCCCCGCAGGCTCCAGCGCGCACACCTGGGCGGCACCCCCGGCACAGGCGGACAGCAGCAGGATCAGCAACAGGGCGAGTGCCTTCATGGCGGCAGGATGATTGACGGCCCGACCGATGGAAAGCCCGGGCGTGACCTGGCGGGGGCCAAGGCATTGATTCGGGCCAAGGCGCTCGGCCTCGGGTTCCATGCCGTTGGCTTCGCCCCGGCCTCGCTGGGGCCAGAAGCGCGCGAGCGGCTGGCGGCGTTCCTGCTCGCCGGGCAGCATGGCGACATGGGGTGGATGGCCGAGCGCACGGAGCAGCGCGGCAGTCCGCAGGCGCTGTGGCCGGAGGCGCGCAGCGTGGTGGCGCTGGGGCTGTCCTACGCGCCGGACGAGGATCCGCTGGCGGTGCTGGGGCGGCGGGAGCGCGGCAGCATCTCGGTGTATGCGCGCAACCGTGACTACCACGACGTGGTGAAGGGGATGCTCAAGCATCTCGGCGCGTTTATCGTCAGCCGGTTCGGGCCTGCGGTGAAGGTGTTCGTGGATACTGCCCCGGTGATGGAGAAGCCGGTGGCGCAGCAGGCCGGGCTGGGGTGGCAGGGAAAGCACACCAACCTGGTTTCTCGCGCACACGGTTCCTGGCTGTTGCTTGGCGAGGTGATGACGACGCTGGAGCTGCCGCCGGACCCGCCGCATCCCGACCGCTGCGGCACCTGCTCGCGTTGCTTGCAGGCGTGCCCGACGGCAGCCTTCCCGGCCCCGTATCGGCTGGATGCCACGCGCTGCATCTCCTACCTGACGATCGAGCACCGGGGGCCGATCCCGCACGAGCTGCGGCCGTTGATGGGCAACCGCATCTACGGCTGCGACGATTGCCTGGCGGTGTGTCCGTGGAACCGCTTTGCCCAGGCGGCGCACCCGAAGCTGCAGGCGCGCGACGATCTGCGCGCGCCGGCCTTGGCGGAGCTGGCGGCGTTGGACGATGCCGGGTTCCGTGCGCGGTTCGCCGGCGGCCCGGTCAAGCGCATCGGACGGGACCGCTTCGTGCGCAACGTGCTGATTGCCATCGGCAACTCGGGCGATGCGGCGCTGCTGCCGGTGGCCCGCGCCTTGATGCGTGATGCCAACCCGGTGGTTGCCGAGGCAGCCAGTTGGGCCGCCGCGCGTTTGCCCGGCATGAACACGCCCGGGGACAGCATATGACACGCACGGAAACAGATAGCCTGGGCACCATTGAGATAGATGCCGAGCGGTATTGGGGGCCGCAGACGGAGCGTGCCCGGCTGCTGTTCAAGATCGGCTCCGAGCGGTTTCCTGCGGTGCTGATCCGTGCGGTTGGGCTGCAGAAGCAGGCGAGCGCCGAGGCCAATGAGGCGCTCGGGGAACTGCCGGCGGACCTGGCGCGGCCGATTGCCGCAGCTGCGGCGGAGATCGCCGCGGGAAAGCGCGATGCCGAGTTCCCGTTGCCGGTTTGGCAGACCGGCAGCGGCACCCAGACCAACATGAATGCCAACGAGGTCATCTCCAACCTCGCGAACGAGGCGCTGGGGCAGCCGCGCGGCAGCCGTAAGCCTGTTCACCCCAACGACCACGTGAACCGGGGGCAGAGCAGCAACGATAGCTTCCCTACGGTGATGCATGTCGCGGCGGTGGAGGCGGTGCAGCACCGGCTGGTTCCTGCTTTGCAGACGCTTCATGCCAGCCTGGTGCGGCGGGCGGCGGAGTGGGACGAGATCGTCAAGGTTGGACGCACCCACATGATGGATGCGGTGCCGGTCACGCTGGGGCAGGAAGCCGCGGCCTGGGCGCGTCAGGTCGAGCTGGGGCTGGCCCGATTGGGGGATGCGATGCCGCGGCTGCTGAGCCTGCCGCAGGGCGGCACCGCGGTCGGCACCGGGCTGAACCGTCATAAGGATTTCGACCGGGTGTTCTGCGAGCGCATGGCGGCGCTGACCGGGCTGGCCTTCACGCCCAACCCCAACAAGTTCGAGGGCATGGGGGCGCATGACGCCTTTGTCGAGTTGTCAGGGGTGCTGAACGTGCTGGCGGTGTCGCTGAACAAGCTGGGCAACGACGTGCGCCTGCTCGGCTCCGGGCCGCGGTCTGGGCTGTCGGAGCTGACGGTGCCGGCCGATGGGTTGTCTTCGTCCATCATGCCGGGCAAGACGAACCCGACGCAAAGCGAGGCGCTGACGATGGTGTGCGCCCAGGTGATGGGCAACCATGTCGCGGTCACGTTCGGCGCGGCGCAGAGCTTCTTGGAGCTGAACGTCTTCAAACCGCTGATTATTCATAACGTCCTGCAATCCACGGGGCTGCTGGCGGACGCGGCGGAGAGCTTCGCGCACAACATGGTGGATAAGCTGGAGCCGGCGCGGGAACGGATCGCCGAGAACCTGGCGAAGTCGCTCATGCTGGTGACGGCGTTGAACCCGCGCATCGGCTACGACAAGGCGGTACGCATCGGCAAGCTGGCGTTGGCGGAGAACATGACCCTGCGCGATGCGGCGGGGCAGCTTGGGTTTGTGACGCCGGAGGACTTCGACCGCTGGGTGGTGCCGGCAGATATGGTGCGGCCCGGCGCAACGCTTGGGGAGTGATGCGGGGGCGGGCTGCGACGCATTGCCGGTGCGGGAGGGCTGGCCGGGGCTGCAGAAGCGCAGCTTCAGCCTGTCCGGGCATCGCACCAGCGTCGCGCTGGAAATGGAGTTCTGGACGGTCCTCGCCGCACTGGCGGACGGGGATGGGGTGCCGCTGTCGGTGCTGGTGGGACGGGTGGACGCCGCCCGCTCGCCGGGGCAGCCGCTGGCGTCCGCATTGCGGCTGACAGCACTTTTAAGCGGAAAATAAACGGGATGGTAACCTGCGGGAGGAATGCTGGGCACGGCGGTGCATTCGCGCCGCGTGCCGAAGGAAAATCCTATGAACATGTCCGCATTGCCCAACCAGGTCAGCCCGCTGCAGCTCGCCGACCGCATGATTGAACTCGCGAGGGATGCCGACCGCGCCGGGTTTGCCGTTGCTGCGGCCACCCTGCTGGACCTGGCCTACAGCGTTTTGGACCGGGACGCATTGGCGGCCTGACGAGTGGATTGCCGCGCAGCCGATCAGGGCCGCGACGCCAGCCAGCGGGACAGCCCCGCCAGTTCCGGCGTGCGCTGGGCTGCGGACGGTCCGGTCAGCAGGAGGCCCAGCTCGGGGCCGGGCGGCGGGGGTGGCGCCGAGGGCCGGACCAGCAGCCGCACGTCCGTCAGGCCGAGCAGGTCCAGGCTGCCCGAGATGGCAACCTCGCCTGAGGGTGCTGTCACTAGTCCGGTCAGGGCGGCGATGCCGCGATGCAGGTCCAGGCCGAGGTCCAGCCGGGAGAACGGGGTGGCGCCGCCCCCCAGCGCCGCACGGGCGGCGGCGGTCATCTCGGCGGGATCGGTTGCGTCAAGCGCCTTGGCTGCCGCGGGAACGTCCAGGCCAGCCAGGGTGCCGTCCTCGCCGTGGATGCGCGCGGTTCCGGTGGCGGTCGCGAGCAGGGCTGCCGGGCTGTATCCGCTGGCCTGCAGGTCGAGTTGGCCGTCCAGCGTGCCGCCGGTCAGGTCCACGGGCGTGTCCAGCGCCGGGCCAGGTAGGGCAGCGCCCTTCAGGCTGGCCGTGGCCGCCACCTGCGGCGGGTCGGCGGAGGCGTCGAGCTGCGCCGTGCCGGTCAGGGCGCCGCCGAGCAGGTTGGCGCTGGCGCGCGGCAGCCGCAGCACGCCGTCCCGCAGGAGCAGATCCGCCGACAGTTTTTGCACCGCCGGCGATCCGCCGAGCAGCACCTCCCCGGCATCCACGTGCAGCGTCGCCGTCCAGCCGCGCAGCACCGCGACCGGCAGGGGATCGCGTCCGCGGAAATAGGGCAGCGGCAATGGCAGTACTTCTGCCGCGACCTGCCCGGCGACGCCCCGGTTCTCGAAGGTGACCTGCCCCGATGCGCGCAGGGACCCTGCAACCAGGTCGAACCGGTTCAGCACCACCTGCCCGGGGGTGGCCGCGACCTGGGCCACCAGGGAGAACGACCCGTCGCCGAGCCAGGCGGCAGTGCCGGACAGGCCCAGGGATGCCAGCAGGCGCGGGGCGCCGGGGTGGTGCAGGGTGAGCGGCCCGGTCCAGCGGCGGGCCGCCAGGGCCACGGTCGGCTGCGCCTCCATACGCAGGCCGCCGCCCTCTGCGACCAGCCGCGCCGCCAGGGCGTCGGGCGGGCCGGACAGCGTCACCGATAGCGTCCCCGGCCCGCGCAGCAGCGGTGCAGGCGCGAAATCCGCGGGCAGGAACTGCCGCAGCAGGCCCAGGTCCGGCAGGTTCAGCTCCGCCTCTCCGTCCGACACCCGGCCACCTTCTCCGACCGTGGCGGACGCCGCGAGCCGGCCACCCAGCGGCGCCGCCAGCAGCCGGCGCAGGGTGAGGCGCGTCGCGTCCGTTTGCGCGTCCAGCGCCACCGTGCCGAGGGATAGGCCATGCAGCGTCGCCGTCCGCATCTGCAGGTGCAGGTCGGCGTCAACGGAGCCAGCTTTTGCAAGGGCACCGGCCATGCCCGCCGGGGTTCGCAGCGACGGCAGGTCGGGCAGCCATGGGTCCAGCGCCAGCCGGTCGAAGGATAGGCTGGCGAGCAGCCCCAGCCGCTGTCCTGCCGTCACCGTCACCCCGCCGGTCACGCCATCGCCGTCCAGCGTGCCGGTCAGGTCCGACAGGGATATGCGTCCGGGGCTAGCCGACAGCTTGCCCGATAGGTCCGCCGTACGCAGCGCCCCTGGCGCCACTCCGGCCGGCGCCACCTTGGCCGGCGCCAGGGCAGGCGGCAGCAGCGGGGCCAGCCATCCCAGCGTGGCCGGGACGTCGGGGGCCACCAACCGCGCCGTGCCCTCGAATGCCGGCGCCTCGCCACGCGGCAGGCGCCCGGACACGGTGAGCGTGGCGTCGCCGGGCAGCATGGCCTGGCCGTCGCGCAGGGTCACGCCGTCGCGGTCCAAGTCGAAGCCGCCGCGTATCCGGCGCAGCGTGCCGCCGGCCAGGGTTGCGGCCTCGGCGGACAGGTCTATCCCGGTCGGCATGGCAGGGGCGGCGCCGCGGGCCAGCACGGGCAGCCAGGCGTCCAGGTCTAGCCGGCCCGCGGCCAGGGACAGGTCCAGCCTTGCGTCGGGCAGCACGCGCAGGGCGACGGCGCCGCGCGCCGGGGAGCCGGCGATCGACAGCGCCAGCTCGTCTGCCACCGCCAGGCCGCCCGCCGCGTTCAGCCGGCCCTCGGCCCGCCATGGCACCGGCGGGGCCGGCATCAGCCCGGACAGGTCCGGGCCGCGCCCGGCGACGCGCCCGGACAGCGAGCCGTCCCCGGCCAGGACGCCGGAGAAGGTGCCGCCGGTGTCCTGCAGCTTGTTCTGGCCGTCCAGGCTGACGTCCAGGCCGGCCGACCCGTCGCGGCCCGGACGCGCCAGGCGTGCGGTGAACCGCCAGGCCCGCGCGCCCAGCGTGCCCACGCCGGAGAAGGACAGCGTCCCGGTGTCGGGGTCCGTCGCCAGCCCGGCATCTATGCTAGTGAAGGCGACGCCGCCGACCTGGATGCGGCTGTCCTCCACCCGCGCCTGCAATCCCGACAGCCAGGTCGGCGGACGTTGTGCCAGGGCGCCCGGTGCCGGCGGCCAGGGCAGCCGGAGGTCCGCCCCACGCAGCACCAGGTCGCGCGCATCCACGCGGCCCGCCAGCAAGGGGCCGAGCGCCACGCGCAGCCGCAGCTCCTGCGCCGTCAGCACCACTCCGTCGCCATCGTCGTCCACGGCGATGCCGGCCGCCGTGAGCACGGGTTCCGGCAGCAGATGCAGGGTGACGGCGCCGCTGATCCGCACCGGGCGTCCGATGCCCGAGGCGGCCAGGCCGGCGATGCCGTCGCGGTAGCGGCCCCAGTCCAGCAGGCCCGGCACGATCCAGATCCCGGCAAGCAGCAGCGCCACCAGCCCGACGGCGCCAACCAGTACGGCGCGTCCCGTCCGCATCCTCAGATCGGCCTGGGACGCGGTGCGGTGGCGATCAACGGGGTGGTTCCAGGATGCACGGGCGCAAGTAGTGCGACCCTGCGGGTCCGGCGCAAGGGCTGCATGGCCTTTCGTCTCCGCCGTGTTACCTTGCTGCCATGAGCTATTGGGGACGGGTGCTGGGCGGGATCGCCGGGTTTGCGGTCGGCGGGCCATTCGGCGCGGTGCTGGGCGCGACGCTCGGCCGCGCCGCCGAGGAGGGGCTGCCGCGGATCAGCCTGGGCGACGGTGCCGCGTTTCAGGCGCGGCTGGCGGCGGCGGTCGGCGGGCGGGAGCACCTGTTCGCCATGTCCGTCGTGGTGCTGACCGCCAAGCTGGCCAAGTGCGACGGCCCGGTGGTGCGGTCGGAGATAGACGCCTTCAAGCGGCAGTTCCGCATCCCGCCGGAGCAGGTGCGGGAGGTCGGCCGCCTGTTCGACCAGGCACGGGACAGCGGGGACGCCTGGCAGCCCTATGCCAAGGTGCTTGGCGAGCGCTTTGCCGACGACCAGGCGAGGCTGGAAGGGGTGCTTGCCGCCCTGTTCGCCGTCGCACGCGCCGACAAGCCGCTCACGCGGGCGGAGCACGACATGCTGCGCGAGGTGCATGCGGCGTTTGGCCTCGACGCCCTGGCTTGGGACCAGGCCCGCGGTGCCGCGGCCCGGGTGGCGCCGGGGGAGGACGACCCTTATGCGGTGCTCGGGATGACGGCGGCGGCCACGGACGACGAATTGCGGCGGGGCTGGCTGCGCCTGATGCGGGATCACCATCCCGATAGTCTGGCGGCACGCGGCGCCGCCCCGGAACAGGTCGACGCGGCTGGCAGCAAGGTCGCCCGCATCAACGCCGCCTGGGACCGCATCAAGCGGGACCGCCGGCTGTGATGCCCCCGCTGTGATGCGCCGCCTGTAATGCCTGGGCCGGCGATACGCGAGCTGCCCAGCCCCAACCAGGATGAGCGGCCGGCAGGCGTGCCGGTGGACATGCTGATCCTGCACTACACCGGAATGCCCACGGCCGCTGACGCGCTGGACCGGCTGCGCGACCCGGCTGCCGCCGTGTCGTCCCACTACGTCGTTGAGGAGGACGGGCAGGTGTGGCGCCTGGTGCCGGAGGAGCGCCGCGCGTTCCATGCCGGGGTGTCGTTCTGGCGTGGGCATGCGGCGCTGAACGGGCGCTGCGTCGGGATCGAGATCGTCAATCCCGGGCACGAATGGGGCTACCGTCCGTTTCCCGCCCTGCAGATGGCGGCGGTGTGCGACCTGTGCCTCGGCATCCTGTCCCGCCATCCGATCCCGGCGCGCAACGTCGTCGGCCACAGCGACGTGGCGCCCGACCGCAAGCAGGACCCGGGCGAGCTGTTCGACTGGCGGGGCCTGGCCCGGAATGGCGTGGGTTTGTGGCCCGGCCCGGACGCGGCGCCGGCTGGGGATGCGCAAGCGGCGCTGGAGGGGATCGGCTATCCGGTGCCGGACCTTGCCACGACGGACCTTGCCACAGCGGACCTTGCCACGACTTTGCGCGCGTTCCAGCGTCATTGGCTGCCGGAGCATCTGACGGGGGAAGCGGACGCGGCCACGCTGGCCCGGCTTGGCGCCGTGCTGGCGGCCGTGAGCGCTTGACGGCGCCGGGCCGCACGCGCACACCGCGGCCTGCCAGACGGCCGGACGGCCGCTGCCCCTGACGCGGCGCGCAAGCGTCCTGGCTGGGGTGGAGGAAAGTCCGGGCTCCACGGGAACACGGTGCCGGTTAACGGCCGGCGGGGGCGACCCCAGGGACAGTGCCACAGAAAACAAACCGCCCGCTGCGCCTTGGGCAACCAAGGGACGCGGGCAAGGGTGAAACGGTGCGGCAAGAGCGCACCGCGCCCCCGGTGACGGGGGCGGCAGGGTAAACCCCACCGGGAGCAAGACCGAATAGGGGCAGCCGGCGGCGAATCGGGGAGACCCGATTCGTGACGCGGGGGCGGTCTCGCCCTGCTGCCCGGGTTGGTCGCGTGAGGCGCGCAGCGATGTGCGTCCCAGAGGAATGGCCGTCCCGGTCTCATCCATGAGGATGGATGGGGCCGGACAGAACCCGGCTTACAGGCCGTCTGGCAGCTTTCTCTTTTTTCCCGCAGTTATCCACGGATTTACCCACAGGAACGAACCGGGTATATTGCGTCGTTGCTGGCAATGTTAGGAAGTGTTGTCGTCTGTTGCTGTCATCTACTTCATTTTATAGAGGATTCCGGCGGAAATGCCGCGTGGGGCCTGCCTATTCCCTTTGACGCCCATGTTTGCCCATGATAGCCCATGTTATCCCATGAGTTCACGTAGACGTGCACCCAGGGGTGGCGGCCCGCAGCAGGTCGGGTGGTGCATGTGCAGCGGGAGCCGGCGGTATGACCCAGTTCCTGGGCACGCATCAAAACCGGCTCGACGCGAAGGGCCGCGTCTCGGTCCCAGCCCCGTTCCGCATGGCGCTGCGCGGCGAGGATAGCGTCGCCAGGCTGGTCCTGCTTCCGTCCCACAAGCATCCCTGCATCGAGGGCTGGCCGACACAGGGGTTCGCTGCCCTCGCGGCAACGGTTGAGCGGATGGAAACCTTCAGCGACGAGCGGGATGACCTCGCGACCAGCCTGTATTCCGACGCCTGTCAGGTGGAGACCGACAAGGAAGGCCGCATCATACTGCCGGAGAACATGAAAACCCATGCCGGGCTGCGGGATGCCGTGGTGTTCATGGGCCTGGGCCGCTATTTCACGATTTGGGAGCCGGCGGCCGCCGAGCAGCGCCGGGCCGAGGCGCGGGACCGGACGCGCATCCGCAACCAAACCTCGCCGAGCGACCTGCCCGGCGCCAAGCCGGCGGGCAGCGCATGATGCGGCACGTTCCCGTCATGCTGCCGGAGGTGCTGCGCTACTTGGCGCCGGCTGCCAACGAAACGCTGCTGGACGGCACCTTCGGCGGCGGCGGCTATGCCGCGGGCATCCTGGATGCGGCGCCCTGCACCCTGTGGGCCATTGACCGCGACGCGGACGCCATCGCCCGCGGCGCGGCGCTTGCCGCCTTGCACCAGGGACGGCTGCATCTGGTGCAGGGCCGGTTCGGCGACATGCTGGCGCTGCTGTCCGCCCGCGGCGTTTCGGCGCTGGACGGCGTGGTGCTCGAATTGGGGGTGTCATCGTTCCAGATCGACGATCCCGCCCGCGGGTTCTCGTTCCGCGGCGACGGCCCACTCGACATGCGTATGGCGGCGGGTGCTGACGACCGCGGCCCGACGGCTGCGGACCTGGTGAACGGCCTTGGGGAAGGCGAGCTTGCCGACACGCTGTATCAGTTCGGCGAGGAGCGGCTGTCGCGGCGCATCGCCAAGGCGGTCGTGGCGGCCCGGGCGGTCGAGCCGATCACGACGACCCTGCAGCTTGCGGGCATCATCCGCGGCGTCGTTCCGCCGGACCGCAGCGGCATCGACCCGGCGACCCGCAGCTTCCAGGCGCTGCGCATCCGGGTGAACGACGAACTGGGCGAGATCGAGCGGGCGCTGGAGCAGGCGACACGCCTGCTGGCGCCGGGCGGGCGGCTGGTCGTGGTGTCGTTCCATTCGCTGGAGGACC
>CAXTCI010000134.1:0-15558 GCA_964242325.1 uncultured Acetobacteraceae bacterium
CGGCCGTTTTCCTGGTGGCCCAGCTAACCTAGCCGCGCCTCAGCACCAGGACGATGTGTGAGGTCTTGGCGCAGATCGTCGCCATCGTCCATGCTGGTGCGCTGGGGACAGACGATGCCCCGGGCGCCCCGTGAGCTGCCGCTGCTCCGGAACCACGCCCAGCGCGTGCTGGCGCGCCCGGCGGTGCAGGCGACGTTCGCGGCGGAGGGGCTTGCCAGCCCATTTATATGACCTTGGAGCTTGGAGCCTCGCCGACCCGGCCAGTCTCAAATGCCGGTTGATCCGGCGCTCCCATTGGACGGCGCCTCCTCAAGCAGCCGGTAACCCACCCCAGGCTCGGTCACGATCAGCCGCGTGCCGGCCGAGCCAAGCTTCTGCCGCAGGTGGCCGACATAAACCCGCAAGTACTGCACATCCTGCACATGCGCCGGCCCCCAGACCGCCGTCAGCAACTGCCGGTGCGTCAGCACCCGCCCGGCATTGCGCGCCAACAGCTCAAGCAGGTCATATTCCCGCGGGCTCAGCACCACCCCGGCACCATCTGCCGTCACCAGGCGCCGGGCGAGATCAACCTGCAGCCCATCGGCGCGAAAAACTTCCGGCGCTCCCTCCTGCGCCCGGCCGTGCCGCAGCGCCGCCCGCACCCGGGCCAGCAGCTCGCCGACGCTGAACGGCTTTTCGACGTAATCGTCCGCCCCGCCGTCCAATGCGCGGATCTTCTCCGCCTCCCGATCTCGGGCGGACACGACGATGACCGGCACGGCGCTGAATGCGCGCAGCCGGGCCAGCGCTTCCTGTCCATCCATGTCCGGCAGTCCCAGGTCCAGCAGCACGGCATCCGGCGCCCGGGAGGCGCACAGTCGCAGACCCTCTGCCGCGGTGTCGGCACGCTCGACCCGGTAACCCGCGGCCTCCAGCGCCGGCCGCAGAAAGCGGTGGATTTGCGGCTCGTCGTCCACCACCAGGATGGACGCCCCCCGTATCCCTGCCCCGCTCAAGGTGCCGCCGGCAGGCGCAACGTAACGACAGTGCCGGGCTGGCCGTCGCGCGGCAGGTCCGGCCGGGGGCTGGTCGCCTGGATGCTGCCGTGCATCGCCTCCACCATGCCGCGCGCAATCGCCAGGCCCAGCCCAGTGCCCGGCGCCACCCGATCGCCACGCCGGGCACGGTAGAAGCTGTCGAACACGTGCGGCAAGTCCTCGGCGGGAATGCCCACGCCCTCGTCGGCAACGGCGATGGACACATCGCCCCGCCCAGCCGTCACCCGCACGCCCACGCGCGACCCGGTGGGTGCATACTTCAAGGCATTATCCAGCAGGTTCACCAGCACCTGCTCCAGCAGCGCGGCATCCGCCATTGCGCGCGCCGGCGGGTCCGGCAGCGACACGCTGGCGTGCAGGGCGTCGGGCACCCGGGCGATAGCGGCCTCGATCACCATCTCGACCTCCGTCGGCGCCAGGCGGGCCGACACCTCGCCGCTTTCCAGCCGGGTCAGGTCCATGATGTTGGCCAGGAAGCGGGTCATGCGCGCCGTATCCTCCTCGATGGAGGACAGCAGGTCCGCCCGGGTGTCCGACGCCAGCCCGTCCCAGGCGTCGCGCAGGGTGCTGGCCGCACCGCGTATGCCGGCCAGCGGCGTCCGCAGGTCATGGCTGAGCGAGTTGAGCAACGCCGTCCGCAGCCGCTGCGTTTCCTCCATCGCGGTGGCGCGGGCGGACTGCGCCGCCAAGCGCACCCGCTCCAGCGCCAGCGCCGCCTGGTCCGCCAGCGCCTCCAGGGCTTGCAGCACCGGCAGGTCGAAGCTGCCGTCCCCGGCCGGCCGCACGCCTAGCACCCCGGCGGTGCCCCGCACCGTCCGCACCGGCAGGAACCGCCAGGTGGCCGAGGGCAGGGTAGCCGTACCGCGCCCGGCCTCCGTCCCGTGCGCGGCAGCCCATCGAGCGGCGGCCCAGGCGCCCTCGTCGAGACGGCCCTCGTCCGGCGCGGTGGCGCGCAGTTGCAACTCGGCGGCGGCGCCATCGCCCTCCAGCGTCAGCGCAGCACCCTGCCCGGCGATCCCCCCAGCTTGGCGGGCGACCTCGGCCAATAGGTCCGCCTCCGACGCCGGTTCCCCCAGGCGCCGGCTGAAGGCGGCGACCCGGCGCAGGCTCTCGATCCGTGCCTGCCCGGCCCGCGCCTCTGCCCGCACCCGGCCAGCCAGGACGCCGGTGATGGCCGCAACCACCAGGAACACCACGGCCGCCACCGCGTCATGCGCGTTGGCGATGGTGATGGTGTGGACCGGCGGGATGAAAAAGAAGTCCCAGGCCAGGAAGGCGATCACGGCGGTATACAGCGCCACCTGCAAGCCCTGCAGGCTGGCAGCGGCCACGACGGTGGCCAGGAACACCATCCCCATCGCCTCGACAGGAGTGTTGCTCCCGCCCAGCAGCCCGGCGCCGGTAATCACGGCGACCATGGCGGAGGAGCCCGCCCATCCCAGCCAAGGCCGTGGCGCCGGCGGCGCTGCCCGGCGCGACCGGGCGAGCGCCGGGGAGGGCACGACATGCAGCGCATACTCCGGCGCCCGGCGCAGCAGTTCCAGGCTCAATGACCGTCCGAGCAGGCGTCGCCACAGCGGTGCGGGGGCGCGGCCGATGACGATTTGCGTCGCGTTGCGCGCCTGCGCCACCTGCAGCACCACGCCGGCCACATCCGGACCGCACCTGGTTTCGATCTCCGCGCCCAACTGCTGCGCGAGGGCAAGGGAGGGCCGGGATTGCAGCGGCGCCGCCGGCCGCTCGACGTGCAGCGCGATCCAGGGTGCATGCAGCGCGTCGGCCAGGCGCTTGGCATGGCGGATAACCGCCTCCCCGGACGCTTCGGGGCCAATCAGCGCCAGCACGCGGTCGCGGGCGGGCCACGGGCCGGACACGCCGGTTTGCCGCATCCAGTCCCGTACGTCCTCATCCACGTGCTGCGCCGCCTGGCGCAGGGCGATCTCGCGCAGGGCGGCGAGGTTGCCCTCCTTGAAGTAACCCTCCAGTGCCCGGCTGGCGGTGTCGGCGCGGTAGATGCGGCCGCTGGCCAGCCGCGCGCGCAACTCGGCGGGGGGAACGTCGATCAGCTCGATCTCGTCGGCCCCCTCCAGCACGCGGTCGGGCAGGGTTTCGGAGACACGAACCCCGGTGATGCGGGCGATATCGTCGTTCAGGCTTTCCAGGTGCTGGACGTTCAGCGTGGCCCAGACATGCAGGCCGGCATCCACCAACTCCTGCACGTCCTCCCACCGCTTGTTGTGTCGGCTGCCCGGAGCGTTGGTATGGGCTAGTTCATCCACCAGCAGCAAGCCGGGACGACGGAGCAGGGCGGCATCCAGGTCGAATTCCTGCAAAGTCTGACCACGGTAGGGCACGTCCCTGCGCGGCAGCACCGGCAAGGGTCCGACCTGCGCCTCGGTTTCCGCGCGGCCGTGGGTTTCGATCACGCCGGCCACCACGTCCACGCCCTCGACCTGCTGGCGACGGGCCTGGGTCAGCATCTCCCAGGTCTTGCCGACGCCAGGCGCCGCACCGAGGAAGACCTTCATCCGCCCGCGCCCTTCCCGGGCGGCGGCGGCGATCAGGGCGTCGGGGTCAGGGCGAGAGTCGTCCATCCAGGTCCTAAAGACAGTAGCCCGCCATGCCCGTCACTGCGAGACGTGCAGCGCGATAGCAGTCCAGGGGCCGCCAGCACCATGCTGGCGACCCCTGGACTGCGCTACCGCCAGGGCGGCTCACAGTGGTGTTGGCCTGACCAGTCAGGCCGCGGCCCTAGGCAGCAAGTCTAGCTGCCGGCGGCATCCAGCGCGAGATTCAGCCGCAGCACGTTCACCCGCGGCTCCCCGACCACGCCCAACAGCCGCCCCTCCGTGTTCTCGGCCAGCAGCGCCCGAACCCGGTCTTCCCCCAGGCCGCGTGCGGTGGCCACCCGCGCCACCTGGCGCGCGGCATTGGCCGGCGTGATGTGAGGGTCGAGGCCGGAGGCGGACGTGGTCACGGCATCCGCCGGCACCGGCGCCGGGCCAGCCGCGGCCATGTCATCGCCCACGCGCTTCACCAGGTCCTTACTGGTCGGACCCAGGTTGGATCCCAGGGACGCCGCCGCATTGTAGGGCGCCGGCACCTGCTTGGTGCTGTCCGCCGGATCGGTGTCAGTGGTGGCAGACGGGCGCGCGTGGAAATACTTGTCGCCGGCGAACACCTGCCCAATCAGCGCGGAGCCGACCACCTTGCCGTCCCGCTCGATCAGGCTGCCATTGGCCTGGTAGGGCAGCACCGCCTGGCCAACTCCGACAAAGGCCAGCGGCAACGCCAACCCAGTCAGCGCAGTGAACACGACGATCAGCACGACCGCCGGGCGAATGGTGGACAGGATGCCCGCGGGAGCCTCGGCGGGGCCGGAGTCAGCGCTATGCCGGACTTCGGGGGGGATTTGGGATACGACGTTCATGCGAGCCTCAACACGGAAAGGATCATATCAATCAGCTTGATGCCGATAAACGGGGCGATCAGGCCGCCCACGCCATAGACCAGCAGGTTGCGCCGAAGCAGCGCCGCAGCGCCCAGCGGACGGAAACCCACGCCTCTCAGCGCCAGCGGCACCAACGCCACGATGATCAGGGCGTTGAAGATCACCGCCGACAGAATCGCGCTCTGCGGACTGCTCAGCCGCATGATGTTCAGTACGCCAAGTTCCGGGTAGGTCGCAACGAAGATCGCCGGCAGGATGGCAAAATACTTGCTGACGTCGTTGGCGATGCTGAACGTGGTCAAGCTGCCGCGGGTGATGAGCAGCTGCTTGCCGATCTCGACCACCTCGATCAGCTTGGTCGGGTCGCTGTCCAGGTCCACCATGTTGCCGGCCTCGCGCGCCGCCTGGGTGCCGGTCTGCATGGCGACGCCCACGTCGGCCTGGGCCAGCGCCGGGGCGTCGTTGGTGCCGTCGCCGCACATGGCGACGAGACGCCCTTCCGCCTGCACCTTGCGGATGTAGTCCAGCTTGTCCTGCGGCGTGGCCTGGGCGAGGAAGTCGTCCACCCCGGCCTCGGTCGCGATGGCTGCCGCCGTCACCTTGTTGTCGCCAGTGATCATCACCGTGCGTATGCCCATGGTGCGGAGCTGGGCGAAGCGGTCGCGTATGCCGGGCTTCACGATGTCCTTCAGCTCGATGACACCCATCAAGCGGCCATCCACGGCCACGCCGAGCGGAGTGCCGCCGGCACGGGCAATGCGGTCCACGGCGGCGGTGAAGGCCGAAGGAGGGTTGCCGCCAGCCAGCTTCAACAGCGACTCCACCGCGCCCTTGCGCCAGGCCCGGCCGCCGGCGTCCAGGCCGGACACGCGGGTATTGGCGGTGAAGGGGATCACCTCGCCACCGCCGGGCATCGCCGGGGTCAGGCCGTGCCGATCGCGCACCCAGGTCAGGATGGATCGGCCCTCGGGCGTATCATCGCCAAGCGAGGCCATAGCCGCCGCCTCGGCGATGCCACGCTCGTCCACGCCCGGCACCGGCGTCAGCCCGGCGCACATGCGGTTGCCGAAGGTGATCGTCCCCGTCTTGTCCAGCAGCAGCGTGTCCACGTCGCCCGCGGCCTCCACCGCCCGGCCGGAGGTGGCGACCACGTTGAACCGCACCAGCCGGTCCATGCCGGCAATGCCGATGGCGGACAACAGGCCGCCGATGGTGGTGGGGATCAGCGTCACCAGCAGCGCCGCCAGCACCGGCACGCCGAGGTCGGTGCCGGAATACTTGGCCAGCCCCACGAGCGTGACCACGGCGATCAGGAAGATGATGGTGAGACCCGCGAGCAGGATGTCGAGCGCGATCTCGTTCGGCGTCTTGCGGCGGGACGCGCCCTCGACCAGGCTGATCATGCGGTCGAGGAAGGTGCTGCCGGGATCAGCGGTGATGCGCACGACCAGCCAGTCGGAAACCACCTGGGTGCCCCCCGTGACGGCGCTGCGGTCGCCGCCGGCCTCGCGGATGACGGGCGCGCTTTCGCCGGTGACGGCGCTTTCGTTGACGCTGGCGAGCCCTTCGATGATCTCGCCGTCGCTGGGGATCAGGTCGCCCGTTTCCACCAGCACGATGCTGCCGCGGCGCAGCGCGGACGCCGGAGTTTCGGTGATGCGGGTGCGGTCGGCGGCGTTGGCCATCACCTTGGCGACGGCATCGGAGCGGGCGCGGCGCAGGCTTTCGGCCCGGGCACGCCCGCGGCCCTCGGCCACGGCCTCGGCAAAGGTTGCGAACAGCACCGTCAGCCACAGCCAAGCGGCGATGGACGCGGCAAACGTCCAGGGCTGGCCGGAGCCGGCGTTGCGTATGGCAAGCACCGTCACCAGCAAGGCGACGACCTCGGTGACGAAGATGACGGGGTTACGGATCAGCCGCGCCGGGTTGAGCTTGGCGAACGAGTCCCGCGCGGCGCGGGCGATGATCGTGCTGTCGAACAGCGCGATCGTATCGGCAGTTTGAGCCATGATTTCGTGTCCTAGCGGGATACTGTGGCGGTGTTGGTCAGTGCGAGGAGCCCGGCGACGCGGCAATCCAGGGGCGGTGAAAACCGTTCTTCCGAGTCCTGGATTGCCATGCCGCAAGCGGCCCGCAACGATGAGGGATAGTGGCGATGCGCCTAGAACGTCTTGCCGGCCTGCATGGCGAAGTGCTCAGCCAACGGGCCAAGGGAAAGGGAAGGCAGGAACTGCAGGCCGCCCAGGATCAGGATCACACCGACCAGCAGCCCGACGAACAGCGGCCCATGCGTCGGGAAGGTGCCGGCCGAGGGCGGCAGCTTCGGCTTCAGCGCCAGGCTCCCGGCGATGGCCAGCACCGGCACCAGGAAGGCGAACCGCCCCAACAGCATCGCAAGGGCCAGCCCGTAATCCAGCAGGTTCGTATCCGCAGAGATGCCTGCAAAGGCGCTGCCGTTGTTGGCCGTCGAGGAGGTCCAGGCATACAGCATCTGGCTCAGCCCGTGCGGCCCGGCGTTGGACAGCGACCCAACGCCGCTTTCCGTCACCAGGCTGATCGCCGTGCCGCCCAGGATGGACAGCGGCAGGATCAGCACCGCCAGCATCGCCAGCTTCACCTCCCGCGCCTGCACCTTCTTGCCCAGGTATTCCGGGGTGCGCCCGACCATTAGCCCGGCGACGAACACCGCCAGCAGCGCGAACACCAGGATGCCATACAGGCCCGACCCGACGCCGCCGGGCACGATCTCGCCCAACTGCATCAGGAACAGGGTGATGAACCCGCCCAGCGGCGTGAAGCTGTCATGCATCGCGATCACCGCGCCGGTGCTGGTGGCCGTGGTGCCAGCGGAAAACAGCGAGGTCGCAGCAAGGCCGAAGCGGACCTCCTTGCCCTCCATGTTGCCGAACGTCGGGTCCACGCCCAAGGCGGTCAGCAGCGGATTGCCCGCGGACTCCGCCGCGTAGTGCAGCCCGGCCAGCACCGTCAGCAGCGACCCCATCACCCACAGCAGCGCGAAACCCTGGCGCTTATCGCCGACGATGTGGCCAAAGGCGACAGCGAGCGAGAAAGGCAGCAGCAGGAAGGACCAGTTCTCCAGCAGGTTGCTGAGCGCGGTCGGGTTCTCGAACGGATGCGCGGAGTTGGCGTTGAAGAAGCCGCCGCCGTTGGTGCCCAGCAGCTTGATCGCCTCCTGGAAGGCGACGGGACCGAGGGAGATGGTCTGCTTCGCGCCCTCCACCGTCGTCGCGTCCACCGATGCGGCCAGCGTTTCCGGCACGCCCATCACGAGCAGCAGCGCCGCCACGACCAGGGACAGCGGCAGCAGGATATACAGCGTCGCCCGGGTCACGTCGGCCCACAAGTTGCCAAGCGTCCGCACCCCGCCTTTGATGAAGGCGCGGGACACGGCGCAGCCGGCGGCGATGCCGGTGGCGGCAGACAGGAAGTTGTGCACCGTCAGGCCGAACATCTGCGCGCCGTGGCTCAGCGCGGTCTCGCCGGCGTAGGCCTGCCAGTTGGTGTTGGTGACGAAGCTCATGGCGGTGTTGAGCGCCAGGCGCGGCGACATGCCGCTGAACCCCTGCGGGTTGAACGGCAGGTAATATTGCAGCCGCAGGATCGCATACAGCAGCAAGAAGTGCAGCGCGTTCAGCATCAGAAGCGCCACGGCATAGCCGCGCCATCCCATGCCGCGCGCCGGGTCAATGCCGCAAAGGGCATACAAGCCGCGCTCGACCGGGCCGAGGATGGGGGACAGAGGGTTGCGGGCGCCCTGCATCGCAGCCGCGACGTAACCGCCGAGCGGGACCGCTGCCAGGAAGATAAGGGTGAGCGTGAGTGCGAATTGCACCCAACCGATAAGCGTCATAACGGAGTCCTAGAAGTCTTCAGGACGCACGAGCGCCCATACCAAGTAGAAAAACAGCCCAGCCGACACGGCCCCGCCGAGGATCAGGTCCAACATGACGTCAGATCCGGTCGCACAGCGCGGCGTAGCCAGCCATAAGAAGAATGCCGCCGGTGCCAAGCACCGCGAGCAGAATGTCGAGCATGGGGGCGCCTCGATTATTGTGCTTCAGTAGATGCGGCCGGACCCCATAAAACTACCATTCCCATCAACGGCAGAGAACATAAAGGTCCCATAAAACCTGGGCTGTTTTCAGTCAGGCGTTCAGGCGGCACCCTGCTCCGGCTCTGCATCCTGCTGCGCCCTCCGCCTGTCCGGTTCTCGGCCCGGCGGTTCTAAGCTCGATGCCAAGCTAAGCAGGCTCGTGCGGCCGGGCACGGCGGCAGTCCCTTTGCGTGACAGGCCGGGCCAGCCCGCTTAGGTGTTCGCGGATCGGAAACTCGATTGTGCACAGCCGCGGCCTGCAGCCGGTTCGCCGGGCGAAGTAGCATCTATGTTAGGCACAGCGGAGCACGGGCATGGTTACGATACAGCGCAACGACTCGGTGCTTGGCGCGACCGTGCATGGCTTGGACCTATCGCAGCCGATGGACGACGCGGCGTTCCCGACGGTCCTGGGCGCCCTGGGCCAATACGGCATCCTGCGCATCCCTGGCCAATCCATCGGGGCTGCAGACCTGAAGGCGTTCGCGTCGCGCTTCGGCACCTTGGAGATCAACGTCGCCAACACGTTCCAGGAGCCCGGCCATCCCGACGTGATGGTGCTGTCCAACATCGTGCGGGACGGCAAGCCGATCGGCCTGTCCGACGCGGGCCAGGATTGGCACACCGACATGTCCTACAGCGCGGAGATCGCCTTCGCCAACGTGCTCTACGGCATTACCATCCCGCACCGGGACGGCAAGCCGCTGGGCGGCACCGAGTTCGCCAGCATGTATGCCGCCTATGACGGGCTGCCCCCCGACGTCGTCGCCCGGCTGGAAGGCGCCACCGCCACCCACGACTTCAACAAGTTCTGGGAGGAGATGCGCCGCCGCCCCGGCAGCACCCGTGCGCCGCTGACCGAGGAACAGCGCCGCCGCAAGCCGCCGGTATCGCATCCTATCCTGATGACCCATCCGATCACCGGTCGGCGCCTGCTGTATGCCAACCCAGGCTACGCCATCCGCATCGACGGCTGGGACGAGGCGGAGAGTGACGAGATGCTGGCCTTCCTGTTCCAGCACCAGTTGCAGCCGCAATATCGCTACGTCCACCGCTGGACCGCGGGCGACGTGCTGATCTGGGACGACCTGTGCACGATCCACAACGCCTGGCCGGATTACCGGCCGGATGAGCCCCGCCTGATCAAGCGGTGCCAGGTAATGGCGGACCGGGTGTTCGACGCGGCCTGGGCGGCGCAGGCCGTTCTGCAGCCGGAGGAGGCGGCACGGGCGGCGTAACGCTTAATCAGGCCACCCGCCCCCACGGCGCCTCCCGCGCCAGCCACTCCGCCAGGAACTCGATGAATGCCCGCACCCGCGCCGGCACGTTGCGCTGGGGATACACGGCATGGATGCTCAGGCCCACGGGCACCGCGTCCGGCAGCACGACCACCAGCCGGCCTGCGGCGATGTCCCCCTCCACCATGTAGGTCGGATGCATCGCGATCCCCTGCCCCAGCAACGCGGCCATACGCAGCGCCTCGCCAAAGTTGGCGCTGACCGGACCTGTCACCGGGACCGGCAGGGCGTCGGCGAACGACCAGGTCGCCGACGGCGACTTCAGGACATGGACCAGGCAGTCATGCTCCGCCAAGTCGGCCAAAACAGCCGGAGTGCCCCGGCGACCCAGGTATTCCGGCGACGCCACCAGCACCTGCGGCACCCGCACCAGCAGCCGGGCGATATAGCTGGTGTCACGCAGCGACGCCGCGATCCGCAGCGACAGGTCCAGCCCATCCCGCACCAGCTCGGCGTCGCCGTGGTCCAGCAGCACGTGAATCCGCACGCCCGGATGCGCCGCCGTGAAGGCGGCGACCGCCGGCATCAGGTGCACCGCCCCAAATGACGGCGGCACCCCCACCCGTATGATCCCGCGCGGCTCGGACACCACCCGGCGGACATCCGTTTCCAACGTATCGAACCCGTCAAGCAGCCGTGCCCCGCCCTCCATCAGGGACAGCCCGGCCTCCGTCGGCGCGACGTGCTGCGTGTTGCGGTTCAGCAACTGCACGCCCATCAGGCGCTCCAACGCCGACACCTGCTTCGTCACGTTCGCCCGCGACATGCCCAGGCGCTGCGACGCGGCGGTGAAGCTGCGGGCGCGCGCGACCTCCAGGAACACCTCGATATAGCGCAGCCGGTCCACTAGCTCCCGCCGCGTCCATGCGCCTCGGGGAAGAACAGGTCCTGCCAGGTCGTGGGCGCGGCCCGCACCGTGCCGGCCGTCCGCATGAATCCGGCGTAGGCCGCCGTGCTTTCCGGCACCATCGTCCAGCGCACCTGCGGCCCGGACACGACGGCGCCGACCTTCTCGATGGACAGCTTGGACCCGGTGTCCTCGATCCACAGCCGGGCTGCGGCCACCCGGTCCGCGTTCACGATCTCCGTCGCCTCCTCCAAGGCCAGCAGCAGCGCCTGATACAGCACCGGATTGCGTTGCCGGAACCGGGCGCTGGTCCAGGCCAGGGTGAAGGAGTGCGAACCCGCGACCTCGAACGAGTTCAGCAGCGTGCGAATGCCCGGATGCTCCAACTGCTGCTCCTGGAACGGCGGCACGCTGAAGGCGCAACTGATCGCGCCGTTGCCGCCGCCGAGCAGCGCGATAGTGGCGTCGGGCGGCGACATGGAAAGGGTCAGCGGATCGAACTTGCCGAACTCCGCCGGCCCGAACAGCTTGGCCGCCGCCATCTGCAGCGTCACCGCCTGGATCGAAACCTTAACGGTGGGAACGGCGATGCGGTCGGCCTCCGTCAGGTCGGCGATGCCGTGCAGCGCCGGGTTGCGGGTGTTGAGTAGGCAGGGCTGCGAACTCAGCGCACAAATGCCGCGCACCTCCTGCGCCGTGCCGCGGGTGCGCGCCCACAGCGTCACCAGGCCAGGGATGCCGCCGGAGACGATGTCGACGGAGTCGGAGATCAGCGCGCCATTCATCGAGTCCGGGCCGTTGAAGGTCAGCCAGGACACCTTGACCTCCGGCATGCCAAGCGCCGCCGCATGCTTCTCGACTAGCCCCCGCCGCTCCATGACGTTGAACTGCAGGTAGCCCATCGAGAATTGCCGGGCGAACCGGATCTCGGGCGCCGCGGCCAGGGCCGGCCGGGCCGCAAGCAGCACGGCACCTGGAGCGGCGGCAGCCAAGAATCGTCTGCGGAGCATCTTCCATCCCTTGCACATGCGGCTTAGAGCCGCGTTACCCAGCAGTGTGGCCCGGCGGCGCCGGACGGCAACGGCGCTCAGCAAACTGCAAGGGGGAAGCATCCTGTTTCCAAGCGAGAAACAACAGATGTCTCATAAGGCTGTATGGTTTTGCTTCAATTTTAGGACGGAGACGCCATGCGCTGGATTAGGTTCACAGCGGGTGAACGAACCGGGTATGGTCTGGTCGAGGGTGACAGGGTCGCGGAAACCACCAGCGGCCCTTTTACCGCCTTCGCCGATGCCACCCCTCCAGACCGGACCGGGCGGATCTACTCGCTTTCAGCGATCAAGATCGAGGTGCCGTTCCTGCCGCGCACCTTCTATGCCGCCGGGCTGAACTATGTCGGCCACATCCATGAGATGGCAGCCGCATCCGGCGTCGCGCCGAACATCCCGTCGAAGCCTGACATGGGATACCGGGCCATCAACGCCCTGGTGGCGGACGGACAGCCCGTGGTCATCCCACGCGACGCCACGCGGGTGCAATATGAGGGAGAGCTGGCCGTCGTGATCGGCCGCCGCGCTAAGAACCTGAGCGAGGCGGACGCGCTGAGCTGCGTCCTGGGCTACACGATCGGCAATGACGTGAGCGAGCGCGCATGGCAGGCGTCCGACCGCACGTTCTGGCGCAGCAAGAACACCGACACGTTCAAGCCAATGGGACCATTCATCGAGACGGACGCCGACCTGGATGCGATGGTAACGACGGTGCGGCTGAACGGCGCCGTCCGCAGCAGGTTCCGCACCGCGGACATGCTGTTCGGCGTCCAGCGTTTCATCAGCACCATGACGCGCTATTTGACGCTGCACCCTGGCGACGTCATCTGGATGGGTACGGACGGCGTGTCCCCCGACCTGCGGCCCGGCGATGTCGTGGAGGTCGAAATCAGCGGCGTCGGCACGCTACGCAACCCCTTCATCGCCGAGGATGCGCCATGAGCCACCCCTACGATGCGCACGTGGCGCAGCTTCAGTCCCTGCTGGCTGCCTGGGGCATGCCGGCGGGCTATGCCGCACGCACGGCGGAGGCGATGGCCTGGGCAGACCTGCACGGCATAGACAGCCACGGCATCTCGATGGTGCCGACCTATCATGCCCACCACCGGGCCGGCCGGGTCCGCATGGACGCCCAGCCGCGCATCGAGCGGGAAACGCCGGTGTCCGCCCTCATGGACGGCGGCGGCGGGCTGGGACACGAGCCATCGCGGCAGGCGATGGAGATGGCCATCGCCAAAGCTGGCGCGGCAGGGATCGGCGTGGTGTCCGTCCACCGCTCCGCGCATTTCGGCGCCTGCGGCTTCTACGCCCTGATGGCGGCGGAGGCCGGGATGGTCGGCATGGTGGCGACCTCTGCCAGCCTGGTCCAGGTGGCGCCTGCCGGCGGCGCGCAGGCACGGCTAGGGACCGACCCCTGGGCCTTCGCGGCGCCGGCCCGGCCCGGCGAGCCGTTCCTGCTGGACATGGCAACGACCACCGTGGCCGCGGGACGCATCCGCAACAAGGCCAACGAGGGCCTGCCAACGCCGCCGGGCTGGCTGCTGACGCGTGAGGGCCTACCCTCCACCGACCCGTTGGAGGTGAGCCATGGCGGCTACCTGACCTCGCTCGGCGGCAGCCGGGAGGGGAGCAGCCACAAGGGCTACGGGTTGGCGATGATGGTGAACATCCTGGGGTCCTGCCTGTCCGGTGCCATGCTCGTCACCGACCGGCCGCAAGCGCCAGCGTCCCAGGGCCTGGATATTGGCCACTTTTTCCTGGCGCTCAATCCAGGGCTGTTCCGCGGTCCCGGGGCGTTCGAGGCCGATGTCGCCGCGCTGTGTGACGCCATGCGCGCCACTTCCTCGTCCGATCCGGCGGCGCCGGTGATGGTCGCCGGCGACCCGGAACGCAAGGCCGCCGCGCGGCGCCGGGCGGAGGGCATCCCGGTCGGCCCCAAGCTGCTCGCCTCCGTCCGGGAGATCGCCGACGAATCCGGGGTGCCGTGGCTGTTGGGCGAGGCTGCCTAGCGCAGTCATTCTTGCAAAACCGTTCCCAGTGAACGCTCCTTCTGGCGCGCTGCGTTGGGTCTCGTAGGGCGGAAAAGCGCAGCGCCTTCCGCCACTGGCCGGCGTTGCCTCACGGCGGAAGGCGCTGCGCTTTTCCGCCCTACACGGGCCTTGCGGAGCTGCACCTGGATTTCAACTTGTGAGAAACCGCCGCGCACCCTCGGTCAACACGCGCACGCCCATCGCCAGGTCCGCCGGCGCCGTGTCCTCGGCCCAATGATGGCTAATGCCGCCGATGGAGGGCACGAACAGCATCGCCGACGGCATTTGCCGAGCCATGTACTGGGCGTCGTGCCCGGCGCCGCTCGGCATCCGGCGCCACCGGCCCGGCGCCAGGCTCTCGGCTGCGGCAGCCAGCGCGTCCTGCCATGCGGGGTCGCACGGTGCCGGGGCGGACTGGCTCATCATCTCCAGCACCGCGGTGCACCGCTCGCGGCGGTTGCTGTCCTGCACCAGCCGGCGCAGCACGCCGTCCAGCCGCTCCAGCACCTCCGGCGAGATGTCGCGGAACTGGAACAGCACCTCGGCCTGCCCCGGGATGATGGAGCCTGCACCGGGCGACAGCGTGATCCGGCCCGTCGTCCAAACCGTGCGCTCGCCGCAGTGCCTGGGAAACTCCGCATCAATGGCGGCCAGCAGCCGCACTGCCGTGAGGCCGGCATCCCGCCGCTCCGCCATCGTGGTCCCTCCGGCATGATCCTGCTGGCCCGTGATGGTGATGCGATACTGCCAGATCGCGACGATGCCGGTCACCACGCCGATCTGCTCACCGGCGCCCTCAAGCACGGTGCCCTGCTCGATGTGCATCTCGACGAAGCCCTTGTAGCGCCCGGGCTCCATCCGCATCCGCGGCAATCCCGCCAGCCCCGCCTCGTCCAGCGCCTGCCGCAGCGGCTTGTCGTGGTAGCGGTTGGACAACTGGTCCATCTCCGCCTCCTCCAGCAGTCCGGTGAACGAGCGCGAACCGATGAAGCTGCCGTAATGCCCCTCCTCGTCCGCAAAGGCGATGACATCCACCGGCAGCCCGGCGCGGGCCAAGGCCAGGGCACCCACCACCCCCAATGCGCCGTCCAGCCAACCCGCCTCGTTCTGGCTTTCGATATGGCTGCCTGACAGCAGCTTCGGCCCGGGGCCGGGGTGGCGGCCCAGCACGTTACCGATCCCGTCCATCTCCGGCTCCAGCCCTGCCTCCGCCATGCACTGCATCAGCCAATGGCGGGACTCCATGTCCCTCGGCGAGTAGGTCGGGCGATGCACCCCGGTCTTGAATTCCCCAATGCGCCGCAGCGCATGGAGGTCGGCCAGGAAACGGTCGGTGTCGGTTTCAGCGGCGATTATATCCATGACGGCAGATTGGCGGGATCACCAGGTCGCCGCAAGCCGGTCCGGCAGGCTTGCGCCTACCCCGCCGACGGCCGGCCCTCGGCCATGCGGCGCACCCTGGCCGCCAACGCGTCGAGGGTGAACGGCTTGCCGATCACCTCCATCCCTGGCGCCAGGCACCTCGCAAGGGCCTCCCCGGCGTAACCCGTGGTGAACAGCACCGGCAAGCCCGGCAACACCTCGCGCACGGCATCGGCCACCTGTCGCCCGTTCAGTCCGCCCGGCAGCCCCACATCGGTCACCAGGACATTCAGCCGCGGCGCGACGCGCAGCAGCCGCAACGCCGCAGGGCCGTCCTCGGCCTCGATCACGTCATAGCCAAGCTCGC
>CAXTCI010000135.1:0-3379 GCA_964242325.1 uncultured Acetobacteraceae bacterium
GCCTGGGCGTTGCTGCCGATCTCGATGCGGCGGGGCTTCAGAGCCTCGGGCACCACACGCTTCAGACCAACGTGCAGCAGACCGTTTTGCAACTCGGCGCCGTCCACGACGATGTGGTCGGCCAACACGAACCGCCGCTCGAACGCACGACCGGCAATGCCGCGATACAGGACCTCACCCTTGTTCTGCTCGGCCTTCACGCGGCCTGCGATCACCAGGGTGTTCTCCTTGACCGTCATCTCCAGGTCGTCCTGGCCGAAACCGGCTACGGCCATCGTCAGGCGATAGCTGTCGTCACCAGTACGCTCGATGTTGTAAGGGGGATAGGCGGGGGCCGCCGCAGTCTCCTGGGCGGTGTCCATCAGGCGAACCAGACGGTCGAAGCCGATGGCAGTACGGAATAGCGGTGCGAAATCATACGTCACAGTAAACCTCCAATGAAGCAAGGTCGATTTGTTGAGCCGCCCTAGTGGGCCGACCCGGTTCAGTCTCCGAAGCCTCATATGAGCGCCTCGGACTACCCCAAAATGAGAAGCGCCGCCCCCCGGTTCAAGAGGAGACGGCGCTGCATGCTTGCAAATTTTCGGCGAAGGGGTGCGGCTTACTTCTTCATCCCCAGCCCGGCGAACTTCTTGTTGAACTTCGCCACCTGGCCGCCGGTGTCCATCATCCGCTGCACGCCGGTCCAGGCCGGGTGGGACTTGGGATCGATGTCCAGACGCATGGTGTCTCCGGCCTTGCCGGCGCAGGTCTTGGTCTTGAAGGTGGTGCCATCGGTCATGATGACGGTGATCTCGTGATACTCGGGATGGATGCCGGGCTTCATGGTTGGTTCCTTGTGGCGGCCGCCGATACCGACCGGCGGCGAAGATCCACCGTATAGGAGGTGCATGGTCCCTATCGCAAGGCTTTGGACTCCATCCGGCAGGCCGTAGTCACGGGAACTCCCGCCGGGGAGGAAGCACCTCGATCTCACCGCATTCACCGCGTTGCCGTGAGGCGACGACCCATTGGCCGTCCCGGAACCTATAGGTTTGATAGGTTTGCAGCGGTTGCCCACTTCTACTGCCCTGGCACGATATGGACACGATTTCTTCGGTCCCGCCGGAACGTGCGGGCACGATCTGCCAGCCCGCGCGCAGGGTGATGTCCAGATAGATGGGGCCGCCGCCGATCCCGCCGCGCTCGGCGACAGCCTCGACAGGATCAAGGCGCCGCTCCGAGGGGACGAGGAGCTGTGTATCGAGACCGTTGTTGACTCCCATTCCGGTCCTGTAATCCACGTCTAGCAGGAACGCCGGGGAGGGCAGCCCATGCAACGGAGCCGGCTTGATGTCCGCCAACGGGCGCTCCAGCCGCTTTTGCGCGATGACGGCGCCGGATGCGGAGACCAGGAGCAGTTGGGCGTTCAGGAAAGGATGCCGCTCGAACTCGGCCAGGAGCGGATCGCCCTGTTCGAACATCATGTAAGGGTTGCCGCCGTTTCCCTGCGTTAGTTCCATCAAGGTCGGGGTGATCCGCCGATCCCGCAGGATCACGAGGGTGTCGCCGCCCGTGCCCCCGACCGGCACGCGTTGCGCGACGGAGTAGCCGTTCGGCATCGGCAACGCTGGGCCGCCCTGCGTCGCCGGGGCAGGCGCTTGCGCGGCGGAGGTCGCCGGCTGGAAATCTATGTTGGGCACCACCATCGTGCCGGCCGCCATGCCGCCAACGCCGTCGTAGGTTACGATGGAGGTGTTCCTGAACGCCTGCTGCACCGTGACCCGGGTGCCGAGCGGGATGTCGATGCATCCGCCCGACCCCGCCACGGCCAGGTCTTCGGCCTTGGGAAAGGGCGCGTGCGTCCGGCTGTCGCCGCCGGGCAGCGTCAGCTTGCCGAGCGCCTCGGCCGACGAGCACATTACGCCTGGCTTGATCGCGACGAGATCGGCGGCGGTTGCAGGACTGCTTGCCAGCGCGACGCCCACGATTTTCATGACCAAGCCTGCAAACCGCATCGCACGCCGCCCCTGGTTCCGAGCGACAAATTTTGCTCAGGGTGCCAGGGACGATCAAGCCTGTTGTCCGCAGCCGCCTCGACGCCCCTGTGGAAGCTGCTGAAGCCGACCGGCAGCGGAGGCCAGACCTCAAAGGAAAGCAGGCAACCCCGGCGGCAAGCTTTCGTGCGTTTCAGTGCCTGCTGCGCTGATACTGCACCGGCAGGTCAAGCGGCGCGTGCAGCGTGTCCGCCGCGCGCAGGGTCCAGGCAGGGTCCGCCAGCACGGCGCGCCCGATGAACACGATGTCGGCCCGTTCATTGCCGAGGATTTCCTCTGCCTGATCTGCCGAGCGGATCATGCCCACGGCGCCGGTGGCGATCCCCGCGTCCCGCCGGATGCGGTCGGCGTAGGGCACCTGGTAGCCTGGATGCACCGAGGGGATGCGCGCCGCCGGCGACACGCCGCCCGTCGAGCAATCGATTAGGTCAACGTCGCCGCGCGCCCGCAGCCAGCGCGCAACCTCCACGGTGTCATCCGCGGTCAGTCCGCCCTGCATCCAATCGGTGCAGGAAAGGCGGACGAACAGCGGCAGGTCGTCCGGCCACTCCGCCCGCACGGCGTCCAGCACCTCCATCAGCAGGCGCGCCCGTCCCGCGAGGTCGCCGCCATATCCGTCGTTGCGCCTGTTGGAGATCGGCGACAGCGCGGAGTGCAGCAGGTAGCCGTGCGCCGCGTGCATCTCCACGACCTTGAACCCGGCCTGCCTCGCCATGGCGACGGAGGCGGCGAACTCGGCCACGATGCCGTGCAGCTCGGCGGCGGACATCTCGTGCGGCGGCGGCGAGTTGTCGTGGAACGGGATGCCGCTGAGCGCCTGCGCCTCCCAGCCGCCGTCGGACGGCAGCAGCGCCTTGCCGCCTTCCCAGGGGCGCTGGCTGCTCGCCTTGCGTCCGGCATGGCTGATCTGGATGCCCGGCACCGCGCCGCTGTAGGTAATCAGCGTGGCGAGCCGGCGCAGGAACTCGCCATGCTCCGCCCGGTAGGCGCCCAGGCAGCCCGGCGTGATCCGGCCGATGGCGGAAGTGTGCGTCGCCTCGGTGAACACGATGCCGGGTCCGGCGGCGGCCTTGGAGCCTAGGGTCTGCACGTGCCAGTCCCAGCCCAGCCCGTCATCTGCGCTGTACTGGCACATCGGCGATACCGCGATCCGGTTGCGGGCCGTGACGGAGCGGAAGGTGATAGGCTGGAACAGCAGCGGGACGGCCATGATGCGCCTTTCGGGTAGGGAGTAGGGCCTGGCGATAGCCGCCGCATGCCCGTCCGGCAACCCCGTCGACCCCAGGGACAACACCGTTGACCCGGGGGCAACACCGTTGACCCGGGGGCAACACCGTTGCCCC
>CAXTCI010000135.1:3479-15476 GCA_964242325.1 uncultured Acetobacteraceae bacterium
CAACACCGTTGACCCGGGGGCAACACCGTTGACCCGGGGGCAACACCGTTGCCCCCTCGGCGCGCCGCCGCTAGCGTCCGCGCCGCGCGGCGGCACCGGCAGGCATGTCGCCGCACCAGCCACCGGGCGCATGCGGCGGGAGCCTGCCCCCTTGAACATCCTGTCCATCCAGTCCTGGGTCGCCTACGGCCATGTCGGTAATGCCGCCGCGGTGTTCCCGCTGCAGCGTCTGGGGGCCGAGGTTTGGGCCGTCAACACCGTGCAGTTCAGCAACCATCCGGGCTATGGCGCCTGGACCGGGCAGGTGTTCGGTGGCCAGGCCGTGCGGGAAGTCGTGGAGGGGATCGCCACCCGCGGCGTGCTGTCTGGCTGCGATGCGGTGCTGTCGGGCTACCTGGGCGACGCCGGGGTGGGTGAGGCCGTGCTGGACGCCGTTGCCCGGGTCCGTGCCGCCAACCCGGCGATGCTGTACTGCTGCGATCCCGTCATCGGCGACACCGGGCCGGGCGTCTTCGTCCGGCCGGGCATTCCCGAGCTGATGCGTGCCCAGGCGGTACCCGCCGCCGACATCCTGACGCCCAACAGCTTCGAACTCGAGTACCTGACCGGGCGCACCGTCCGTACCCGCGCGGACGCCGCCGCCGCGGTGGCGGCGCTGCAGGCCGCCATGGCGCCGGCCGGTCCGGCCACGGTGCTGGTCACCAGCATGCGCACCGACGAAACGCCGGATGACGCCACGGACATGCTGGCCGCCAGCCGAACCGGGGCGTGGCTGCTGCGCACCCCGCTGCTGCCGATGCAGGTCAATGGCGCCGGGGATGCCATTGCCGCCTTGTTCCTGTTTCACCTTTTGCGGAGCGGCCACGCCGGGGAGGCGCTGGAAGCCGCGGGAAGCGCGGTGCACGGCCTGCTCCGCCGTACTTTGGCCGCAAAGTCGCGCGAGATCCTGCTGATCGAGGCGCAAGAGGAGTTCGTGGCACCGGGCCGTTGGTTCAGCGCGGAACAATTCTGAACCGCAGCCGCAAACCATCGTTCTCTGCCGTGTTCTCGCCTTCTTGTCAGAAGATGATCACGGCGGGACGGGCGAAATCGCCTGGACCGCCCATGATTAAGTGCCTTCCCATCACCTGCTCGCTGCGGATGGTCACATGCGATTTACTAAGGTTTACCGTCGCGCCTTGGCCGTTCTTGCCGGTGACCGCCGGCTGGTCGCCATGCTGGGATTCGCCAACATCCTTGTTGCCGGATTGCAGTTCCTTGACCCGCTGCTGTTCGGCCGGGTCATCGGGCTGCTGACGCGCTCGGATGGCATGGAGCGCAGCGCCCTGTGGACGGAAGCGGGGCAACTGCTCGCCATCTGGTTCGCCGTGGGCGCCGGGTCGATCCTGGCCAACATCGCGACGTCGCTCCACTCGGAGCGCATGGCGCACCGGAACCGCCTGTCGGTGATGAACCGCTACTTCGGGCACGTGCTGTCCTTGCCGCTGTCGTTTCACGGTGACATCCACTCGGGACGGCTGATGAAGGTGATGCTGGGCGGATCGGACAGCCTGTTCGGGCTGTGGCTGACCTTCTTCAAGGACCAGTTGTCCACCATCGTCGCCGTGGTCCTGTTGCTGCCGCTGACGTTCATGCTCAACTGGCGGCTGGCGCTGACCTTGGTGGTGCTGGTGATCGTGCTGGTCACGTTGACGACGCTGGTGGTGCAGAAGACGGAAGCTGGGCAGCGCCGGGTCGAGCACTTTCATTCGCACCTTGCCGGCACGGCGCAGGACGCCCTGGCCAACGTCATGGTGGTGCAGTCGTTCACCCGGCTGCAGGCGGAAAGCCGCTTGTTCGGGCAGATCGTGGATGACGTGATCCGCTATCAGTTTCCGGTGCTGACATGGTGGGCCGTCGTCAATGTCCTGACGCGTGCCAGCAGCACCTTGGCGGTGATCTCCATCGTCGTGATCGGCACCCTGCTGCACATCGAAGGCCAGGCGACGGTCGGGGAGATCGTGTCCTTCATGGGGTTCGCGACGCTGCTGATCGGGCGGATGGAGTCGGCGGTGCAGTTCGCCTCGCGCCTGTTCTTCCAGTTGCCGATCCTGGAGGACTTCTTCGGCGTGCTGGATGCCAAGTCGTCCGTGCCGGAGTTGGCGGACGCGGCGGAGCTGAGGGCCTCCCAGGGCGAGGTGGTGTTCGAGGGCGTGTCCTTCGCCTACCCCGGCGGTCCCCGCATCCTCGACCAGGTGTCGTTCACCGCCCGGCCTGGAACGTCGGTTGCCCTGGTCGGCCAAACCGGCGCCGGCAAGAGCACGGCGATGAACCTGTTGCAGCGCCTGTGGGACCCGGTTGAGGGCGTCGTGCGCATTGACGGACAGGACCTGCGCGGCGTGACGCTGGAGAGCCTGCGCCGGTCCATCGGGGTGGTGTTCCAGGAAAGCATGCTGTTCAACCGCTCGATCCGTGAGAACCTGCGGATCGGCCGCTATGACGCAACGGACGAGGAGTTGGAGCGGGCCTGCCGCCTGGCGGACGCGCATGAGTTCATTATACGCCAGCCTCAAGGCTACTCCACCGTGGTGGGTGAACGCGGCACTACGTTGTCTGGTGGCCAGCGCCAACGCCTGGCGATTGCGCGTGCGCTGCTGAAGGACCCGCCGATCCTGATCCTGGACGAGGCGACGAGCGCGCTGGATGCCGCAACGGAGGCCCGGGTGTCCCGGGCGATGCAGACCCTGATGAAGGGCCGCACGACGTTCATCATCGCCCATCGGCTCAGCACGGTGCGGGATGCCGACGAGATCTTGGTTTTCGACGGCGGCCGAATTGTCGAGCGCGGCAGCTTCGACGCGCTAATCGCCAAGCGCGGGCGCTTTGCCGACCTGGTGGCGACGCAGTTGGCCCCATCCGCGCAACCGGCGCTCGCCGCGGAGTGAGGTTGCCAGGATGGATTGCTGCACCTGCTCAGCTACCGTTTGCAATCTGGAATGGTGATGGTGCACAGTTGACGATCCCATAGGTTGGAGGACCGTCCATGACCGTTGCAGCCATTCTAAAGCAAAAAGGGTCTGAGGTTGCCCATGTCCGTCCCACGGCGACCATCGCCGAGGTCGTGCAAAGCCTGACTGAGCGTCGGATCGGCGCCGTTCTGGTTCTCGATACGGCCGGGCAGGTGATGGGGATACTCAGCGAGCGCGATGTCGTCCGCAGCCTGGCTGAGCAGGGAGGGCGCACGTTGGAGATGACTGCGGCGCAGTTGATGACAACCGAGCTGCAGACCGCCGAACCCCGAACGACGGTGGTCGAGGCGACGGCCATGATGACGGCTGGGCGGTTCCGGCATCTGCCGGTGATGGATGGGGAGCGCCTGCTCGGCATCGTCAGCATCGGCGATGTCGTGAAGGCACGGTTGAGCCAGCAGGACCAAGAGGTGGACAGCCTCAAGGCCTACGTGGCGGGGGTTGGATAGGGGCTGGGTGCTTCTCCTTCTCCCTACAGGAGAGGGTTGGGGTGAGGGGGCGGGCGGACGTTTCGCCATCTGGTGAGGAGCCTTGGTTCAGTTGAACTGGAGGCTTCCAGCTCTGCAGCCAAGACCCCCTCACCCCGACCCTCTCCCGGAGGGAGAGGGAGAAGGGCAATAGGCTTTAGTATCGCTTGTACGGCAGGAACTTGCCGGACATGGTCATGCGGACGCGGTCGCCCTTCTGGTCGGGCTGGCGCTCCAGGGTCATGTCGAAGTCGATCGCGCTCATGATCCCGTCGCCGAATTCCTCGTGGATCATGTCCTTCCACGTGGTTCCATAGACTTGGATCAGCTCGTAGAAGCGATAGATCAGCGGGTCCGTCGGCACTGCGGTCGGCAGCGACCCGCGATAGGGAGCTTCTGCCAGCAGGCCGACCTCCTCGTCCGATAGGCCGAACAGCACGCCGGCCTTTTCAGCAGTTTCCGGCGTCATGCTCATCTGGCCGAGACAGGCGGCACAAGTCCAGACCGGGGCATGGCCCAGCTTTCCGGCAACATCCGCCCAGGTCCAGCCGTTTTTCTTCTTAATGCCCTTGATCTTCAGGCCCAGGGCGGTCTTCGCGTCGTTCAAGCTGTGTTCTCCCGTGTCGTTGGGTCAGTCAGGGATGGGCCAGCCGGCGGCAAGTCGGCCGGGCGGACTTCTATGGCAGGCGTAGCCAGGGGCGTGGTGTCATGGTGTGGGCAAGCGCGATCCGTTCATGCGGGATTAGCTCAACTACGCAAGCAGTATGCCACCCTACAAAGCTGGGGTCATCGCGCACTGACTGGTCAGTAGCCCGAAGAATAGGCAGTTAGGCGGCTTGTGGGTAGATTGTTGACAGTCCTGGTCTGCTGCACCTTCGGCCTAGCAACACCTTGCTGCTCCCGGCTACATTGGGCAGGTCACGCATCTGAGAGGCCATCATGCGCCAACTCCTGCCGGTTCTGCTGTTTTTGTTGGGGCTGATCGGCCCGGCAGGGGCGGAGGATTTCCAGGTGCCCGGCCTGGACCGCGACAGCACGGCCTATGCGGCGGCCCTGCATGCCCGTAGTCCCGCCGGGCTGACGCCGCAGGCGGCCCGGCTGGCGGAGCAGCGCGCCGCCGATGCGGGCCGGCGCAACGATTGGCCTGGGGTTGCCGCTGCGCTCGAAGCACGGCTGGCGGGCACCGACGCAAAGAGCGAGATGTGGCTGGCCCTGGCCCGCGCCCAGCTCCGCCGGGTTCCGCCGGATGCGCCGCGGGCGGCACAAGCGGCCTGGCAGGCGTTCAAGTCCGCAGAGGCCGGGGCGGGGGAGATACCGTCGCTGCTGGTGATCGCCGAGGCGATGCGCGTGGCGGACCACCCGGAGGTTTCGATCCAAGCGTTAGAGGCGGTGCTGGAGCGGGCGCCTGACGATGCTGGATACAAGCGGCAACTGGCCGACGCCCGCCGGGCCGCCGGAATCCAGGTCCGCCGGGTGCGGACGGAAGCGGAGGCCGATCCGCCGACGGCCTGCATCGAGTTCACGACGGCCCCGGTGCGCCGCAGCGATTTCGTTCCCGCAGATTGGCTGCGGCTGGAGCCGGCGCAGCCCGGCGCCGCCGTGACGCGGGAAGGCGACGCCATCTGCATCGCCGGCCTAAGCCTGGGCGCCACCACGCAGGTCACGCTGCGGGCCGGGATGCCCGGCGAGGACGGCCTCGCCCTGAACAAGGATGCGGTGCTGCAAGTGGTGATGCCGAACCGGCAGCCGCGCATCATCTTCGACAGCCGGCTATTCCTGCTGCCGCGCGGCCAGGCGCCGCGGGTGAGCCTGGCGACGGTGAACCTGGCCGCGGTCAAGCTGCGCGTGCTGCGCCTGGCCGAGCGCAACCTGGTGCCCTGGACCCGCGAAACGACGCCGGGGGAGGCGGTCGAGCCGTATAACTTCACCAGCCAGGAGGAGAACGGCAAGATCGTGTGGGAGGGCCGGGCCGACATCCCGCATCAGCAGGTGAACCAGGTCGTCCGCACCGCCCTGCCGTTGCCGGACGTGTTCACGGATGCCGGGGCCTACCTGGTGCAGGCGACGCCGGGGGACGGGGCGCCGGACGGCTCGGAGGGGGCGGTCCAGGTGGTCATCCGCACCGACCTGGCGCCGACGGTCTGGCGGGGAACGGACGGGCTGACGGTGCAGGTGCGCAGCTTTGGTGACGCGCTGCCGCGGGCGGGCGTGGCGCTCAGCCTGCTGGCGCGCAGCAACGACGTGCTGGCGGTGGCGACGACGGACGCCCAGGGAGTCGCGCGGTTCGCGGCGCCGTTGCTGCGCGGCACCGGGCCGCAGGCGCCCCAGGCCCTGCATGGCGTGCTGGGCGACGACTTCGTGGCGCTGGACCTGACGTCCGCCGCCTTCGACCTGTCGGACCGCGGGGTGGAGGGCGCGCCGGACCCCGGCCCGCTGGATGCCTTCGCCTGGACGGACCGCGGCATCTACCGGCCCGGCGAGACCGTGCAGTTGATGGCGCTGCTGCGCGACGCCGCCGGTGAGCCTGCCGACGTGCCGGCGCATGTCCGGGTCAAGCGGCCGAACGGGCAGACCTTCCTCGACACCGTGCCGCCGCGCGGGGCGGATGCGGCGGTCCATTTGCCGGTGACGCTGTCGTCCTCCGCCCCGGCAGGGACCTGGACGGTGGAGCTGCTGGCCGATCCGGCACTGCCACCGATCGGTACGACCAGCTTCCGCGTGGACGCCTTTGTGCCGGACCGGATGGCGGTGGAGGTTGCGCCGGCCGGGGACATCGTGCCGGGCCAGGCGTATCCGCTGCCGGTGACGGCGCGGTTCCTGTATGGCGCCCCGGCTGCGGGCCTGACCGGCAAGGCGACGATGCGGCTGGTGGCGGACTCGACCCCACCTGCGGCCTTGGCGGGATACCAGATCGGCGTGGACGGCGAGGAGTTCGCGCCGGAAAGCCAAGACATCGAGATGGCGGATACCGACGCCCAGGGCCACTCGACCCTGCAGATCCTGGTCAAGACGGCGCCGGACAGCACCCGGCCGGTGCGGGCGGAGGTGGACGTGTCGGTGGACGATCCCTCGGGCCGCGCCGCGCACGCGCATGCCAGCATCCCCCTGCGGGCGGCGGGCACGCTGATCGGCATCAAGCCGGGGTTCGACGGTTCGGTGGACGCCGATACCGAGGCCGGGTTCGACGTCGCGGCGGTGTCCCCGGCCGGGCAGCGGGTGGCGGTGCCGGCGCGGCTGCGCCTGGTGCGGGAGCGCCCGGATTGGCGCATGGTCATTCACGGGTCGCTGGCGCGCTACGAGATCGTCTACAAGGACGAGGTGATCGAGGCGTCGGATATGACGGTGCCGGCCAGCGGCACGCTGCATTATGCCAAGCGGCTCCCGTTCGGGCGTTACCGGCTGGAGGTCGCGGAGCGGGCTGGGCTGGCGATGAGCAGCGTGCGCTTCCGCTCGGGCTGGCTTGCGAGCAACAGCCCGGACACGCCGGACAAGGTGGACGTGTCTACGGACAAGCACAGCTATCCCGCGGGCGGCTCGGCGCGGGTGCATGTGGTGTCGCCGTTCGCCGGGCATGCGACGGTGCTGATGGCGACCAACCGGGTGCATGACATGCGCCAGGTGGACATCGCGGCTGGCGGCACGGATTTGGACGTACCGGTGGACGCGGCGTGGGGACCGGGGGCCTACGTCACGGTGCACGTGTTCCGCGGCGGCGACGGCAGCCGGCCGACGCGGGCCATCGGCCTGGCGTGGATTGGCATTGACCCGGCCGCGCGCACCCTGCCGCTGGCCATCGCCGCCCCGGACAAGACTTTGCCGCGCGCCCGGGCCACGGTGCCGGTGACGACGGCGCCAGGGGCATGGGTGAGCGTTGCGGCGGTGGATGAGGGCATCCTGCGGCTGACCGGCTTCACGTCTCCCGATCCCGTGGCGCATTTCCTGGGGCGCCGCCGGCTTGGGCTGGACATACGCGATGACTGGGGCCGGCTGATCCCGCCGGCGGAGGGCGATGCGACGGTGCTGCACCAGGGCGGCGACGAGGGCAACAGCGCCCTGCCGGAGATACCGCAGAAGATCGTGGCGCTGTTCACGCCGCCGGTGCAGGCCGGGGCGGACGGGGTGGCGCAGGTGTCGCTGGACCTGCCGGACTTCAACGGCCAGGTGCGGCTGATGGCAGTGGCGTGGCAGGGCAGCAAGATCGGCTCGGCTGCCGTGGACATGTATGTGCGCGACCCGCTGATCGCCGAGCCGCTGCTGCCGCGTTTCCTGGCGCCGGGGGACGAGGCGCGCATGGCGGTGCTGTTCAACAACCTGGACCTGCCGGCGGGGGAGGCGGCGGCGGCCATCTCGGTGGAGGGGCCGCTGGCGCTGGTGGGCGATGCGCGCCTGTCGGCGACGCTGGCGCCGGGCGCCCAGGCCGTGCGCAACGTGGTGATCCGCGGAACGGGGGCCGGGCGCGGGGTGATCCACCTGGCCGTCACCGGGCCCGGCGGCTTTACGCTGCAGCGGGAGGTGGCGATCCTGGTGCGGCCGGCGCGTCCGTTGCTGACGGTGGTGGCGGGCGGGCCGCTGGCACCTGGGGCGGAACTGCGGGTGACGCCGGCGCTGGATCGCATGGTGCCGGGTACCGGGCGGGCGCAGGTCAGCTTCGGCGGGCCGGTGCGGTATGATCCCGCGGCGCTGGTGAAGGCGTTGGATGCGTATCCGCTGATGTGCCTGGAGCAGGCCAGCAGCAAGGGGCTTCCGTTGGCGGTGCTGCCGGATGCCTCCGGCGGGGCGGACCGGGTGGAGCGGCTGCAGGCGTCCATCGCCAGCGTGCTGGACCGGCAGCGGTATGACGGCGGGTTTGGCCTGTGGAGTGCCAGCGATAAGGCGGAGGACTGGCTGTCGGCCTATGCGCTGGAGTTCCTGCTGCGTGCCCGGACTGCCGGGGCGACGGTGCCGGACAGCGCCATTGCCGACGCGCAGAAGTTCATGGCGGACGCGGTTGGGCAGGATGCGTCCTCGCCCGAGGAATTGGCGGCGCAGGCTTACCGGCTTTATGTGATGGCCTTGTCCGGCCAGCCGCGGGCGGGGGCGAACCGTGTCCTGGCGGAGAAACTGGCCAACCTGCCGACTCCGCTGGCCCGGGCGCAGTTGGGCGCGGCGCTGGCGCTGTCCAACGACCGGCCGCGGGCGGAGGCGGCGTTTGCCGCCGCGCTGGACGCCCCGGCGCGAACGGACTGGTATGACGACCGCGGCAGTGCGCTGCGGGATCAGGCGGCGACGGCGGTGCTGCTGAAGGAAAGCGGGCTGTTGCCGGACCGCTTGCCAGCGCTGCTGGCGGCGATGCCGGGTGCGGACCTGAAGCCGGAGCTGTTGAGCACGCAGGAGCAGGCCTGGGCGGCGGCGGCTGCCGGGGTGCTGGGCCGGGATGGGCGGCCAGCGCGGGTGTCGGTGGATGGGACGGCGCTGACGCCGGCGGCCACGGTTTCCGCGGTGCTGGCCGGGCCGGCGGTGCTGCGGAACCTGGATGACCGGGCGGTGTGGCAGTCGGTGTCCACGACCGGGGTGCCGGTGGACCCGCAGCCGGCGGCGCGGGCCGGGATGCGGGTCAGCCGCAGGTTCTTTACCTCGGCGGGTGACACGCTGGACCTGGACACCCTGCGGCAGAACACGGTGTTCGTGCTGCTGATCGAGGGCCGGGCCGATGATGGGCAGGACCACCATGCGCAGTTGATCCAGGGCTTGCCGGCGGGGTGGGAGATCGTCGGGCGGCTACCTGCGGGGAAGGTGCCGGGGATGAGCTGGCTGGGCGAGCTGTCGGAAACGGACGCGGAGCCGGCGGCGGATGACCGCTATGCCGCGGTGCTGCCGTTGACTTCGGATGCGCCGAGCTTTCGACTGGCGGTGCGGCTGCGGGCGGTGACGCCGGGGAGCTTTGAGATACCGGGGGCGATGCTGTCGGATATGTATCGGCCTGGGGTGTTCGCCCGGCAGAACAGCGCCCGGATCAAGGTGCAGGCGGCGGAGTAAGATGAGCGATCTGCTCCCTCTCCCTCCGGGAGAGGGTTGGGGTGAGGGGGTCTTGGCTGCGGAGCGCGGCGCGGCGGGGGCTGACGGGGCCGGGGCTGTTGGTGGGCAGGGGGTGTGCTCCAAGACCCCCTCACCCCGACCCTCTCCCGGAGGAAGAGGGAGAAGAATAGCCCTCTTGCTGGCTAGTTTGCTGCTGCTGCCGGCCGCGGCGTGGACCCTGGACCGGCTGTTTCCGCCGGACCTGTCGCGGTTGGACGCGGTTGGGACGGAGGTGCTGGACCGCAACGGCCGGGTGGTTGCCTTGCTGCCGGCGCCGGGCGGCGTGTGGCGGTTCCGGACCAGCACTGCCGACGTGTCCCGGCCGTTCCTGGACCTGCTGGTCCATACCGAGGATCGCCGCTTCTGGTCACATCCCGGGGTGGACCCATTGGCGATGATACGCGCCGTGGGGCAGTGGGTGCGGGCGGGGCGGGTGGTTTCGGGCGGCTCCACCCTGTCCATGCAGGCGGCACGGCTGTTGGAGCCGCGTCCCCGTACCCTGCGCTCCAAGCTGATCGAGGCTGCGCGCGCGCTGCAGTTGGAATGGCGGTATGGCAAGAACGGGGTGCTGGGCATTTGGCTGACCCTGGCGCCTTATGGCGGCAACCTTGAGGGGGTGCGGGCCGGTGCCCGGGCCTGGTTTGGCACGTCTGCCGCGGCGCTCGACCCGGCGCAGGCCGCGCTGCTGGTGGCGCTGCCGCGGCGGCCGGAGGGGCTGCGGCCGGACCGTCATCCCGCCGCTGCCGAGCGGATGCGCGACCGTGTGCTGGCCGAGGCCGCCGGGGTGCCGGTCCCGCCCCGGCGCATCCCGTTCCCGCGCCATGCCGCGCAGGCCGTCGCGGGCCTGGGGTCCGGTCCCGTGCTGCGGACCACCCTGGACCTGCCGCTGCAAGTCGCGTTGGAGCGACTGGTGGCGGAGCGGCTGGAGGGGATGCCGGAGCGGGCCTCCGTCGCCATCCTGGTCGCCGACGCCGCGACGCGGGAGGTGCGTGCCCTGGTGTCTGGGCGCTGGGGAGACGAGGCTCGGTCGGGCGCGGTGGACCTGACGCGGGCGGTGCGGTCGCCGGGGTCGGCGTTGAAGCCGTTCCTGTATGCCCAGGCGTTCGCGGACGGGGTGGCGCGGCCGGAGGGGCGGCTGGTGGACCTGCCTCGGCACTTTGGCGGGTATGCGCCGGAGAACTTCGATCACGGGCATGCCGGGCCGGTGACGGCGGCCGAGGCTTTGCGGCGGTCGTTGAACCTGCCGGCGGTGGCGTTGCTGGACCTGGTGGGACCGTTGCGCTTTGCCGAGGCGCTGCGGGCGCAGGGGGCCAAGCCTCGGTTGCCGGCTGGGGCGGACCCTTCGCTGTCGCTGGCGCTGGGTGGGGCGGGGCTGACGATGCGGGAGGTGGCCGGGCTGTATGCCGGGCTGGTGGCGCCGGGGTGGGGGCCGGTGCGGCTGCTGCCGGGGCCTCGGGTGGCGATAGGTCAAGGTGGAGGACATGGAGGGATCGCGGAGGCTTCGCGGCTGGTGGCGGATATCCTGACGCAGCCGTTTCCGACGGGTGGGCCGGCTGGGGTCGGGTGGAAGACCGGGACGAGCTGGGGCGGGCGGGACGCCTGGGCGTTTGGCTTTGATGCGCGGCAGGTGGCGGCGGTTTGGGTGGGGCGGCCAGATGGGACGCCTCTGCCGGGTGCTACGGGGCGGTCGCTGGCGCTGCCGCTGCTGGGGCGGGTTTTTGATTTGCTGCCGTTGGCGCCTCGGGCGGTGGCGCCGGGGGTGGCTCGGGTGGCGGCGGGGGAGGCCGGGCCGACGCTGCGGCTGTTGTTCCCGCCGCCGGATGCGGTGCTGCAGGGGGATGGGCCGGTGCTGCTACGGGCGATGGGCGGGCGGCGGCCTTTGACGTTCCTGGTGGATGGGGCACCGTTGCCGACGGTGCCGGCGCTGCGGCAGGCGAGCTGGATGCCGGGGGGGCCGGGGTTTTATGCGATTACGGTGTTGGATGCGGATGGGGCGAGTGCGAGGGTTCCGGTGAGGGTGCGATGAAGATTGTGGATACTCCGGCGGTGCGTATCGCCTATGAGGAGCATGGCCCGGCGGATGGGCCGCCCGTCGTGCTGCTGCACGGCTTTCCGTATGATGTGCGGGCGTATGACGAGGTGGCGCCTCCGTTGGCGGAGCGGGGCTGCCGGGTGATCGTGCCGTTCTTGCGCGGCTATGGCCCGACGCGGCTACGGGACGGGGTGCCGCGCTCTGGCGAGCAAGCTGCGCTCGGGGCGGACCTGCTGGCGCTGATGGTCGCCCTGGAATTGCCGCCTGCCGTGCTGGCTGGCTACGACTGGGGCGGGCGGGCCGCCTGCGTGGTGGCGGCGCTGTGGCCGGAGCAGGTGCGGGGACTGGTGTCCGTGGACGGATATAATATCCAGGACATTGCCGGCTCCGTCCGCCCAGCGGGTGCCGAGCAGGAGCACAGGCTTTGGTATCAGTA
>CAXTCI010000136.1:0-15311 GCA_964242325.1 uncultured Acetobacteraceae bacterium
CGGGATCGTAGCGCATAGCCCTTGTAGCAGCCAACTTTGCCGGCCTAGTTTTTTTTTACGCGGTATGGAGGATGTTGGCACGGCTGACTTCCCGAGAAACGACGGATCCCGCGCTGCCCGAGTTAAAACATCAAAATTCCGCCCGGAACCGCTCCGGCAGCCGCCATAACTCGTCTCCCGACAGAGTTAGATCCAGCTTGTAAACCTCCCCTTCCCGCTCCACCCGAGACGCCCGCACCCGCTCCAGCCAGCCCAGCAGCGGCGGCGCGTCTGGCTCAATTTCGCATTCCCGCCGCGGCAGCCCGGCGATGGCTCGCACCATGCCCGCGAACTCCCCGTCCTGCACCCGCTGGTGCCCGGCGATGTCCGGCGACGAGAACGCCTGCCCCCGCGTCCGCGCCAGCCGCCGCAGCCCCAACCCAAGATCGGCATAGCGCATATGCAACAAATATAGCCGGTCCGTCACCAGCGGCGCGTCGCAGCAGTGGAACCCCGGCGCCCACGCAACCGCCCGCCGCACCAACGCCGGCTTGCACATCGCCGCCGAGAACCGCACCCACTTCCGCTGCGCCCCAAACGGCTGCAGGAGGTCCAGTGCCGGCTCCTCGTCCGGCAGGTGCTGCACGTCCAGTCCGATGGCCGTCACCACGGGATGCGGCGTTGCGGCGGCGTAGGCGCGCAGGTCGGGGTAAAGCGCCGGGTCGGCCAGCAGCAGTTCGTCCGCGTCGGTATGGATTACCGCATCGTAGCGCCCCAGCAACTCGGCCACGACGGCGCGCACCTGCTCTACCCTCCACGCATCGTCCAGCGGCGAGCGCGGCAGGCGGCGCACCGGCACCGGCAATCGGTCCGTGCTACCGTCATCCGTGCCGTGGTCCAGCAGCAGACAGTGCTCCGCTCCAACCTGTGCAGCATAGTGCCGCGCCCAGGCAGGCGCCCAAACCGGTTCGTTGTAGGCCATCGTCACGGCGGCAAGACGCATGGAGCAGGTATCGCCGCCACCGCTTCGCGCGGCAAGGCAGGGCTGCTACATCCGCGCCATCAGATCGGGAGACCACCATGGCGAACACCAGCGACACCATCCTCCGCAAGGTCCTGGGCACCACCTTGCAAACCGGCGCGCTGCGCGCCGTCGTATTGCTGGGCGCCTTCACCTTCGTCGGCGCGTTCCTGGCCTGGCTGATCCGCTAGGGTAAATCTCAGTCAGGTTCGGACGCGCAGAAACTGGACCTGCAAGCCGCAGCTCGCAAAAAAGCTGGATCGGTTTGCTTCCAGGCTGGATGCAAACCGATCTAGGGACCAGGGCGCGTCAGGCCGGGACGGTCACGCGCCGTTGCCGGCCGATGAACGTCACCATGACGCTGGCGACCAGGCACAGTGCCCCCGCCGCCAGGAACGCGCCAAAGTAGCTGCCGGTCTCCACCCGCGTCAGCCCGGCCGCCCAGGCCGCCGTCGCCGCACCCAACTGGTGCGTGGCCGCGATCCAGCCGAACATGACCGGCGCGTTCTCCTCGCCGAAGCACCGCGCCGCCAGCCGCACCGTGGGCGGCACCGTCGCGATCCAGTCGAGTCCGTAGAACGCCGCGAAGGCGCCGAGCGCCACCGGCCCCATCGCCGGGTCGAGCGCGAAGGGCAGGAACACCAGGCTGATGCCGCGCAGCCCATAGTACCAAGCCAGCAGCATCCGGTTGTCCACCCGGTCCGACAGCCAGCCGGACAGCGTGGTGCCCACCATGTCGAACACCCCCATCGCCGCCAGCAGCATGGCGCCGGTTTGCAGTGCGAACCCGGCATCCACGCAGGCCGGGATCAGATGGGTGCCGATCAGCCCGTTGGTGCTGGCGCCGCAAACGAAGAAGCTGCCGCCCAGCAGCCAGAAATCGCGTGACCGTAAGCCGGTGCCGAGCGCACGGACGGCGCGCACCGCCGGGTTCACGGCCGGGCGCACATAGGGCACGACAACCGTGCCGCCATAGGGCGGGATGCCCAGGTCTGATGGACGGTCCCGCATGAAGACCAGCACCGGCACGATCAGGCAGCACGCCACGCCCGCAATGGTGACGCTGACCGCGCGCCAGCCGATGGTCTCGTTCAGGTAGGCCAGCAACGGCAGGAACACGAGCTGCCCCGTCGCCGTGCTGGCCGTCAGCAGGCCGACCACCAGGCCGCGCTTGGCGCTGAACCAGCGGCCGGCGACGATGGAGGCCAGCACCAGCGCCGTCACGCCACTGGCGCTGCCGACCACCACGCCCCACAGCAGCACCAACTGCCACGGCGCGACCATGAAGGGCGTCAGCGCCACTCCGGCGGAGATCATCGCCAACGCGACGACGATGGTGCGGCGCAGCCCGAACCGCTCGATGACCGCCGCGGCGAACGGACCAGCCAGGCCATACAGCAGGATGTTGACCGCGACCGCGAAGCTGATGGTGGCACGGGACCAGTGGAACTCGGCCTCCAGCGGCACCATCAGCACGCTCGGCACCGAGCGTATGCCGGCGGCGACCAGCAGCACCAGGAAGGTGCAGGCGGCGACGATCCAGGCGGGGTGGATGCGGCGAGTCATGGCGTCGTGCTCCAAGTGCTGACAGTAAGATAGGAGCATATGCACGTATTCCGCAAGGCGCGAGATCCCGTGCAGTCAGAGGCCGGTCAGGCTGCGCAGGATCTCGCTGGCGTGGCGGATACCGAGAGAATAATGCCCTTCCCCCGGTACGACCCGCAGCCTCATGCCGGGGATCGCCTCCAGCGGCGCCATGCCGTGCAGAGGAATCAACGAGTCCTCGGCGCCGTACCAGACCGTCACCGGCACGCGGATGTCGCCGAACGGCACGCCCCAGTCGCGGGCATAAATGCCGGCGTCCGACAGCGCGCCCTGGATGCCGCGCCCAATGCCCTCCCGCCAGGCCCGGCTGAGGCCAGCCAGGAGTTCCGGCGTCAGGCAGGCGCGGTCCGACGCCGGCAGGCTGTCGCCAACCAAGGTGCGGGGTGTGATGATGCGGCGCTGCAGCAACGGGCGCAGCACGCTGAACAGGCGGTGGGCCAGTACGGGATGGCGGCCCAGCATGAACAAGTGGCCGATGCCGGGCGTGCGCGGGTGGATGCCGTGCGGCGGCGGCACCGGGCAGACCATCGCCACGCCCAGTACCCGCTCCGGCAGCGCCAGGGCGCAGGCCGCGGCATAAGGACCGCCGCCGGACAGGCCCACGACGTGGAACTTGGCGAGGCCCAAGCGGTCCGCCACCGCTGCCACATCCGCGGGCCAGTCGAGCAGCTTCCGTCCAGCCTGGGGCGTGCTGCGTCCATATCCCGGGCGGTCCAGCGCCAGCAAGCGCACCGGCAGGTCTGGAATTAGCCCGGCTTCCAGCCGTGACGCCGGCCAGCCGTGAAAGTACAGCACCGGCGGTCCGGCGGGATCGCCATATTCCTCGACCGCGATCACCCGACCATCTGCCAGGCGCACTGTTAGCGACGGTACAGCCGCAGTGAACAGCCGCCGTCGCCGGCCGAGCCGTTTCAGTCCTTGGGAGACTCGCAAAGAAAAAGGCCCGCCGGAGCGGGCCTTTGCGCCGGACTGCGCCGCGCTAAGCGGCTGGCTGCGCCGCGGCACGCTTGGTCTGGCAGCGAAGGATGCGGCGCTTCAACACCTGCGCCTCCTCCGGCAGACTCCGGTTCGGCGTGCCGAGCAGGAACGAGTCCAGCCCGCCATTGTGCTCGATGGTGCGGATGGCGTGGGTGGTCAGGCGCACCTGGATGGTGGTGCCCAGGATGTCGGACAGCAGCGACGTCTGCTGCATGTTGGGCAGGAAGCGGCGGCGGCTCTTGTTGTTGGCGTGGCTGACGTTGTTGCCAGACTGGACGCCTTTGCCGGTGAACTGGCAGCGACGGGACATGGTGTATTCCTGATACAAAGCGCCGCCCTGGGCGGGCGCCCCGGCGGTCAAGGCGCGGGTTATGCAGGTGTGACGACCGCGGGTCAAGGGTAGGAGACAACCGCTGCCCTTCTCCCTCTCCCTCCGGGAGAGGGTCGGGGTGAGGGGGTCTTGGTTGCAGACGGCGCGCACGTTCCGATAGCACGCAGCCCTGCTTCGGCGAGGGCCGCGCTTGAAGACCCCCTCACCCCAACCCTCTCCCGGAGGGAGAGGGAGCAGGAAGGCCCTTGCGGACTACCAGCGTCGTCCAGGCGCCTTCGTGTATCGCGCGCTCCAGCCGCAGGCCCTGCCGCCGGTGCGCTGCGGCCACCAGCCGCGCTTGGTTGTCCAGCAGCCCCGCCAGGATCGCCGTGCCACCGGGCGCCAGGGCCGCCGCCAGGTCCCGCGCCATCCGGCACAGCGGCCGCGCCAGGATGTTGGCCAGCACCAAGTCATACGGACGCCCCGCCTGCACCGCACGAGCCTGCCAGCCGTCGGCCAGCACCGGGCGTACTAGACGGCCGACGCCGTTCATCGCCGCATTCTGCCCGGCGACCCGGACCGACCACGGCTCGATGTCCGTCGCCAGCACCGGCCGGTGCAGCAGCTTCGCCGCCGCCATCGCCAGGATGCCCGAGCCGGTGCCCAAGTCCAGGATGCGGCGCGGATGCCGCCGGGCCACGATCTCCAGCGCACGCAGGCAGCCGCGGGTGGAGCCATGCTCGCCGGAGCCGAACGCCAGCCCGGCGTCCAACGTCAGCACCAGCCGCCCCGGCGTCCGTCCACCGTCCTCATGCGTGCCGCGCACGGCGAAGCGGTGACCGATGGCCTGTTCCGGGAACGCCGCGTAGGTCCGCGCCAGCCAGCCATCCGCCTCGGTCGGCGCGCGGCCCAGCGGCGCCGTGATGCCGGTCAGCAGCGCCGCCAGGGCCAGCGCGCCCTGCAGGACGTCGTCGCCCGTGCCCACGTCGCGCACGCCCTCGATCCGCCAGGTGCGGGCGTCCTCGTCGGCCAGGAAGAACCCGATCGTCTCGCATACGGTGCTCAGCGCGGACTCATAAGCCTCCAGCGCCGGTTCCGGCACCTCGACCGATAGAGTCTCCAACGGCCCTGCCCGGCGCTTCACGCCCGTGGCCTCGTGACAACAGGGCGCGTCCCACCACAGCGGACCAACCTCTTCTCCCTCTCCCTCCGGGAGAGGGCCGGGGTGAGGGAAACGGCAAGCACCGCCTCATCCTGCACAGGACCAGGACATTTCATGGTAAGGGCAGCGCGTGCTGCTTCCCTCACCCCGGCCTTCTCCCGGAGGGAGAGGGAGAAGAGGGCCGTACTGCTCCTGCAAGCGCCCAATCGCGGCATCGTCCGGCCGTTCAAGACTCCGGCGCCTTCTCGACGTAGCTGTCCATCAGGTGCTTCTGCCCGGCGTGCTCGAATTCGATGGTCAACTTGTGGTCGTCCACCGCCTGCACGACGCCATAGCCGAACTTCTGGTGGAACACCCGGGCGCCGACCGCGAACAGCTCGTCCCGCGCCGGACGCGCCGGTTGCTCCCACGCAGCGATGGTTTGCGGCCGCCGGGCGGCAAGCGGCCCGTTGACGAACACGCTTGGCGCCGACATCAGCCGGGTCTCCCGCTGCATGGCTACGGAGCCAGCGCGCTCGACATGCTCCTCCGGCAATTCGTCCACGAAGCGGCTGGGGATGCTGCTCTGCCAGTTGGCATACAGGCGGCGGTTGGCGGCGTAACTGACGACCGCGAGCTTGCGCGCCCGGGTCAGGCCGACGTAGGCCAGGCGCCGCTCCTCCTCCAACCCCTTCAGCCCGCCCTCGTCCAAGGTACGCTGGCTGGGAAACAGCCCCTCCTCCCAGCCCGGCAGGAACACGGTGTCGAACTCCAGCCCCTTCGCCCCATGCAGCGTCATCATGCTGGCGCGGTCGCCGTCGGCGTTCTGCTCGTTCTCCATCACCAACGCGACATGGTCCAGGAACCCAGCCAAGCTGTCGAAGTCGGCCAGCGCCCGCACCAGCTCCTTCAGGTTCTCCAGCCGGCCCGGCGCATCCGGCGACTTGTCGGCCTTCCACATATCGGTGTAGCCGCTCTCGTCCAGCACCGTCGCCGCGACCAACACATGCCCGTCCCGCGGCAGCGCCTCCCGCCAGCGCGCAAAGGACTGGAACATTTCCCGTAGTGCCCCTCCGACACGTCCCTTGAGCGCGCCGGACACCGCCAGCCGCTCCGCCGCCAGCGCCAGCGGGATGTCCTGCTCCCGCGCCGCCACGTGCATGGCGCGCAACGCCACCTCCCCCACGCCGCGCCGGGGCACGTTCACGACGCGCTCGAACGCCAGGTCGTCGGCGGGCTGGTGCAGGATGCGCATATAGGCGATGGCGTCGCGGATTTCCGCCCGCTCATAGAAGCGCAGGCCGCCGATCACCCGGTAGGGGATGCCGAGGGTGATCATCCGCTCCTCGAAGGCCCGGGTCTGGGCCGAGGTGCGGACCAGGATCGCAATCTCCCCGAGCTTGTGGCCATCCCGCCGCAGAGCCTCGATTCGGTCGCCGACCATGCGGGCCTCCTCGTCGGAGTCCCACAGGCTCACGACCTGCACCTGCTCGCCATGCGCGTCGTTGCGACCGGACCGCAGGGTCTTGCCGAGCCGCCCCTCGTTGTTGGCAATCAGCCCGGCGGCGGCGGCCAGGATCGGCGCCGTGGACCGGTAGTTGCGCTCCAGCTTGACGATCTTGGCGCCGGGAAAGTCCTTTTCGAAGCGGAGGATATTCTCCACCTCAGCACCGCGCCACGAATATATCGACTGGTCATCATCCCCGACGCAGCAAATATTTCTATGACCCTGCGCCAGCAACCGCAGCCACATGTATTGCACCAAGTTCGTATCCTGATACTCGTCCACCAGGATGTAGCGGAATCGCCGGTGGTAGTCGGCCAGGACGTCCGGGTGCGTCCGCAGCACCTCCGTCATGTGCAGCAGCAGGTCGCCGAAGTCCGCAGTGTTGAGCTGCTTCAAGCGGGACTGATACGCAGCATACAAGTTGCGCGACTGCCCCCCAGCGAAGTCCCCCTCCTCCGCCACGGTCACCCGGTCCGGCGTCAGGCCGCGGTCCTTCCAGCGCTGGACCATGCCCATCAGCGCCTGGGGCGCCCAGCGCTTGGTGTCTATGTGCGCCGCCTCCATCACCTGCTTGAGCAGGCGGAGCTGGTCGTCGGTGTCCAGGATGGTGAATCCGCTCGTCAGCCCTACCAATTCCGCATGACGCCGCAGCATCCGGGCGCATAGGGCATGGAAAGTACCAAGCCACAGTCCCTCCGCCGGGCGACTCAACAGGTGGCCCACCCGCTCCCGCATTTCCTTGGCGGCCTTGTTGGTGAACGTCACCGCCAGCACCTGCCCCGGCGCCGCCTTGCCTTGCAGCAGGATATGGGCGAAGCGCGTCGTCAGCACGCGGGTCTTGCCAGTCCCGGCGCCGGCCAGCACCAGCACGGGACCGTCCACGGCCTCCACGGCGTCGCGCTGCTCGGGGTTCAAGCGTGCGAGGTAATCGGTCATGAGGCAGACATGCGCGGCATTCCCCGGCCTATAGAACAGGTGCCGAACGCGGCCAACCCAAACGGACAACCTTCGTCCGTTTCTTCTGGACGCCTTCCGTTCAGCTCAAACGGACAACCTTCGTCTGTTTCCTTTGGACGCCTTCCGTCCAGCTCAGACGGACAGCTCTCGTCCCTCTCGAAGAGTAGTCCAATGTGAGCGGTCCATCAGCCCAGCCGCCAGTCATCCGTCATGGCGAGGAGCGCAGCGACGCGGCCATCCCAAAGCCGACAGCACAGCCCGAGCCGCCCCTGGATCATCACGCCGCACAAGCGGCTCGGAATGGCGGAAAAGACTTGGCGGAGGCACACGGGAGTCGGTCCAACCCCATCTCCCTCCCGGTCCGCTTACTGGCCCTATCGGCCCGGCGAGGGTCTGTGCTGTTGGTGGTCGGCGTCTTCGGCGGCGTGGCATCGCCAGCGCTGGCGGCGGCGTTCAAGGGCGTCATCACCCCCATCGTGCTCATGATGGTGACCCTGGTGCTGCTGCGGGTGGACCCGGCCGGCACCCTCGCGCACCTGCGGCGGCCGGTGCGGGTGGGCGTCATTATCGCCTTCCTGCTGCTAGCCTGCCCGGTGCTGACCTGGGCGGTCGTCACGCCGATGCGGTTGGACCCCGGCATCACGGCGGGGCTGGTGATTTTCGCTACCGGCTGCGCCGCCACGTCCTCCCCGGCCTTCGCCCGCATGGTCGGGCTGGACCCGGAGTTTAGCCTGGCCGTGACGCTTGCCACCACCTTCCTCGTGCCGTTGACCGCGCCGCCGATGGTGCTGCTGCTGTTGGGAGTGGACCTGTCCATCGGCACCGGCGCCTTCATGGTGCGGCTCGGGCTGATCGTGGGGCTGCCGATGCTGCTGTCCCTGCTGCTGCGGCGGCTGCTCGGCCCGGCGAGGCTGCTGCGCTGGGCAGATGCGGTGGACGGGCTGCTGGTGTGGCTGGTGGTGTTTTACGGCTTCGCCGTCATGGACGGGCTGGGAGCGCGGATGGCGACGGACCCCCGCTGGGTAGTGCAGGCGGTGATTGCCGCCTTCGCCGTGGATTACGGGCTGAACCTCCTGACGGCCGGCGCCTTCGCCGGGTTCGGCACTGGGGTGGCAGCAACGGCGGGGCTCATGAGCGGTAACCGCAACACCGCGCTGTATCTGGCCGTGCTGCCGGCGGCGGCCGACCCGCGGGTCGCGCTGTTCTTCGGCATATGCCAGTTCCCGCTGTTCCTCAGCCCATTTCTGCTACGGCCGATCTACCGGCGGCTGGTGCCCGCGACACGGGGTTGACACTCCCCAGCAACGAGGTTCCGCTGCTCGGAGGCCGCATTACGCCCGGCGTGGTGCGCGTTGGCGACACGGTGCGCCGCCCTTCCACACCGAACTCTGAGTTCATCCGGTGCCTGTTGCGGCACCTTGCGGCCAGGGGCTTCGAGGGAGCGCCAAAGCCTCTGGGGACCGACGAGCAGGGACGTGACGTGTTCACCTATGTGGAGGGCGCAGTGCCGGCCGGCCTGCAGGCGCATGACGACGAGACCCTGCGCAGCGCGGCCCGGCTGATCCGGCGCTTCCACGACTTGGGTGCCGAGTTGGTCGCCACGCCTGCCGCCTGCGCGGCCGGCATCGAGGTCGTGTGTCACAACGACCTGTCGCCTTGCAACTTCGTCTTCAGGGCCGGCCTCCCCGTCGCCCTCATCGACTTCGACGCGGCTGCACCGGGCTCGCGCGCCTACGATCTGGGCTATGCGGCGTGGCTCTGGCTCGACCTCGGGGCGCCCGACGCCGGCGTGCCCGAGCAGCACAGGCGTTTGGCAGTCTTCCTGGCGGCCTACGGCCCCTGCGATCCCACCTCCGTTGTTGACGCGACGCTGACGCGGCAGGCCATCGTGGCCGCGCAGGGCCTGCGCCGAGGGGATGCCGCCATGTCCGAGTGGGCGTCCCGGTGCCTCCACTGGACCCGGCTCCATCGCCAGGCCCTGGCCGGCCGCTAAGAAAACCGCAGCCGGGGGACTTGCACCAGATGCAGTCTCGATATATCTGATATTTCGATACATCGAAACTGTATCAGGAGAACACAGTGCACCATCATGACCATTCCAGCCGCAACCACGGCAGGCGCTTCGCCCGCGGACTGTTCCGGGGCGTCCTAGGCCATCCTCATAACCACGAGCACCCGCACGAACGCGAGCATGGCAGCGGCGAGCGCGGGCCGGGCCGCGGCGGTCGGCGGCCGGGCCGGGTCTTCGACCACGGCGAGCTGCGCCTGGTCGTGCTCGCCTTGATCGCCGAGCAGCCCCGCCACGGCTACGAGATCATCAGGGAGATCGAGAACCGCACCGCTGGCGCCTACAGCCCTAGTCCGGGCGTGATCTATCCGACGCTGACGATGCTCGAAGAAATCGGCCACGCGACGGTGGAGGAAAGCGGCGGCAAGAAGCTGTATGCCATCACCCCGGACGGCGCCGCCTACCTTGCGGCGAACAAGGCCGCGCTGGACGCCGCGTTGGGCCGGATGCAGTCGGTCAACGCGGTCCACGGCGGCGGCCCGGCACCGGAGATCATCCGGGAGATGGAAAACCTGAAGCTGGCGCTCCGCCTACGTATGGGTCGCGGTCCGCTGACGGAGGACCAGCTTCGCGCTGTCGCCACGGCGCTCGACGCTGCCGCGGTGGCGGTCGAGCGGAGTTAAACGGCGCCCAGGGCGCGCCACAGGCCGGCTCCACGGAGCCGGCCTGTCCGCTGCACCGGCAGGTCAGGCCGCCGCAGCCACCGGCTTCTGCACCCGCACGCCCAACAGGTGCGCGATGGCAAAGGTCAGGTCCGGACGGTTCAGGGTGTAGAAGTGGAACTCGTCCACTCCGTTCGCCTGCAGCAGCCGGACCTGCTCCGCCGCCAGGATTGCGGCGATCATGCGCCGGGTCTCGGGGTCGTCCTCGGTCCCCTCGAACATCGTGCCCAGCCAGTCCGGCACGCTCGCCCCGCACATGGCGCTGAACTTGGCGGCCTGGGCGTAGTTGGACACCGGCATGATGCCCGGCACGATCGGCGCCGTAATCCCCGCCGCCAGCGCCCGGTCCAGGAACCGTAGGAACACCGTGCCATCGAAGAAGTATTGGGTGATCGCCCGCGTTGCTCCGGCGTCCAGCTTGCGCTTCAGGTTGTCGAGGTCATGGTCCGCACTGACCGCCGTCGGATGCACCTCGGGATACGCCGCCACCGAGATCTCGAAGTCCGCCACCCGCTTCAGCCCGGCCACCAGGTCGCTGGCATAGGCATACCCATCCGGGTGCGGCTGATATTCCTGGTTCGGCGGCGCGTCGCCGCGCAGCGCCACGATATGCCGGACGCCCGCGTCCCAGTATTGGCGGGCCACGTCGTCCACCTCGCCACGCGACGCGCCGACGCAGGTCAGGTGCGCCGCCGGGTGCAGGTTGGTTTCCGCCGCCAGCCGGGTGACCGTTGCATGCGTCCGCGCCTGGGTCGTGCCACCAGCGCCATAGGTGACCGACACGAAGCGGGGCGCCAACGGCTCCAGGCGGCGCACGCAGGTCCAAAGCTGAGCTTCCAACGCATCGTTCTTGGGCGGAAAGAACTCGAACGATAGCGCAGGTGCCGGCAGGGCAGGCGCACGGGTCGGCAAGGCGTCGAAGCGCGGGCCGGTCAGCCAACGCTCCAGCGTGGGAGCGGCGTCGGGCGACGGGTCGGCCTGGGGGCGGCTCATTTCGTTCATGGGCGTGGTATCCGGGTTGTGATCGTGCAACAGTTGCGTAGGATCGTCTAATATACGACGGCAACACCGCAACGCCACCCATACGCTGGCGTTGGGTTGAAAACCGGTCCGGCTGTGGCTCTGCCGCGCCGCCGCAACTGGGCCCTTTGACGGCCCCCAGGGATCAAAATGCTGCGACACGCTACCCGGCCTCTGGCCTACACCCTCCTGCTTGCGGCAGCCTTGGGGATGTCCGCCTGTTCCAGCCGCCCTGCTTCAACCGGCGGTGATGCCGTGGCTGGAGCCGATCAGGTGAACGACCCCTTGGAAGGGACCAACCGCTTCCTGTACCGAATCAATGACGGGCTCGACACCTATATCTTCCGGCCCGTTGCGGTCGGCTATCGCCGGGTGGTGCCGGGCGGGGTACGGCGGTCTGTCCACAATGTCCTGGCCAATGTCAGCAGCCCCGTGCTGTTTGTGAACGACGTGCTGCAAACCAAGCCGCGCCGGGCCGGGGACACCATGATGCGGTTCCTCATCAACTCCACGGCCGGAGTCGCTGGCCTGTTCGACGTGGCAACGGGCTGGGGCTACCCTGCGCATGGCACTGACATGGGCGTCACGCTCGCACTGTGGGGCGTCGGGGACGGACCGTATCTATTTGTACCGGTCATCGGGCCCAGCGGCGCACGTGACTTGACGGGCTACGGCGGCGACGTGCTGGTTGACCCGCTGACCTGGGCGACCTTCGGCGGCAGCGCGGCCGTGAATGGTGCGCTCTACGGCGTTGGTGCCGTCGATGCGCGGGAACGACTGATCGACACGGTTGACGACGTGAAACGCAATGCGCTCGACCCTTATGCAACTTTCCGAAGCGTGTATCGCCAGAACCGGCAATCCACGATAGACGCCACCCGGAACGACCAGCGGGCCACCGTTCCGGCCTGGTTCAACCGTTGAGGACAACCGACCTTATGCTGACACGCCGCAACACCCTCCTGCTTGGCGCTGCCGCCGTTGCGACTCTGGTCGCCGCACCGCGGGCCTGGGCGCAGGACGCGACCGGGTTTGTCGTCAACTTGGGCAACCAGCTCGCCGCCGTCGTCAACGGACCCGGCAGCTACGAGGAGAAGAAGCGCCGTCTGGAGCCGGTGATCGAGCAGGCGGTGGACGTGGACACAATCGCCCAATTCTGTCTCGGTCTCTACTGGCGCCGGGCCAACCCGCAGCAGCAGCAGGAATTCGTACGGCTGTTCCATACGGTGCTGATGAACAACATCGGCGGCAAGCTTGGGCAGTTCCAAGGTGTGACTTTCCGGCCGACCACGACCACCCAGCGCGAGGGGGACAGCGTCGTGGGCACAGTCATCCAGCGCCCGAACCAGCAGCCGAACAACGTGCAGTGGGTGGTCAGCACTGCATCCGGCCGGCCGAAGATCATAGATGTTCAGGCGGAGGGCGTCAGCTTGCGCCTGACCCAACGTAACGACTACAGCGCCTACATCAGCGGCCACGGCGGCAGCGTCGATGCGCTGCTGGCGGCGATGCGGCATCAGGCCGGGAACGCCTGACACCACAGCCAGCATGCCTTGCCCTACTCCTTCTCCCTCCGGGAGAGGGTTGGGGTAAGGGAAGCCGCCAGACCACATTCCTTGTTTGGTAGACCGGTATATGGCAGCCCGGCCCTAAGTCGGACAGGACACCACGGAGCACCCTTTCCCCAATGGGCAAGGGCGTATCCTCGTAGGTTCCGTCTACCGCCCACTGCCCCAATCCCAACGGCCGAACCGGGGCGGCACCATCGGCGATGCCGATTGAGCACCGTTGTGGTCCGGCACAGGCCTGACAACGCTTTCATAGACCGTCACCGGCTCGCCGCCACGTAGGAACGCATCGCAGGTCCGCATGCCGATCGCGCCTAGCACAGTGCGCGACGCAATGTTGCTGTCCTTGGCGACTGCGAACACCCGAGGCAGCCCGGCGTCATGTGCAAAGCGCAGGGCAGCGCCCGCTGCCTCCCGGGCATAGCCGTGGCCCCGGCATGCCGGGTTGAACGCGAAGCGCAGCGCCGGGCTGCGTCCATCGGGACGGTCGTGGATGCCGGTGATGCCCAGGGCTAGGCCACCCGCGGCCGGACGGGCGATCCACATGCCGACGCCATGGACCGCCCAGTATTGGGTGTCAGCCGCCAGTTCCTCGGCAACCTGGACAGGGTTGCGGACGCCGCCAAGCATCTGCGCGAAGGTGACCGGGTCGCTCTTGAGGCGCAGAAGGTCAGGCAGATCAGCCCACGCCACCGGCGACAGATGCAGCCGCCCGGTGCGAATATCCCAAAGCGAATTCATGGAAAAAACCCGCCTTCGCCCTTTCCCTTCGGGAGAGGGTCGGGGTGAGAGAAGCCGCCAGCATCACAGCCAGCCCGGCGCGACACGGTCCTAGAGCCGGCGGCCACCGCGCTGGCCCTTTCCCTCACCCCAACCCTCTCCCGGAGGGAGAGGGAGAAGGCCAGCGCCTTAACGCGCCAGCGGGCGATACTTGATGCGGTGCGGCTCTGTCGCCTCGGAGCCAAGCCGACGTCGCTTGTCCTCTTCATAGGCCTGGAAGTTGCCCTCGAACCACTCGACGTGGCTGTCCCCCTCGAAGGCCAAGATGTGCGTCGCCAGCCGGTCCAGGAACCAGCGATCGTGGCTGATCACCACTACGCAGCCGGCGAACTCCGCCAGCGCCTCCTCCAGCGCACGCAGGGTGTCCACGTCCAGGTCGTTGGTCGGCTCGTCGAGCAGGATGACGTTGCTCTCGGACTTCAGCATCTTCGCCAGGTGGACGCGGTTGCGCTCGCCGCCCGACAGGATGCCGACCTTCTTCTGCTGGTCCGATCCCTTGAAGTTGAATGCCCCCACATAGGCCCGGGACGGCACCGCCCGCTTGCCCAGGTAGATCACGTCGGTGCCGCCGCTGATCTCCTCCCAAACCGACTTGCCGGCGTCCAGGCTATCGCGGCTCTGGTCCACGTAGCCCAGCTTCACCGTCTCGCCGACCCTCAGGTGGCCGCCGTCCGGCTCCTCCTGCCCGGTGATCATGCGGAACAGCGTCGTCTTCCCGGCGCCGTTAGGCCCGATAACGCCGACGATCCCGCCGGGCGGCAGCTTGAAGTCCAGGTCGTCAATTAGCAGCCGATTACCAAAAGCCTTGCGTACCTTGTCGGCCTCGATCACCAGGCCGCCCAGGCGCGGACCCGGCGGAATCACGATCTCCGCTATCCCGGTCGCCATCTCCTGCGACTTTGCCTGCATCTCCTCATACTTGGCGATGCGGGCGCGGCTCTTGGTTTGCCGGGCGCGCGGGCTGGACTGTATCCATTCCTCCTCCGCGGCCAGGGCGCGCTGGCGGGAGCTTTCCTCCTTTTCCTCCTGTTGCAGCCGCTTGCGCTTCTGCGCCAGCCAGGACGAGTAGTTGCCCTCGAACGGGTAGCCACGGCCGCGTTCGATCTCCAGGATCCAGTTGGTCACGTTGTCTAGGAAGTAGCGGTCATGGGTGATGATCATCACCGTCCCCGCGAACTCGCGCAGCGTCTGCTCCAGCCAGGCGACGGACTCGGCGTCCAGGTGGTTGGTCGGCTCGTCCAGCAGCAGCAGGTCCGGCTTCTCCAGCAGCAGCCGGCACAGCGCCACCCGGCGCCGCTCGCCGCCCGACAGCCGGGCCACATTGGCCTCCGCGGGGGGGCAGCGCAGGGCGTCCAGCGCGATGTCGATCCGGCGGTCCATATCCCAGCCATCCTCGGCGTCTATCTTCTCCTGCAGCTCCGCCTGCTCGGCCAGCAGCGTCGTCATCTCGTCGTCGTCCATCGGCTCGGCGAACCGCTCCGAGATGGCGTTGAAGCGGGTCAGCGCGGCGGTCAGGCCGGCGAAGGCCATCTGCACGTTCTCGCCGACGGATTTGCTGTCATCCAGCTTCGGCTCCTGCTCCAGGTAGCCGATGCGGACGCCGTCGGCGGCCCAGGCTTCGCCGCCGTACTCCCTCTCGATCCCCGCCATGATCTTGAGCAGGGTGCTTTTGCCGGCGCCGTTGACGCCGAGGATGCCGATCTTCACGCCGGGCA